>NZ_VMHH01000002.1:0-403911 GCF_007559235.1 Corynebacterium gottingense | reverse complement strand
GCCGGATCGAGCCGGGCAAGGGTGGTGAGTTGCAGCTGACTGATGCAATCGAGCTGATGATCACGGAGGGCCACCCGGTGCACGTGGTGGTGCATGACGGGAAGCGCCACGATTTGGGCAATCCGGGCGGGTACATCCCGGCGAATGTGGACTTTGGGCTGCACAACGAGAAGTATGGTCCGGCCCTGTACACGGCGCTGAAGCAGATTATCAGCGACTTCGAAGCGGAGAATCCCGATATTGTCCGCTAGTTCCCACTAGGATTGGTCCAATGCGCAGCGTTGAAGACCAGCAAGCAATGGTGGTAGACGCGGCGGTGACGCCTGAGCCGATCCGCGTCGGAATCCTTGATGCCCTCGGCCTCATGTGCGCCGAGGAAATCGCCGCAACCGCCCCGTTGCCCAGCTTTTCACAGGCAGCGGTTGACGGCTACGCCGTGCGCTCCGTGGACGTGGGCGGCACCGCGGGCCTGCGCCTCGCCGCGGAGCCCCCGGAGGAGCAGGACGGCGGGGAGACTACGGAACGCCGCATACCGCACCGCGACCGCACGCTGCCCGTGGTGGGGGAGGTCGCGGCGGGCTCGCAGAAGCCGCTTCGCCTCCAGCCGCGCCAGGCCGTGCGCGTTGCCACCGGCGCGCCGCTGCCAACGCTCGCGGACGCCGTCCTCCCGCTGGAATGGAGTGACCGGGGGCGCAAGCGCGTCACCCCGTCGCGCGCAGTGCGCACCGGCGACTTTGTCCGCAAACCCGGCTCGGACATCCAGCCGGGGGACATCGCCGTGCGCCAGGGCTCGGTGCTCGGACCGGCGCAGATCGGGCTCGTGGCCGCCGCGGGGCGCGAGAAGGTGCTGGTCTACCCGCGCCCGCGCGTGACCGTGATGAGCTACGGCCTCGAGCTGGTGGACGTGGACCGCGACCCGGGCCTTGGGCAGGTGTACGACGTCGCGTCGTACGCGGTTGCAGCCGCCGCCGAGGAGGCCGGCGCAGGCGTGGTGCGCGCGGGCATCGTCAACGCGGAGCCGCGCCGCCTGCGCGAGACGATCGCCGGGCACATCGCGCGGTCCGAAGTGGTCATCGTGATCGGCGCCGTTGGCGGTTCGGGCGCGGACGTCATCCAGGACGTGCTGCGCGAGATGGGGGAGCTCGACACGCAGCGCGTGGCCATGCACCCCGGGTCCGTGCAGGGCTTCGGCCTGCTCGGCGAGGAGCGCACGCCCGTCTTCCTGCTGCCGTCCAACCCGGTCAGCGCGTTGGTGATTGCGGAGACGCTGGTGCGCCCGGCGATCCGGCAGTCGCTTGGGAAGGCGAACGTTGCGCGCCGCACGGTACAGGCCCGCTCGGTGCGCCACATTGATTCCATCAAGGGCCGCCGTGGCTACATTCGCGCGCGCCTCATGCGGGATATGGAGACGGGGGAGTACTTGGTGGAGTCGCTGGGCACGCTCGACGGCAGTGCGGCGCATCTGCTCGCCGGGTTCGCCGAGGCCAACGCCATGATCTGCATCCCCGAGGACGTGCTCCAGGTGCGCCCCGGCGAGTTCGTGGATGTTGAATTCCTGCAGCAGCGCAGCTAGGAACCCGCCCCGGTGGATCTGTTTGCACTCTTCCGCGAGCCCACGCCGGGCTGGCCGGAAACGACACCCGCGCTGCGGCTGGCGGACGGAACACACGTCCACCTGCGCCCGCTCAGATCCGGCGACGGCCGCGCATGGAGCGAGACCCGCGTGCTGGACGAGCACTGGCTCAAGCCGGTCGAGCCGACCGTACAAGGGACGTGGGGTGAGGCGCACTCGCCGCAAGCCTGGCGTGCCAACTGGCTCAACCTGAAAAAGTTGGCGGCTGACGGGGTCGTCGTGCCGCTGGTCATCGTCGCGGACGGCGAGTTCGCCGGGCAGGTGACGCTGGGCAATATCCAGCACGGCGCGGTAAGCGAGTGCTGGATCGGCTACTGGGTCCACTCTCCGTTCATGGGGCGCGGCATCGCGACAGCGGCGTGCGCGCTCGGCACGGACCACGCCTTCGCGAGGGTGGGCATGCACCGGGTGACTGCGACGTTCCTGCCGGACAACCCGGCGTCGAAAAGCGTGCTCCTGGCAAATGGCTACCGCGAGGAGGGCTACCTCCGCAAGAACCTGCACATCGACGGGCAGTGGCGCGACCACCACTTCGTAGCGCTGAACTCGGACGATTTCCCGCACACCGCCGTGGAGCGCCTGCGCGCGGCGGGGCGCGTTCGGCCGGTTCAGTAATTTTTCAGGCGCAGGGTCCGGCGCGCCTGGCGGTGGGGCCGAGTGCGCACGGATAGCGTTGGGACCAGTTCTGTGTACACACCCAATTGGTTGCGTTGAAAGGTGGCATTGTCCATGGGCAGCCCGAGCCTCATTCTGGTCCTCATTCTCGTCGTGTGGGTCATCGTGCTTGCGCCGATGATGCTGGGGAGCACGAAGAAGATTCGCCGCTCTGGCGAGGGGTACGAGGAAACGCGCGTCCTGCACGAGGGCGGCACCGAACCCGTCGTTGCTCGCCGCCGCCCCAAGCTCACGCCGGCCGATGTGCACCACCACACCGCCGCCGAAGATGACGTTGAGCTCGTCGAGACCGAGGAGGAGCAGGTGCTTATCGACGACACACCCACCCTCCGCAACTTCTTCCGCAAAGAGGTCGCGACCCAGGAAGACCGACCCGTGGTCATCGACGCCGAGCCGGAGGACGAGGAGGCGGGGTCCACCGTCGTCGACCTTGACGAGAAGGGTGACGAGGAGCCTCAGGGCGGCTCCACCGTCGTGGAGACTGACGCGGAAGCCGATCGCTACGAGATGAGCGAGTCCTATGGCGCGCCCTCAGATTTCGGCTACGCCCCCGAGGGCTCTGAGGACTCTCAGGACTCAGGCGACTCCGCCACCGCCGAGGCCGCACCTGAGTCGGAACCCGAGCCCGATTTTGAACCGGACGACAGCGACCTGGAGTTTGCCAAGACCCGCCGTGGGCGCGGCGGCTACGACCCGGAGCGCGAGCGCACCGCAAAGGCGGACCGGTTCCAGCGCCGCCAGCGCACCCTGCTGGTGCTCATCGCCTCCTTTGTGGTCACCTTTGTCGTCGCGTTCGTCGTGGGCGGGTGGACCTGGGTCTTGCCCGCCATCACCGCCGGGCTGACCGCCTGGTTCCTCATCGTCCTGCGTGGCGTGGTGAAGAAGGAGCGCGCGCTGCACGAGCGCCGCGTGCGCCAGTTGCGCCGCGCCCGCCTCGGCGTTGACGTGGACCGCCCGCAGCCCACCCCCCGCGAGCGCCGCCGCGTCGGCTCCGTGATCCTGGACCTGGATGAGGAACACCCGGACTTCGACGCGCTGCCTGGCTACGTGCGCCCGCAGCCGCGGGAGGACGGCTACGGCGAGTACACGCCCCGCGCAAGCTAGTGACCTGCGGATTTCATGCTCTGGGGTGAAAGGAGTAACCTTTCAAACCAGCGAGGGGCTATAGCTCAGTTGGTAGAGCGTCGCGTTCGCAATGCGAAGGTCAGGGGTTCGATTCCCCTTAGCTCCACAAGGGAAACTACCCCCGCTGCCAGCACAAACGGTGCCGGCAGCGGGGTTTCGTGTAGGAGGGACTCGTGACCACGCAAACCATCCGCCGCGCCGTCCTCATCGTCGCGCTGCTGAACCTGGCCTACTTCTTCGTCGAGTTCGTCGCGTCGCTCGCAATCGGTTCGGCATCGCTCGCTGCAGACTCCGCGGACTTCCTCGAAGACACCGCGATCAACCTGCTTGTCTTCGTCGCGGTCGCGTGGCCGGCACAACGCCGTCGCGTGGCCGGCAGCGTGCTCGCCGCGCTGATCCTCATTCCGGCGATCGCCGCCATCGTTATGGTGGTGACCAAGCTCATCAACCCGGTTGCGCCCTCGCCCGAGGGGCTGACCGGCGTCGCGGTCGGCGCGCTCGTTGTGAACGTGATCTGCGCCGTGATTCTGCTGCGGTTGCGGGACCAAGGGTCCTCGCTGGCCAAGGGCGCGTGGCTCGCGGCGCGGAACGACGCCCTGGCTAACCTCCTTATCATCGTGGCAGGCCTCCTCACGTTCGTGTGGTCCACCGCCTGGTTCGACATCGTCGTCGGCGCGATTATCGCCGTCATTAACCTGTCCGCAGCCAAGGAGGTGTGGGAGGAATCCCGCGAGGAGCACGCCTCTGTTGAAGAGGCCTTCGCGGATATGGAGGACTGCTAGCTAGCCCCCTCGTCAGCCCTTGCCGAGCTCCTCGGCGCTCCACACACCGGAGGCGCCGCGCCGCCACGTCCCCACGAGGTTGGTGTCCACGATGCCCACGGACTCCATGAGCGCGTACATGGTGACGGGGCCGACGAAGATAAAGCCGCGCTTCTTCAAGTCCCGCGCGAGCGCCTTGGACTCCGGTGAGGCGGTCGGTACCTCCTCGGCGGTGCGGGGACGGGGAGTGGTCGAGGGCTTGTAGGACCAGATGAACTCGCCGAGGTGCGTGCCCTCCTCGCGCAGCGCGAGGGTCGCCCTCGCGTTGGTGACCGCGGCCTTGAGTTTGTTCGGGTTGCGGATAAGGCCGGGGTTGTCCATCAGGTGGTCGACGGACTCCATGGCGGCGACGTCGTCTGGGTCGAAGCCGTTGAACGCCTCGCGGAACGCGTCGCGCTTGGACAGGATCAGGCGCCAGGACAGGCCGACTTGGAACCCTTCGAGGCAGACGCGCTCGAAGAGCGACGCTTCGTCGGTAAGCGGCATGCCCCACTCGGTGTCGTAATACTCGCGCAGGAGGGGATCGGTGGCGGCCCACGGCGGGCGGACCAGGCCGTCGTCGCAGGTGATGGGTAGGGACTTGGGTGCTTCGTTGAAATTGCTCATAGATATTTGACTCGATTTATGGCCGTTCGGTTCCATCGGTAGGGTAAATGTCATGAACAGGCCTGCCGTTCGAGACTTCGCCCTCCTACTCTTACGCCTGGTCGTTGGGGCTGTGTTTGTTGCCCGCGGCTACCAGCACTGGTTCGCTGTTGGCATGAATAAAACTGCCGAGCAGCTTGCGTACGCGGGGGTACCGCAGCCGCAGCTTAGCGCGTATGTGACGGGCGCCGTCGAGCTGATCGGCGGGACCTTCCTGGTGATCGGGCTGCTCACCACGATCGCGGCGTCGTTGCTGCTCATCCTCTCGCTCGCCGCCGCCTACTTCGTGCACCTGGGCAACGGCTTCTTCGTGGAGCACGGGGGCGTGGAGTACACGCTGGTGCTCGCTGCCGCGCTCTTCGCTCTCGTGGTCTTTGGTACGGGCCGCGCGAGCCTGGACGGGGTGCTCACCCGTGGTTAGCCACGAGGAGGTCCAGGCTGCGCTCTCCGCGCGTATCGACGGCGAGTCGCCCGGGCTTGACGACGCCGTCGTGGACGCCCACCTGGCGCAGTGCGAGGAGTGCACCGCCTACTGGGAGCGCGCGCTTTCCCTCTCCAGGCGCATGAGCTTCGCTGAAGTGGACGGCGGAATGGCGCCGCCCCACGACCTCTCCGAGGTCATCATGGCGGGCGTGGACGACACGTGGCGCAAGCTCGAGCAGCGCCGCCTTGTCACCCTGGCGATTGGTCGCGTGGCGCTTGTCGCCGCTGCGGTGGTGTGGGCGGTGTGGGCGGTGCTGCTGCTGGTTCACGGCGGCGGTACGGATTCGCTGCAGACCTCCACTGCGGCAGTCCGGTTCGGCGTCGCGCTGGCGCTCGGCGTCACCGCCTGGCGCCCGCGCCAGATCCCGGGCGTCCTGCTTATCGTGGGCACGATGTTCACCTTTACCGCGGGCTTCGCGGTGCGCGACTGGGTGCTTTCCACCGGCGAGTTCGTGCCCGGCATTGTGCTCATCCCGCTGGTCACCCTCTTCGGGCTCGTCTGGACGTGGGTGGCGGACCGCGGGATTGAAATCCGCCGCGCCTGGCATCTGCTGGACGCGAACCCCAGCTAGCGCGCTACTTCCAGCTGGGCAGCCACATGAGCGAGTGGTAGTAGTCCTCCGGCACCATGAAGCCGTAGAGGATGGGGGACCAGTACACGAAGCTGGCCACGACCAGCGCCAGGTACACGATCACGGCGAGCTGTCCGGTGCGCAGGTCCGCGCCGGCGAACCGCCGCACGAGCCGGTTGCCGCTGGGCCCACCCTTCTGCGCCAGGTTGCCCAGCGCGAGTGCGAGCAGGACCGCGGTGAACGGGACGAGCGGGGCGGCGTAGAAGAAGTACATCTGGCGGTCGAAGGCGGCCAGCCACGGGAGGAAGCCGGCCATGAACGCCACCATCGGGACGATGACGCGGAAGTCGCGGCGGGTGATCCACACCCACGCGCCCCACAGCAGGATCGGGATGGTGAGCCACCAGATCACCGGGGTGCCGAAGAGGAAGATCATTTCCCGGCAGGTGCCGCCTTCGCCGCAGGCCAGGTCGGTGTTGGAGTAGTAGAGGATGGGGCGCGAGGCCACGAGCCAGGACCAGGGCTTGGAGTCCCACGGGTGGGAGTGCCCGGAGGACGATGTCAGCGAGCTGTGGAACTCGAGGACGGAAAAGTGGTAGTACAGCCAGTCCGCGGCGGGGGAGGGGAGATTGGTCAGCCAGGGCCAGTCGGAGTCGGCCACGGTGCCGTCGGCAACCGCGTGGCGGTACACGGACGTCTCCGAGGCGAACCAGGCGCGCCAGGACCAGATGTAGAGCAGCGCGGGGACGAGGACGATGGAGGCGAGGGCGGAGGGGACGTCGCGAAGCAGCGCGCCCGCCAGCGGCTTTTTCACCCCGTAGCGCTTGCGCAGCCAGAGGTCCCAGAACGCGGAGAGCAGGCCGTAGAACGCGATGTAGTACATGCCCGACCACTTCACAGCCATGGCCAGGCCGAGCAGGACACCGGTGGCGAAGCGCCACCAGCGGAAGCCCAGGCGGGGGCCGAGCGCGTCCGTGTCGTCCAGCTTCCCGGTCAGGTAGGCGTCGTGCCAGCGGCGGTGCACCTGCTGCATGTCGCCGGCGAGCGTCCACGCCGCCGCGACGACGAAGAAGACCACGAACACGTCGAGCATGCCGAATTTGGCGGTGACCAGCAGCACTCCGTCGAAAAGCGCGATGATGCCCGCGAACAAACCGATACTGGTGGACTGGCTTACGCGGCGCGCGATGAGGAAGACGAAGACGACGATGGCGGTGCCGACCAGCGCTGTCATGAGGCGCCAGCCGAGCGGGGTGTAGCCGAAGAGCTGCTCGCCCCACGCCAGCAGCTGCTTGCCCAGCGGCGGGTGCACGACGAGGCCGTACCCAGGGTTGGACTCGATGCCGCCGAGGACCGGGTTGATGTAGTCGCGCACCATGTCGAACGCTTGCGGGACGTAGTGCTTCTCATCAAACACCGGCGTGCCGCCCGACGTCGGCTGGGTCAACCCGATGAAGCGGGTCAGCAGTGCGAGCACGCCGATCACGGTCGCGGAGACGGTATCGCGCTTGGTCCACGGGACCGTGACGGGCGCGGACGGCTCGGGGCGCTTCGCGCGCCAGCGCTTCGGCGCAGGCGGCAGCGTAGGCGACGCGGGTGGGGCGGAAGCTGGCACTTGGGTACTCACGGACAAGGATCTTACTGGTTCGTGCGTATGCTTGGCGTTTATGGTTGCCTCCACAGATCTGCCCCAGGATTCGCTGCCACAGACCGGCATCGTGCTCGCGGCCACGCCGCTGGGCAACGTCGCGGACGCGAGCGAGCGGCTGCGCACACTGCTCGAGCGCGCGGACGTGATCGCGGCGGAGGATACCCGGCGGACTCGCGCGCTGGCCGCGGCGCTGGGGGTCGAGCCGCGCGGCAAGATCGTCTCCAACTTTGACCACAACGAGGACGCGCGCACCGAGGAACTGCTCCGGGACGCGCGGGCCGGGGTCGTCCTGGTGGTCACCGACGCAGGCATGCCGCTGGTCTCCGATCCTGGGCACTCCATCGTCGCCGCCGCGCACGACGCGGGCGTTCCCGTGACCTGCCTGCCAGGGCCGAGCGCGGTGACCACGGCGCTCGCCCTGTCCGGCCTGAGCGTGGGGCATTTTCTTTTCGACGGCTTCGCGCCCCGCAAGCCCGGCGCCCAGGAGACCTGGCTGCGCTCGCTGGTGGGGCAGGAGCGCGCCGTGTGCTTCTTCGAGTCCCCACACCGCATCGCCGCGACCCTGTCGCGCGCGGCCGAGATCTTGGGCGCCGACCGCCGCGCCGCGGTGTGCCGCGAGCTGACCAAGACATACGAGGAGGTCAAGCGCGGCACGCTGGAGGAGCTCGCCGCGTGGGCCGAGGAAGGCGTGCGCGGGGAGATCACCGTCGTCATTGAGGGCGGCACCAGGGCGGAGGAGAACCCCGAGGACCTGGTGGAACTCGTCCTCGAGCGGGTCGATGCGGGTGAGCGGATGAAGGACGCGTGCAAGGCGGTGGCCAAGGCGCACGGCGTGAAGACGGGCGACCTCTATAATGCGGCCCTTGCCGCGCGCGCGGACTAGGCGCGGCCGTACGCAGCGACAACGCCCCTTTACCAGATCCGGGAAAAGATTGCGCTCGGTTCGTGCTGAGACTATTTATCAGATACCCTGCAAAGGTCATACGAGTTTTTCGATACTTTTGAGGAGTGATTAATGTCTCAGCGTGAGACTGGCCTGGATCCGCACGATCCGGGCGCAGAGCCGCGGACTGCAGATCCGCAAATTGAGAACAACTCCACCGACCCCGCGCCGTCCGCGGCTGGCGAGCTCGTCTCGCTGCTGCAGGCCGATCGTGCCGGCGAGCGTGGCAACTATCAGGACCCGGAAGAGCAGATTGAGCGCCAGGCCGACGCGGAGGACGCGCCGGTCGACTGGGGCATCATTGTGCCAATTGCGGTCATCGTGGTCGCCATGGTCGCGTGGGGCTTGCTTGCGCCGGAGAATTTCTCCAACTTCGCAGACGCGGCCTTCGGCTGGGTCATCAACAATCTGGGCTGGGCCTTTGTGCTCGGCGGCACTGCCTTCGTGGTCTTCGTGCTGGTCATCGCCTGCTCGAACTTCGGCACCATCCGCCTGGGCTCCGCCGACGAGCGGCCCGAGTTTAAGACGACATCCTGGATCGCCATGATGTTCGCCGCGGGCATGGGCATCGGCCTGATGTTCTACGGCGCCTCCGAGCCGCTGGCCATGTACCGCGACGGCGTGCCGGGCCACGAGCCGCACGAGGTGGGCACCGCGATGTCGCAGACCATGTTCCACTGGACCCTGCACCCGTGGGCGGTCTACGCCATCATGGGTCTCGCAATTGCGTACTCCACCTTCCGTCTCGGCCGCAAGCAGCTGCTGTCCAGCGCGTTCATCCCGCTGATCGGCCAGAAGGCCGCGGACGGCCCGCTGGGCAAGCTCATTGACGGCTTTGCCATCTTTGCCACCATCTTCGGTACCGCCTGCTCCCTGGGCCTGGGCGCGATGCAGATCAGCTCCGGCCTCGAGGCATCCGGCTTTGTCCACGACCCGTCGAACGGCCTCATCATCGGCATTGTCGCCGTGCTGACGCTCGCGTTCCTGCTCTCCGCCATGTCCGGCGTGTCCAAGGGCATCCAGTGGCTGTCTAACGCCAACATGGTGATCGCCGCGCTGCTGGCAATCTTCGTGTTCGTCTTCGGCCCGACCGTCGTACAGCTCAACCTGCTGCCGACGTCTGTCGGCACCTACCTGCAGAACTTCTTCGAGATGGCAGGCCGCACCGCCGAGAGTGCTGACGGCGAGGCTGGCGACTTCCTGTCCAGCTGGACCATCTTCTACTGGGCATGGTGGATCTCCTGGTCCCCGTTCGTGGGCACCTTCCTGGCTCGCATCTCCCGCGGCCGCACCATCCGCGAGTTCTGCCTGGGCGTCCTGCTCGTCCCGTCCGGCCTGTCCACCGTGTGGTTCGCCATCTTCGGCGGCACCGCCATCCACATGGAGCAGACCGGCGAGTCCATCTACGCAGACGGCTCCTCAGAGCAGCAGCTGTTCAACCTGCTGCACTCCCTGCCGGGTGGCGTGGTGATGGGCGTGTTCGCGCTGCTGCTGCTCGCCACCTTCTTCATCACCTCGGCGGACTCCGCCTCCACCGTCATGGCATCCATGACCCAGAACGGCAAGTCCGACGCGAAGCCGTGGATCGCCGCGATGTGGGGTCTGGCCACCGCAGCCGTCGGCCTCACCCTGCTGATCTCCGGTGGCTCGGACGCGCTGAACTCGCTGCAGTCCGTGACCATCGTCGCGGCAACCCCGTTCCTGCTTATCCTCATCGCGCTGATGTTCGCGATTGTGAAGGATCTGTCCAACGACACGATCTACCTGGATAAGAAGGAGCAGGAGCGCTTCTCCCGCCAGCTGGCCATCGAGCGCCGCATGCACCGCGATCAGCGCGAGCTGAACGCGCGCAAGGCACAGGTCAAGCGCGCCTTCACTGGCAAGCGCAAGTAGCGCTCGCTCGCTTCTCGACGCCACCGCGCCACCATCCCCAGCACCCCACCATCCGGGTGCTGGGGATTTTTCATGCCCCGATTCGACCGGCCGGGCGGGTTGATTATGCTAAACACCATGACTTTACCTGAGACCCCTACGGCTCCTGAGAACGTTCTTGTGTGCGTGGCCTGGCCCTACGCCAACGGCCCGCGCCACATCGGCCACGTCGCCGGCTTCGGCGTGCCCTCCGACGTGTTTGCCCGCTACCAGCGAATGCGCGGCAAGAACGTGCTCATGGTCTCCGGTACTGACGAGCACGGCACCCCGCTCCTGGTCCAGGCGGACAAAGAGGGCGTGACTGTGAAGGAGCTGGCGGACCGCTACAACGAGCAAATCGTCCACGACCTTGCTGGTCTGGGCCTGTCCTACGACCTGTTCACCCGCACCACCACGCGCAACCACTACGCGGTGGTCCAGGAGCTGTTCAAGGGCCTCTACGCCAACGGCTACATGGTCAAGGAGACCACCAAGGGCGCGATCTCCCCGTCGACAGGCCGCACCTTGCCGGACCGCTACATCGAGGGCACCTGCCCAATCTGCGGTGCCGACGACGCCCGCGGCGACCAGTGCGACACCTGCGGCAACCAGCTCGACCCGGCCGACCTGATCAACCCGGTCTCCAAGATCAACGGGGAAACTCCGGAGTTTATCGAGACCGAGCACTTCATGCTGGACCTGCCCGCCATGCACGACGCGCTCGCGTCGTGGCTCGAGACCCGGCAGGACTGGCGCCCGAACGTGCTCAAGTTCTCGCTCAACCTGCTCGAGGACATGCGCCCGCGCGCGATGACGCGCGACATCGACTGGGGGATCCCGATCCCGGTGGAGGACTGGCAGGACAACCCGTCGAAGAAGCTCTACGTCTGGTTCGACGCGGTCATCGGCTACCTGTCTGCCTCCATCGAGTGGGCCGCGCGCACCGGCGACCCGGAGGCGTGGAAAACCTTCTGGCAGGACCCGGCCACCGAGGGCTACTACTTCATGGGCAAGGACAACATCACCTTCCACTCCCAGATTTGGCCCGCCGAGCTGCTCGGCTACGCCGGTAAGGGGGCGAAGGGCGGCGAGTCCCACGCGCTCGGCGAGCTCAACCTGCCCACTGAAGTTGTCTCCTCCGAGTTCCTCACCATGTCCGGCTCCAAGTTCTCGTCCTCCAAGGGCGTGGTCATCTACGTCAAGGACTTCCTCAAGGAGTTCGGCCCGGACCCGCTGCGCTACTTCATCGCGGTGGCCGGCCCCGAGAACAATGACACGGACTTCACCTGGGACGAGTTTGTCCGCCGCGTGAACAACGAGCTCGCGAACGGCTGGGGCAACCTGGTCAACCGCACCGTGTCCATGGCGCACAAGAACTTCGGTGCCGTGCCCACCCCGGGACACCTCGACGACGCGGACCGAGCCATCCTGGACCTGGCCGAGCAGACCTTCGCCACCGCCGGCGAGGACCTGTCCAAGGCGCACTTCAAAGCGGCGATTACGAAGGTCATGCACGTCGTCGGCGAGGCGAACGCCTACATCGCGGACCAGGAGCCGTGGAAGCTGGCAAAGGATGACACGCAGCGTGAGCGCCTGGCCACCGTCCTGTGGACCGCCCTGCAGGTGGTCTCGGACTGCAACGCAATGCTCACCCCGTTCCTGCCGCACACCGCGCAGAAGGTCCACGAGACCCTCGGCCGCTCCGGCGTGTGGGCCGCGGAGCCGCGCATCGAGGAGATCACCGACGACGCTGACTACGACCTCGTCGGCGTCGGTCTGCCGGAGAAGGGGCAGACGTACCTGACCATCACCGGCGATTACACCAGCCAGCAGGCGGTGTGGCAGCGCGTGGACATCGAGGCCGGCACCGAGCTTGCCAAGCCGAAGCCGCTGGTGGCCAAGCTGGATCCGGAGCTGGGGCAGACGGGCCCCGAGTGGGCGCCCGTCCAGTAGCAGGGTGACCGAGCAACGACCGCGGAAGCGCTCGCTGGAATTCGGCGGGCGCACGCGCACCTGGGTCGAGGTCCCCGGCGGGGACACCGGCACGCTGATCCTGTTTTTGCACGGCTCGCGCCAGTCGGGCAACGTCGCACGCAACTTCACGGACCGCACCTTCGAGTCGCTCGGACACACCGTCATCTACCCGGACGGGGTGGGCCGTCACTTCAACGACCTGCGCCGCGGCTTCCGCGAGTCGGCCCGCACGCTCGGCGTCGACGACGTCGGCTTCCTCACCGCGCTCCTCGCGCGTTACCCCCACGAGCGCGTCATCGGCTGCGGATTCTCCAACGGGGGTCAGATGCTCATCCGCATGCTTATCGACGCCCCCGCCACCCTCCACGCAGCCGCCCTCTTCGGGGCATCCATGCCCACCGAGGAGAACACGCTTCCCCCGCGTGACCCGTCGCGAGCATGGCACCCGACCCCGATCCTGTGCGTGCAGGGGACCGCAGACCCGCTCGTCCCGTACGAAGGAGGCATGGCCGGCATCGGCGGCAACAACCGCGGCGTGACCCGCTCGGCGGTCGATTCCGCCGCGTACTTCGCGGCACGCAACGGAGCATCGTTTCGGGGCCGGACGCAGCTGAGCGAGCACATTCACCTCGATACCTGGGACGGTGATGCCCCGGTGCACCTGGCCACCATCGAGGGCTTCGGCCACATGGTGCCGTGCGCGAAGGACCTTGACCCGCGCCTGGGGCCGGGGACGCGCGAGGTGACGGGGGCGGGGTTCGTCGACAAGCTGCTTTGCTAGCGCAGGTGCAGGTAGAGGTCCGTCACGGTATCGGACACGAGCTCCTCGAAGCTGCCCGCGCCGAGCGGTTCGCCGGCGGCCTCGGCCTCGGCGGCGAACTCGCGCCACGCCCCAGAGAGTTCAGTGCGCGGGCCGGTGTGGCGGTGGACAAGCGCCGTCGTCGCATCGAAGTGCGCCAGCTCGACGCGGTCGTCGCCGGTGTCGCCCGCGAACGGCTCCACCAGTGGCAGATCCTGCTCGTCCACCACAAAGCCGACGCCGACGTCGAAGGTGCCGTGAGGTTCGGACAAGATGTAGGCGCGCGCGGCCCCTGGCTCGGCGCCGGTGGAGATGAGGAACTCGCGCAGGTTGGGCAGAGCCTGGCCGGTCAGCGCGGCCATTTCGGTGGGGCTGACGGTGTCGCGCACGAGGATTGCGGTGTGCGCGGGGACGGTGACGCGATCAAAGGAAGCCATGGGCTTGAACCTAGCAAAGTGCTCACAGGAACTGCTGCACGAAGGCGGTGAGCTTGCCGGGCTCGGCGTCCTCGAAGCGGGCGTCCACGATCACCATGGGGGCGGCGTACTTCGGCTCGGCGGTGTCGATGTCGCGGGCGACGACGAGGTCGGTGCCGTAGTCGTCGAAAAGCAATTGCCACGCAAAGCCGTGGTCGCGCACGAGCGCGGCCCCAAGCGCTGCGCCGAAGATGCGGGCGGTTTCGCCGCGCGGGTAGCCGCGGCGCACGTCCTCGGGGAGCCGGTGGTAATACCCGAGCGTGTGCTCGAAGCTCTTCACTACCGCGTCGACATCGCCGTTGATGCCACGGCCCGCGGCCTCGGCCAGGTCGCGGTCGAGCTGGGTGCGGGTCTGCGGGTCCAAATCTTGGAATGCCATAGGCTCTACTGTATGAGCAAAAAGAAGCCACGCCCCACACCAGTGCCCGCCGAGCGCGTCGCCAAGCTTATCGACGCCCACACCCACCTCGCCTCCGCCGGCGCCCGCACCCGCGACGAGGTCGATGCGATGGTGGCCCGCGCCGTGGACGCGGGCGTCGAGCGGATGTGCACCGTCGGCGACGGGCTGGACGAGGCCGAGCTCGCGCTGGCCGCGGCCCACGCGAACGAGCGCGTGTTCGCTGCCTGCGCGATCCACCCGACCCGCGCGCACGAGCTCGACGCGCCCACGAGAGACCGCCTGCGCGAAATGGTCCAGGACGAGCGCTGCGTGGCGGTGGGGGAGACCGGCATCGATACCTACTGGCTCAAGCACGACGCGGACGGCACCGCCCCGCTGGACGTGCAGGAGGAGGCGCTGCGTTTCCACATCGACCTGGCGGTGGAGAGCGGGAAGGCGCTCATGATTCATAACCGCGAGGGCGACGCCGAGCTCATGCGCATTTTGGCGGACGCGCCAGCCCCGCGCGAGGTGATGCTGCACTGCTTCTCCTCGCCGGTGGAGGTGGCGCGCGAGGCGATCGAGCGAGGCTACGTGCTGAGCTTCGCGGGAAACGTGACGTTCAAGCGCAACGACGGCATGCGGGAGGCGGCGGCGCTCGCGCCGGCCGGCCAGCTGCTCATTGAGACGGATGCTCCCTACATGACACCGGAGCCGTTCCGGGGCGCGCGCAACGAGCCGTCGCTGATCGGGCACACGGCAAAGGTGGTCGCCGAGGCGCGGGGAATGGCGGTCGAGGCGCTCGCCGAGGAGGTCTCGGCAACGTTTGATCGCGTGTTCAACGTGTGACAAAAGTGGTGCCTGAGGAGGGAGAAGCGCCGAGTGGCGGCACGTTTGCGATAGGGCTGTGGAGTGCGACACGCGCGGAGGTCACAATCTTGTAAACCCCGCGCCGTTACCGTATTGTTACCGCAGTAGTACACGGTCGTATCACAGAAGGAACCATCCCCGCTATGTCCCGCACCACCTCCCGCACCCCCGCTGCACGGCGCGTTGTGGCCAGCACTGTGGCTGGCGCCGCGATCGTCGGCAGCGCCACCGCTGCCGTCGCCGCGCAGAAGGACATCACCGTCGACGTGAACGGTGAGACCACCAACGTCTCCACCTTCTCCGGCGACGTGAACAAGGCCCTCGAGGCCGCCGGCGTGCAGGTGAGCGACAAGGACGTGGTCTACCCGGCGCCGGGCGAGAAGCTGGCCAACGGCGACACCGTCACTGTGCGCACCGCCAAGCCGGTCGCCGTGGTGGTTGACGGCGTGGCGCAGGAGCTGACCTCCACCGCCGCCACCGTGGGCGATCTTATGGACGAGGCGGGCCTGGCGGCCAACGCCGCGACCGACGTGGACCGCGACCAGCCTGTGACCGAGGGGCTGAACGTGGATGTGACCACCCCGAAGATCGTGGCCATCAATGACGGCGGCAACGTCACCTACACCTCCGCCGCCGCGAAGACCGTCGGCGACCTGCTCGCCGAGCGCGGCGTGACCTTCGACTCCAACGACCGCCTCAACGTTGCCCTGGATGCGCCGGTGACCCCGAACATGCAGATCACGCTGGACCGCGTCGAGCTGCTCAAGGACCGCGAGATCATGGACGTGAAGGCCCCGGCCGAGTACGTCGACGACCCGGAGCTCGAGGAGGGCACCGAGGAGGTCCGCAAGGAAGAGGTCCTGGGCGAGAAGCAGGTCGTGCGCCACACCGTCGTGGTCAACGGCGTGCCGGAGGAGACCTTCATCGCGTCCGCGCACGAGACCAAGGAAGCGCGCCCGGCCGTGATCCACCGCGGCACCAAGAAGGCCGCCAAGTCCGAGCAGGGAAACACCGGCGCCGCCGCCCCGTCCGTCGCGGGCGGCTCCGTGTGGGACACCATCGCGCAGTGCGAGTCCGGCGGAAACTGGGCCATCGACACCGGCAACGGTTTCCAGGGCGGCCTGCAGTTCACCCCGAGCACCTGGGCCGGCTTCGGCGGCACCGCCTACGCCCCGAGCGCCAACCAGGCGACCCGCGAGCAGCAGATCGCCGTGGCCGAGAAGGTCCAGGCGGCGCAGGGTTGGGGCGCATGGCCCGCCTGCACCGCCAAGCTGGGCATTGGCTAGTCGCTCCGCGCCCCACCCGGCTGGGTAAGCTGGGTCCCCATGAGCCAATCCCACCTGCTGGGCCCCGTCGAGATCCGCGAGCTCGCCACCGAGCTGGACGTCACCCCGACGAAGAAGCTCGGCCAGAACTTCGTGCACGACCCGAACACGGTGCGCCGCATCGTCGCCGCCGCGGAGCTGACCCCGGACGACGTTGTCGTGGAGGTCGGCCCCGGGCTCGGCTCGCTCACCCTCGGCCTGGTGGACACCGCCGCCCACGTCACCGCGTTGGAGATTGATCCGCGGTTGGCGGGCCGGCTGCAGCAGACCGTCGAGAAGCGTGCCCCCGACCACGCCGCGAAGCTGACGGTGACTAACATCGACGCGCTCGCGGTGACCCGCGCCGACCTGGACGTCGCGCCGACCGCGCTGGTGGCAAACCTGCCCTACAACGTTTCCGTGCCGGTCCTGCTGCACCTGCTGGAAGAGTTCCCCACCATCCGCCGCGTGCTGGTGATGGTGCAAAAAGAGGTGGCTGATCGCCTCGCGGCCGCGCCGGGCTCGAAGATCTACGGCGTGCCGAGCGTCAAGGCCGCGTTCTACGGCGACGTTTCGCTCGCCGGCACCATTGGTAAGCACGTCTTCTGGCCCGCGCCGAACATCTCCTCGGGCCTCGTGCGCATCGACGTCACCGCCGACGCCGCCCGCCGCGCCGTGCGCCCCAAGGTCTTCCCGCTTATCGACGCCGCGTTTTCCCAACGCCGCAAAACCCTGCGCTCGACCCTCGCCCAGGTCTACGGCACCCCCGCGGCCGCCGAGGAGGCGCTCACGGCGGCCGGGATCGACCCCGGACTGCGCGGCGAAAAGCTGGGGGTCGACGACTTCATCCGGCTCGGGGAGGCGCGATGAGCAACGGTGCGCAACGCTTCTCCGCATCTGCCCCCGGCAAGGTCAACCTGCATCTGGGCGTTGGCGAGGCCCGCTCGGACGGCTACCACGACCTGGTCAGCGTCTTCCAGGCGGTGGATCGCCGCGAGACGGTGACGTTGGTCGTGCAGGACGCGCCCCCGGTGTCCACCGGCAGCGTGGTCACCGGTATGACCACCACGTTCGGGGTGCGGTGCCCGGAGGAACACATCGACGCCCCCTTCAACCTGGCCTGGCGCGCCGTGGACGCGGTGGTGGACGAGTACCGCCGCAGCGGCGCAGAGGTGGTCACCGCGCTGCCGCCGGTGCACATCGAGGTGGACAAGCAGGTCTTCGTCGCCGGCGGGATGGCCGGCGGCTCCGCCGACGCGGCGGCCGCGCTCGTGGCGGCGGACGCCTACCTCGCCGAATTTGCCGGCAGCGAGCTCGGCCGAGACACGCTTCACCGGCTCGCCGCACAACTGGGCGCGGACGTCCCATTCTCGCTCATGGGCGGCACCGCGCTCGGCACCGGTCGCGGCGACGAGCTCGTGGAGATGCTCACCCGCGGCAGCACCCACTGGGTGTTCCTCAACCCCAAGGTCGGCATCCCGACCGGGCAGGCGTTCGGCCTGCTCGATGACTTGCGGCACAATGACCCCGCACTCGTCCCGCGCCTGGGCACCGCCACGGTAGCGCGGGCCCTGACGCGGGGCGACGCCCACGAGCTCGGCCGCGCGATGCACAACGACCTCGAGGCGGCCGCCACGACCATGCGCCCGATCCTCGTGGAGATCCTCGCCTTTGCCGGCGCGCTGCCCGGCGTCGCGCGCTCGATGGTGTCAGGCTCCGGGCCGACGATCGCGCTGCTGTGCCGCGACGCCGCCGCGGCCGAGCAGGTGCTGGGACAGGTGCGCGAGCGCTATCCGGACTACGAGTCCTTCGGCGCCACGGGACCTTCGCCTGGGGCACAGGCGGCACAGTAAACTCAGGTTCGTTATGGCGAATCTGATCAATCTGGAAAACGTGTCCAAGACGTGGGGGCTGAAGACCCTGCTGGACGGGGTCTCGCTCGGCGTGCAGACCGGCGACCGCATCGGCATCGTCGGCGTCAACGGCGGCGGCAAGACCACGCTGCTCGAGGTGCTCACCGGCATCGAGCCGCCGGACGCGGGCCGCGTGTCGCACAATTCGGACCTGCGCATGGCGGTGGTGACGCAGCGCTTCGACCTGGACGAGCAGCTCACCGTGGGCCAGGCGGTGGTGGAGCCGCTGGGGTTGCAGACGTTCGAATGGGCGTCGAATAGCAAGGTGCGCGAGGTCCTCCAGGGCACCGGCGTCGCGGAGCTCGGCCTGGACACCCAGGTGGGCAACCTCTCGGGCGGCGAGCGCCGCCGCGTGAACATCGCAGCCGCGCTCGTGCAGGACCTGGACCTGATCGTGCTCGACGAGCCGACTAACCACCTGGACGTGGAGGGGGTGCAGTGGTTGGCCAAGCACCTGCTCTCGCGCAAGCTCGCCGTGGTGGTGGTTACCCACGACCGCTGGTTCCTCGACACCGTAGCCACCCTGACCTGGGAGGTCCACGACGGCACGGTCGACGTGTACGAGGGCGGCTACAACGACTGGACGTTCGCCCGCGCCGAGCGCGCCCGCCAAGCCGATGCGATTGAGCAGCGCCGGCAAAACCTGGCGCGCAAGGAGCTCGCGTGGCTGCGCCGCGGCGCCCCGGCCCGCACCTCCAAGCCCCGCTACCGCATCGAGGCCGCCGAGGCGCTCATCGCGGACGTGCCCGCCCCGCGCGACTCGATCGAGCTCATGGCCTTTTCCAAGCAGCGCCAGGGCAAGGTGGTCATCGAGCTGGAGGACGCGCGCATCGACGCCCCCGACGGCCGGACCCTCGTGGACCACCTCACCTGGCGCCTCGCCCCGGGCGAGCGGATCGGCCTCGTCGGCGTCAACGGCTCCGGCAAGACCACGCTGCTGCGCACCCTCGCCGGCGAGCACGCGCTTCACGACGGCAAACGCGTCGAAGGCCAGACGACCCGCATCGGGTGGCTGCGCCAGGAGCTCGACGACCTGGATCCCTCCCGCACCGTCATCGACGCGGTGGAGGACGTGGCCAACTACGTCCACGTGGGCAACAAGGAGATCTCCGCCTCCCAGCTCGCCGAGCGGCTCGGGTTCTCGCCGAAGCGGCAGCGCACCCCGGTGCGCGACCTCTCGGGCGGCGAGCGCCGGCGCCTGCAGCTGACCCGCGTGCTCATGAGCGAGCCGAACGTGCTGCTCCTGGACGAGCCAACCAACGACCTGGACATCGACACCCTCCAGGAGCTGGAAAACTTGCTCGACTCCTGGCCGGGCACGCTCGTGGTGATCTCGCACGACCGCTACCTCATCGAGCGCATCGCGGACGTCACCCACGCCCTGTTCGGCGACGGGAAGCTGACCAACCTGCCGGGCGGGATCCAGCAGTACCTGGACCGACGCGCGGCCACGTCCACGTCGTCGGGTCCCCTGGATTTGGGGGAGAAGGAGCACGGGGGCGTCGAGAAGCAACAGGCCCTGAGCTCGCAGGAGGCACGCGAGCTGCAGAAGAAGATGAAGGCGCTGGACCGCAAGATCGCGAAGGCGGACGAGCAGATCGCCGCCGTGGAAGGCGAGATTGCTGCGATGTCCGCGCAGGACGCGCCCGACTTCGAGGCGATCGGGGCGAAGACGAGGCAGGTCGGCGAGCTGAAGGGCCAGCGCGACGAGCTGGAGATAGAGTGGCTGGAGCTGGGTGAGCAGCTCGAGGGGTAGGCCGCAGTGGCGCGTAAGTCACATGATCGCCTAACATTACGTGGGTCACTTTTCCGCGTATAAAGAAATGGGGGTCACCGCAATGGCCACTCAAGAGCAGCAGACCAGAGAAGCCGCGCAAGGCTCTGGCAAGGGGATCGGCGCGATGGTCGGCGCCGTCTTCCTCATGGCGACCTCGTCCATCGGCCCCGGGTTCCTCACCCAAACCTCGGTCTTTACCGTCCAGATGGGCGCAGCACTCGGCTTTGCCATCCTGTTGTCCATCATCGTGGACATTGCGATCCAGCTCAACGTGTGGCGCGTCCTGGGCATCTCCGGGCTGCGCGCCAACGAGCTGGGCAACATCGTGCTGCCTGGCCTGGGCTGGTTCATGGCGGCGCTGGTGTTCATCGGCGGGCTGGTCTTCAACATCGGCAACATCGCGGGCACCGGCCTGGGCGTGAACGCCATGCTGGGGCTGGACCCGAAAATCGGCGGCGGTATCTCCGCGGCGATCGCCGTCCTCGTCTTCCTGTCCAAGCGCGCCGGCGTGGCGCTGGACCGCATTGTGGTGGTGCTCGGCGCCATCATGATCCTGCTCATGCTGTACGTGGCGATCGTCTCGCAGCCGCCGGTGGGGGAGGCGCTGAAGCAGACCGTCCTGCCCGAGCGCGTCGACTTCCTCACCATCACCACCCTGATCGGCGGCACCGTCGGTGGCTACATCACCTTCGCCGGCGTCCACCGCCTCATTGACTCCGGTAACTCGGGCTTGGAAAACATCAAGCAAATCACGAGCTCTTCGGTGCTGGGCATCATCGTCATTGGCATCATGCGCGTGCTGCTTTTCCTCGCCGTGCTCGGCGTGGTGGCGACGGGTGTGGCGCTGTCTGAGGACAACACCGCCGCGGACGCCTTCTACCAGGCCGCCGGCGAGTTCGGCCTCCGCGCGTTCGGCCTCGTTCTCTTCGCGGCCGGGCTGTCCTCGGTGATCGGCTGCTCCTACACCTCGGTTTCCTTCGTCACCACGCAGCAGACCTCGGAGCGCACCCGCAACCTGCTCACCGTCTCCTTCATCGTGGTGTGCGCGGTGGCGTACCTGCTCATGGGCGCCGCGCCGCAGATGCTGCTCATCTTCGCGGGCGCGTTCAACGGCATCATCCTGCCGATCGGCTTCGCCGTGGTGATGTGGGCCGCGTGGCGCCGCCCGGACCTGCTCAAGGGGTACCAGTACCCGAAGTCGCTGCTCATCATCGGCTTCGTCGTGCTGCTCGGCTCCGTCGTCCTGGGCGTGATGTCCCTGACCAAGCTGAGCGCGCTGTGGGCATAAACCCGGCAGCCATGACTCCGGCGGAGGCGCGCGCCTACTTCCGCGAGCACAACGTCACCACGACCGCAGGCTTCGCGCCGGGCAACGTGCAGGCCAACCTGATCGCGGTGGACAAGCAGCACGCCTTCGATTTCCTGCTGTTCGCGCAGCGCAACCCGAAGCCGTGCCCCGTCATCGGCGTCCTCGAGCCCGGCCAGGTCAGCTCACACCTCATGGAGGGCGGCGACATCCGCACGGACATCCCCGCCTACCGCCTCTACCGCCATGGCGAGCTCGTCGAGGAAACCACCGACGCCTCCGAGTATTGGACGAAGGACATGGTCGGCTTCCTCATTGGTTGTTCGTTCACGTTTGAGCGGGCGCTTCTCGACGCCCACGTCCCCGTCGCCCACATCGCCCAGGGCCGCAACGTGCCCATGTACCGCACGAGCCTGCAGTGCGAGCCCGCCGGCGTATTCGCGGGCCCCATGGTGGTGTCCATGCGCCCGATCCCGGCCGGCCAGGTCGCAGACGCGGTGCGCATCACCTCGCGCTACCCGGCGGTGCACGGCGCGCCCGTACACGTGGGCGACCCCTCCCTGATCGGCATCGAGGACCTCGGGCAGCCCGACTTCGGCGACGCCATCGACATCCCAGCGGGCACCGTCCCCGTGTTCTGGGCGTGCGGGGTAACCCCGCAGTCCATCGTCATGCACTCGAGGCCGGACCTGGCCATCTGCCACTCGCCGGGCAAGATGCTCATCACGGACGTGCACGACGCCGAGTACCAGGTGCCCTAGCGTCCCCTAGGAAATCGTGGCGATCGTCGCGTTCGCCTTCACGCGCTCGCCCGCGGCCGCCGCCAGGGAGATCTGGCCGTCGCGGGTGGCCTTCACGCTGGACTCCATCTTCATTGCCTCGATGGTGGCCACGGCGTCGCCCTTGGACACCACGTCGCCGTCGGCAACGAGCCACTCAACGATGGTGGCCTCGTACTTCACCGTGACTGCGCCAGCGGCATCAGCCGCACCAGGAGCCGGCTCGGCGCTACCGCCCGCAGCTCCGCCGCCGGAGAGCAGCGCGACCGGCACGCCGACGGTGTGAAGCTTGCCGTCGATTTCGATGACCAGGGACGTGCGATCGTCGTAAATGTGCTCAATGTCCTCCACCTCGTGCTGCGCCGAGGGTGAGTAGTTGTGGTCGACCCAGTCGGTGTAGACGTCGAGCGAGTCGCCCGTGAGCTCCGGCGCGGTGATCATGTCGCGGTGGAACGGCAGGACGGTGCGCACGCCGCCGATGGAGAACTCCTTGAGCGCCTGCTCGGCGCGGCGCATCGCGGTCTCGCGGTCCGGGCCCCAGACGACGAGCTTGCCCATCAGCGAGTCGTAGTAGGCGGGGATGGTCCACCCGGTCATCACGCCGGAATCGACGCGGATGCCGGGGCCGGTGGGCAGGTCGAAGCGGGTGATCGTGCCGGGGGAGGGGGCGAAGCCGTTGGTGATGTCCTCGGCGTTGATGCGGAACTCGAAGGCGTGGCCGTTGACCTCGGGGTCCTTCCCGGCGAAGGAAAGGGGCAGGCCCGCGGCGACGCGGAACTGCTCGGCGATGATGTCCACGCCGGTGACCTGCTCGGTAATCGGGTGCTCCACCTGCACGCGGGTGTTGACCTCCAGGAAGGAGACCGTGCCGTCCTCGGAGACGATGTATTCCACCGTGCCCGCGGACTGGTAGCCGGCCTGCTGGCAGATGGCGCGCGCGCCCTCCTCGATGGCGGTGCGCTGCTCGTCGGTGAGGAACGGCGCCGGCGCCTCCTCGATGAGCTTCTGGAAGCGGCGCTGGGTGGAGCAGTCGCGGGTGCTCAAGACGGCGACGTTGCCGTGGGCGTCGGCAAGCACCTGCGCCTCGACGTGGCGCGGGTGGACGAGGAACTTCTCCACGTAGCACTCGCCGCGCCCGAACGCCTCTTTCGCCTCGCGGCCCGCGGAGGCAAAGCCCTCCTCGATGTCGGCCTCGTCGAAGACGACCTTCAGGCCGCGCCCGCCGCCGCCGAACGCCGCCTTGATGGCGATGGGCATGCCGTGCTCGGCGGCAAAGTCGCGCGCCTCTTCCCAGGTCTCCAGCGGCTCCCCGGTGCCGGGCGCGAGCGGCGCGCCGACCTTGACGGCGAGCGCGCGGGCGGACAGCTTGTCGCCCAGCAGCTCGATAGCCTCCGGCGGCGGGCCCACCCAGCGCAGGCCCGCTTCCTCGACGGTGCGGGCGAAGTCGGCGTTTTCGGACAGGAAGCCGTACCCGGGATGCAGGCAGTCCGCGCCGGCGCGGTAGGCGATGTCGATCAGCGCCGGGATGTTCATGTACGTCTCCGCCGAGGTCTTGCCCGGCAGGAGGTAGGCCTCGTCCGCCACCTGGGTGTGCAGCGCGCCGGTGTCCGGCTCGGAGTAGACGGCGATGGAGCGGATGCCTAGGTCGCGGGCGGTGCGCGCGATGCGCACGGCGATCTCTCCGCGGTTGGCAATCAGGACGGCGGTAAGCGGCTGGTGCGGGGTGGCGTTAGTCATTCTTTTCCTCAAACAGTTCGAAGCGGATGGTGCCCCCGGGCGGGAGCTGGGTGGCAATGTCGACGTCCTCGTTGATCACCGTGGCGATGACCGGGTAGCCGCCGGTGACGGCGTGGTCGCGCAGGAACACGACGGGCTGGCCCGACGGCGGGATCTGCACGGAACCGGCGACCATGCCCTCGGAGGGCAGCTCCTCGGTGCGCGCCCGCTCGAGGCCTTGCTCGGAGTCCAGCCTCAGGCCGACGCGGTTGGATTCCGCGGTGACGGTGTAGGTGGTGGAGAGGAACTGCTCGATCGCCGCGGGGCTGAACCAGTCGTCGCGCGGCCCGAGCACCACGCGGACGGTGCCCGTGGTGGTCGCGCCCTCCTTGCGCACGCGCAATGGGTTGGACAGTAGCGCGTTCGCGGACTGGGGGCGCGTGAGCGACATGGCGATGGTGTCACCCGCGCGGATCGGATCGGGACCGAGCCCGGAGAGCATGTCTGTCGCGGCGGAGTCCAGCTCCGTGTCGGCGATGAGCCCGCCGCGCACCGCGATGTAGGTGCGCATCCCCAGGCGGGCGGGCGCCACGACGACCTCCGCGCCGGCGGGCACGATCGTCGGCGTGGCCAGCAGGGCGGGGCGGCCGCCTACCGTCACGTCCGCGTCGGCGCCGGTGACGCAGATGACCGTCTCAGCCAGCGCGGTCAGCGTCAGCCCGCCGATGTTCTCCAGCAGGGTGGCGTTGCGCTTGTTGCCCACCGCGGCGTTGGCGGTACGCGCGCTCGCCCGGTCCGCCGACCCGGACGTGGTCACGCCGAGGTTGCCGTTGCCCTGCCGGCCCAGGTCCTGGTAGAGGGTCTGCATGCCCGGGTCGTCCACGGAAAAGATGGGGCGGCGCGGCGGCGTGGCCAGGTGGTGGTGGCTCGTCTCGGTCGCGTCCTCGAGCGCGTCAACGGCGCGGTAGTGAACCCGGTCGCCGGGTGCGACGAGTGCTGGCGGGGTCGCGGCGGAGTCCCACATCGGGGTGTGCGTGGTGCCGATGAGCTGCCAGCCGCCCGGTGAGGTGCGCGGGTAGACCGCGGAGAACTCGCCCGCCACGGCCACGGCGCCGGCGGGCACCTCGGTCCGCGGGGACGTCAGCCGCGGCACGCTCAGCGCCCGCGCCGGGTCCTCCGGCACGCAGTAGGTAAAGCCGGGGGCGAACCCGCCGAAGGCCGCGACCCACGTCGTGGAGGTGTGCCACGCAATCAGCTCGTCCACGCTCATGTGCAGGGATTCGGCCAGGGAGGCGGTGTCGGCGCCGTCGTAAAGCACTGCGATCTCCACGTCGCGAGGTGCGCGCTGCTCGGCGGAGCTCGGGCTTATCGACGCCAACCTTCCCGCCGCCTCGCGCGTTGCCGTCGGGGAGTCGAAGGTGAGGAGCACGGTGCGGGCCGCGGCGATGACGTCGGTCTGGCGCGGCAGCGGGTTCGCCTTGAGGAAGGCGTGCCAGTTCATCACGGTGGTCAGGTCGGGCAGGTCCACCATGAGCCCGCGGGTGCCTACCGGGGTGATGCGTACGCTCATAGGAAGCTCGCGATCGTGATTCCGGACTGGCCGAGTCGCTCGACCACGCTGCGGGTGAGCTCGACGGAGCCGGGCGAGTCGCCGTGGACGCAAACGGACTCGGCCTGCACCTGCACCTCGGTGCCGTCGATGGCGGTCACGGAGCCGGTTTCGGCGACCTGCAGGACGCGCTGGGCGACCTGCTCTGGGTCGTGCATCACCGCGTTCGGCTCGCGGCGCGACACCAGCGTGCCGTCCGGGTTGTAGCCGCGGTCGGCGAAGGCCTCGCGGATCACGCGCAGCCCGGCGCGCTCCGCAATGTCGCAGGCCACGCCACCTGGGAGCAGCATGACGGGCAGGTCGCGGTCGAAGGCCTTGATGCCGTCAATGACCGCCTTGGCCTGCGCCTCGTGGTGCACGATCGCGTTGTAGAGGGCGCCGTGGGGTTTGACGTAGCGCACCTGCAGGCCCTGGGCACGGGCGAGCGCGTCGAGGGCGCCGATTTGGTACAGCGTTTCGCTGGCAAGCATGCCCGGCTCGTAGTCCACGAAGCGGCGGCCAAACGCGGCCGGGTCGTGGTAGGCGATGTGGGCGCCGAGCGAGACGCCGTGTTCCGCGGCGGCAGCCAGCGTGGCCGCGATGGTGTGGGGGTCGCCGGCGTGGAAGCCGGTGGCGACGTTGGCGCTCGACACCATGCCGAGCATGGCTGCGTCGTCGGCGACGGGGTTGCCGGCCGTGGTTTCTCCCAGGTCGGCGTTGAGGTCAATGGTGGTGCTCACAGGCGGCATCCCTTCTCACAGCTGAAGCATTGAACGTGGGCGACGGAATGCATGGTGCGGCTCACACGAGGCGGGTGCTGGCTCGTGGGCCACAGGCAGATCCTGACACAGTTATACTCCGCCACGCATGCGGTGGGCTAAATCGGTTCGCCGTTGTTGATCTTGGCAATCAGCTCGTTGACCATCCGCCCCTGATCCTCCAGCGATTCCTGCAGGTAATCGGACGCTTCCTGCCGGCGTTCCTCGACCAGGAGCTCGACGAGATGCTCGTTGACGTCAATGAACTGGCGGTGAAACGTGGGCTGGTGCTGCACGATCGGCAGCGTGGCCAGGCGCAAGAAGGCGTCGAGCTGGTCCATCGTGTCGCCCAACGTCTTGGACCCCATCGCGGACAGGACGACGTGGTGGAACGCCTGATTGATCGCGGAGACGAGGTCGTCATCGTTCTGCGCGATCGCCTCCCGCGCTTCCTCGTTGAGCAGGGTGAGCCGCTCGACGTCGAGGTGCTCGCCCCACAGCAACGCAGCGGGCTCGATGGCGGCGCGGGCGCGGTAGGTGTCCGTGACAAACTCGGGGGAGGGGGTGGCCAAAAACACGCCGCGGTTGGGAAGTCGCTCGCACAGCCCCTCCGACGTCAGCATGGCAAACGCCTCGCGCAGCGTGTTGCGCGAGACGCCGAAACGTTCGGCCAGCGCTACCTCGTTGAGCTTCTGGCCAGGCGAAAACTCGCCACGCGAGATGGCGCGGCGAACTTCGGCGGCAACATTTTGGGCAAGCATGGCATCCGGCTCGAGGTGGGAAGAAGACAACATATTTACGGTACTCGCTACAGCCGGTTGGAGGAGGGGAAACTCCCCCCTTTATGTACCGGGCCGAGTGCGAGCGCGTACATTGCAGACAAGCGTAGCGCAGAGTTGTTGAACAATTGGCGCGCAATCCCATCCGTCAACTCCGGGTACGGTGGTGCACATGATTTTGATTAACGTTCGATTCAAGCCGCTTGATGAGCATGTAGAGAACTTCCGCGAGGTCGTGTCGGAGTTCACCAACGCCAGCCGCGCCGAGGACGGCTGCCTCTTCTTCAACTGGTACCGCTCCGAGGATGACCCGAAGGAGTACCTGCTCGTTGAGGCGTTCAAGGACGACGCCGCTGAGGCGCACGTCAACTCGCAGCACTTCAAGGACGCCCAGGAGCTGTTCCCGAAGGTCCTGAAGGAGACCCCGACCATCATCAACACGCTCATCGAGGGCAAGACCGAGTGGGACGAGATGGCGGAATTCAAGGTCAACCGCTAGGTTGGGCATTTTTGCTCGGCAGCTTTCACCCTGGGTACGGTGAAGTACATGAGCGAAGAACATGTGGCGAAGAAGCCGCCGAAGCTTTCTAAGAAGGCGTACGAGCAGGAGCTCGTGCGTCTCCAGGCGGAGCTTGTGCAGATGCAGCAGTGGGTCGTGCGCACCGGCGCGCGTCTCGTCATCGTGATGGAGGGGCGCGACGCTGCCGGCAAGGGGTCCGCGATCAAACGGATCACCCAGTACATGAACCCGCGCACCTGCCGCATCGAGGCGCTGCCAAAGCCGACCGAGCGCGAGCAGGGGCAGTGGTACTTCCAGCGCTACGTCGAGCGGCTCCCAGCAGCGGGCGAGATCGTGATTTTTGACCGCTCCTGGTACAACCGCGCCGGCGTCGAGCGCGTGATGGGCTTCTGCTCCTCGCAGGAGTACCGCCGCTTCCTCCACCAGGCCCCGATTTTCGAGCGCCTCCTGGTAGAAGACGGGATCATGCTGCGCAAGTACTGGTTCTCGGTGTCCGACGAGGAGCAATATAAGCGCTTCCAGTCCCGCAAAGAGGACCCGCTGCGCCAGTGGAAGCTCTCGCCGATGGACTTGGAGTCCATCACTCGCTGGGAGGATTACTCCCGCGCCAAGGACGAGATGTTCATCCACACCGACATCCCGTCCGCGCCCTGGTACACGGTGGAGAGCGAGGACAAGAAGCGCTCGCGCATCAACGTCATCTCGCACCTCCTGTCCACGGTGCCCTACGAGCACGTCGAGGTGGACCTGCCGGAGATTCCGGAGCGCCCGGAGATCACCGACTACGAGCGCCCCCCGCGCGAGGAGTTCCGCTATGTGCCGGACGCCGCCGCGAAGCTGGAGCAGCGCCGCGTTGAGCCGGAAAAGCCCGGCAAGAAGCACAAGAAGGGCAAAAAGAAGAAGAAGTAGCGTTACTGCTTCGGGTACCCGCGCGGCGTGGACACGGTCGGGTCGCGCGGGATCCAGAACCTGAGGGGGGCCTCCGCGTTTTTGCTAATGCCAATGCGCGGCCCGGCCACCCATTCCGGCTCCGTCTCTCGCGGCGTGAGCTCAACTGGCGTCCCGTTATCCGCGAGCTCGAGCCCCAGCGCCTGCCCTAAATTCCCTGGACCGCGCGCCAGATTTGCAAAGGGAATCCGGTTGCGATCAGGCCGCTGCCGTCGCTTCCGCGCCAGCGACTCGCCCGCGATGACTTCGCCGCCGCGCATGAGGCAGCCCTGCCCGTCGCCCTCCGGCGCGCAGACAATGTTGCCGTTGAGGTGGATCCCGTACGACAGGTAGACGTACAGCCGCCCGCCCGGCCCGAACATGGCGGCGTTGCGAGCGGTCTTCCCCCGGTGCGTGTGCGCGGCCGGGTCGCTTGCGCCCGTATAGGCCTCCACCTCGGTCAGTCGCACCGTCACGCCGCGGTGCGTGACCAGGCACCCCAGCAGTTGCGGGGCGACGAGGTCAGCGGGTTGTGCGAAGTCGATCATTTGGCCCATTGGGCAAGCTTATCGACGGCTGCGTTCTCCCCATTCGTCCCAATGACCTCATGCGCAATCGCCTTGAGCTCCGGGTGCGCGTTCCCCATCGCGACGGCGGTGCCGGCGGCCTGCAGCATGGAGAAGTCGTTGAGGTAATCGCCGATCGCGGCGGTGTCCTCCTGCGCGATGCCGAGGGTTGCCGCCAGCGCGGTGAGCGCCGCGCCCTTGGATGCGGCGGGCGGCATGATGTCCAGCCAGTGCTTGGAGCTGACGAGCGCCTCGAGCTCCGGCACCGTCTCCCGGACCCAGGGAAGGCCATCTGATTCGGCGTCGCCGTCGACGAAGAGGGCGATTTTGACGATGCGGTGCGCGGGGGCGTCGGCAAGCGTGCTGATGTGCGAGTTGGCCAGGTAGTACTTGTCCACCTCGCGCCGCACCTCGGCGGGGGTGTCGGCGAGCGTGAAGGAGGCCTCGGGCGTGCACATGACGGGGTGGGCGGCGAAGGGGGCGTGCGGGAAGGCGTCGACAAAGCGACGCACGGTGTCCTCCGGCATGGTGACGGCGGACACTATCTCGCCCAGGTGCTGGACCACGGCTCCGTTTTCCGCGATAAAGGTGTCGGGCTCGTTGCGCGCAAACATGGAGCGCAGCGTGGCCAGCTGGCGGCCGGAGGCGGGGGCGACGGTGATGTCGGCGGCGCGCGCCCGGTCGAGCGTGTGCCAAAAGTGCTCGGGGATCGCCCCGCTGGGGGTAAGAAGCGTTCCGTCCATATCGAGGGCAACCAAGCGCGGGGCATTCATTCTTCACACCATACCCGCTGTCTCCACACCTGCATTCGCTGTGATGTGCAACACTAGGGGGTATGACTGAATCCTTGAACACCGAATTGCTCAACATCGATGTCCACGGCACCACGGGCATCATCACGCTCAACCGGCCGAAGGCGCTGAATTCGCTCAACGGCGAAATGATCCATGGCATCTACACGGCACTGCGCGCGTGGGAGGCCGACGACGCGATCACGCAGGTGATCGTCTGCTCGAGTTCCAAGCACTTCTGCTCGGGCGGCGACGTGAAGTACGCGCGCGAGGGCGTCCTTGCCGGAAGGGCCGAGGAGATCAGCGCGTTCTTCGCCGAGGAATACGAGATGAACAACTACATTGCCAACTACCCCAAGCCGTATATCGCGCTGGTCTCCGGCGTGGACATGGGCGGCGGCATGGGGATCTCGGCGCTCGGCTCGCACCTGGTGGTGCACAAGGACGCGTTCGCCTCCATGCCGGAGATGAACATCGGCTACATCACGGACGTGGGCCAATCCTGGAAGCTGCAGCACCTGCCGGCCCGCCCGTCGCTCGCGCTCGGGAAGTTCCTTGGGCTGACCGGCTACCGCATGACCGCGGACGACATGCTCGCGCTCGGCCTGGCCTCGCACAAGGTGGAGACGCTCGAGGGGCTCGTAGAAAGGCTTATCGACGAGGGCGTCACCGCCCTTGACGCCCTCGCCCTCCCCGCCGGCGAGAGCGGGCTTGCCCGGTGGTACGAGCAGATCGAGGAGGTCTTCTCCGGTTCGTGGGCCGAGATTGAGGGCCGCCTCGACGTCGCCGGAGAATTCGGCGCCAAGGTCCGCGAATTTACCGCGCAGGCCTCGCCCTCCGCGCTCGTCGCCGCGGCCGAGCTTTTTCACGCCAACGCCAACCAAGACCTCGCCGGCTCCCTGGACAACGAGCGTGTGCTCGGCGAGCTGATGCGCGGGGAGCCGGACTTTGCGGAGGGTGTACGCGCGGTGCTGGTGGACAAGGATCAGGCGCCGTCGTTCGCGCCCCAGCCGTCGCCGGAGAAGTACAGGGCGGTGCTGAAGTAGGGGAGGGCTGACTCTTTAGATGAGAAACGTCTCCACTGCGCGGACGATCGAGTCCCACAGGCCGATGACTGAGTAGCTCAGGTCGTTGAGGGAGGCCTGCCACGATCCGGGCAGGATCTCCGTCGTCGGGGTGAAAAGTGCGTCGCGAAGGTCCTGCGCGCCGGAGTGCATGTTGTAGTTCAGCTGCGAGCTCAAATCCATGGCAGACATGCTACGCCGAAGTAGCGGTGTTGGCACCGCAGGAACTCCCATCTCTGAGCGAAAGCACGAACCGGGGTGTGCGCGGAAACTGACACCGAACCAATCAATGGTGTGATGTGTGTGCCGAAGAACGCCTAGGTAACACGCGGTTTTCTTTAGGGTGAACTCTCGTCGTCGCGCGCGGCCGGGCGCGCTAAGATAGGGGTGCATGTGGGACTTCGGAATGCCCCCGAACCGAACATGATTCGTACACCAACGACCGTATTTGAGGACTACAGTGACACAATCAACTACCCCCGCCGCTGACTGGAACCACAAGCTCACTCTCGCGCAGGAGATGCTCCCGCTGATCAGCCAGCTGCACCGCGAGCACAACGCGGTCACGTCTATCTACGGCCGCCTGCTCCTGGGGGCCACGGACATCGACATCATCAAGGCGCACCGCTACGCGCGCCGCATCGTTGAGCGCGAACTGCCACTGGATGACACGCTGCCCATCCTGAAGGAACTGGTCAAGATGGACCTGGGTACCGCGTCGATCGACCTGGGTCGCCTGGCAAAGAACTACTCCCGCACGGATGGCAAGGATCTGCGCGAGTTCCTGGAAGAGGAGCTCGCCGAGGTCGTCGGGACCTCCTCGGAGCTGCAGGCTCGCGACGTTGTCCTGTACGGCTTCGGGCGCATCGGTCGCCTGCTCGCCCGCATCCTCATTTCCCGCGAGGCTGCCTACGGCGGCGTGCGTCTGCGTGCCGTCGTGGTGCGCAAGAAGGGCGAGGACGACATTGTGAAGCGCGCGTCCTTGCTGCGCCGCGACTCTGTCCACGGCGCGTTCGACGGCACGATCACCGTGGATAAGGAAAAGGAAATCATCTGGGCGAACGGCACCCCGATCCAGATGATCTACGCCAACGATCCGGCTGAGGTGGACTACACCGCCTACGGTATCAACGACGCGATTGTGGTGGACAACACCGGCGCGTGGCGCAACCGCGAGGGGCTGTCCAAGCACCTCGAGTCCAAGGGCGTGGACCGCGTCCTGCTCACCGCACCGGGCAAGGGCGACATCCCGAACATTGTCTACGGCATTAACCAGGACATGATTGGTGATGAGAAGGTGCTTTCTGCTGCATCGTGCACCACCAACGGCATTACGCCGGTGCTGAAGGTGATCAACGACCGTTACGGCGTCAAGCACGGCCACGTGGAGACCGTCCACGCCTACACCAACGACCAGAACCTGGCGGACAACTTCCACAAGGGCGACCGTCGTGGTCGCGCAGCTGGTCTCAACATGGTGCTGACCGAGACCGGCGCCGCCAAGGCTGTGTCCAAGGCGCTGCCGGAATTCGAGGGCAAGCTAACGGGCAACGCCATCCGCGTGCCCACCCCGGATGTGTCGATGGCGGTGCTCAACCTGGATCTGGAGACCGAGGTGGAGAAGGAGGAGGTCAACAACTTCCTGCGTCGCGTGTCCACGGACTCCAACTTGCGCCAGCAGATCGACTACATCCAGTCGCCCGAGGTCGTCTCGACGGACCTGCTGGGCACGACGCACGCCTCCGTGGTGGACGGCCTGGCCACGATCGCCTCCGGCAACCACCTGGTGCTCTACGTCTGGTACGACAACGAGTACGGCTACTCCCACCAGGTGGTGCGCGTGGTGGAGGAGATCGCGGGCGTGCGCCCGAAGATCTACCCGGAGCGCAAGGCTCCGGAGAGCATCAAGTAACTATGGGCATGCGCCGTAAGATCGCCGTCGTTGCCAGCGTGTTCGCGCTGGCCGGCTGCGGTGCGCACGGCACCGAAATGGGGCTGCAGGACGCCGCGCTCGCCGGAGACTTCACCGTCGCGGATGTGGCGGGGCCGGGAGTGGAGCGGGCGTACGTATTCTGCCCGTACACGGACAAGGCCGAAGCGCAGCGCCTCGGCTTCAACCCAGACGACGTGCCCGGCATTGACGGCGATATCCAGGCTTGGGAGACCGCCTCCGGCATCGGCGTGATCGCAGACGGCCGCGCAAATATCGAGTGGTTCGACCCGCGCAACGTTGATGCCTGTGGTCCGGGTGTGGACCCTTACCAGGACATTGATCCTTCGGCGAGAGTGCGGACAGCGACGGAATCCCGCGAATACGCGGGCGGGGAGACCGCCGAGGTCACCGTCCTGCGTTTCGAATAACCTCGTCGTAGTAATCGACCACCTGCTCTGAGGAAGCTCGCCACGTCCAGCGCTGCGCTTCTGCCCGGGCTGCGGTGGAAAGCTGGGTGCGCAATGCGTCGTCTTGGAGCACGCGCGCAATTTCATCGGCCCACGTGGTTTCCGGCGCATCTGGATCCACAAGGATGCCAGTTTCGCCGTCGTCAATGACAAAGGGCAGGCCGCCGGCGTTGGCAGCCACGACCGGAAGGCCCGACGCGAAGGATTCAAGTGCGGCGAAGCCAAGCGTTTCGGTGGTGGAGGGGAACAACAAAACATCGCCGGAAGCGTAGGCGGCAGCGAGCTCGGCCCCCGAGAGGTAGCCGGTGAAGACGGCCCAGTCGGGGGCGCTGGAACGTACCTCGTCGTAAAGCGGGCCCTCGCCTACGAACGCGATACGCGCACCAGGGACTCGCTTGCGGACTTCCTCCATGATGGGGAAGCAACGCTCGACGGATTTTTCCGCGGAGATGCGGCCGACAAACATTACGAGCGGGCCGCCACCTAGGCGCTCGCGCATCGACACTGAACGAGCCTCTGGCGTAAAGCGTTCTGTGTCGACGGCCTTCGGCCACAGGCGAACGTGGGGGATGCGATACTCAGCAGCTTTGTCCATCATCGGACCAGATGTGACAAGGTTGATTGCTGCACGGCCGTGGAACGTGCGAAGGCCCCACTTCGCAATGGGTTTGACCCACGGAATGCCCAGCTTGACGCAGTATTCCGGCACATCGGTGTGGAACGAGGCGAGCATGGGGAAAAAGCGCGAGATGACAAGCGATGACCAGCCCGCGGTCCAGATTGGGTTGACCGCGTGCACAATGTCGGGATTGAACTCGCGGAGGCGACGAAACGCCTTTGGCCCGAGCATGCCGTGTTTGACCTCCGGGTAAACCTTCAGCGCCCGCGAGGGGATAGGCACGACCTCGAATCCCGCATACTCCGTGGGAGGGTTGCCCGGTGCGAAGATGATGACTTCGTGCCCCATCTCTGCCAGCTGGTCGAGGTGGCGGGTGATGCGTGTAACCACCCCGTCGATTTTCGGTAGGAAAACCTCGGTGACTATCGCAATGCGCATAGGGTTACTGCTCGCCGGTCGGCACACCCGCAGCCTGCTTGGCCGTCCACAGGGAGCGCGCCGGGATCTTCGAGCGGTCCGCCCGGTCGGCATACTTGCGCGCCACGTCCTCGACCTCGGTGAGCAGGCCCTCCGCCAGCTTGGTGGGCTCGAGCCCGAGCCCGATAAAGGTGTCGTTCTTCACGTGCAGCTCGTTCTCGGCGGATTCCTTGCGCGGGTTCGGCACCATCTGTACTTCGGCGCCCGAGAGCTTTGCGACGAGCTGCGCCAGGTCCCGCACGCGGTGCGTCTCCGTCATCTGGTTGAAGATCTTCACGCGGTCGCCCTTGGCAGGCGGGTTTTCCAGGGCGATCTGGATGCACTTGCACATGTCCTGGATGTGGATGAAGGCGCGCGTCTGCCCGCCAGTGCCGTGGACGGTGAGCGGGTAGCCCACGGCGGCCTGCATGAGGAAGCGGTTGAGCACGGTGCCGTAGTCGCCGTCGTAGTCGAAGCGGTTGATCAGGCGCTCGTCGCGCTGCGTCTGCGCGGTGTGGGTGCCCCAGATGATGCCCTGGTGGAGGTCGGTGATGCGCAGCTCGTCGTTCTTGGCGTAGAAGGCGAAGATGTTCTGATCCAGCACCTTGGTCATGTGGTAGACCGACCCCGGGTTGGTGGGGTAGAGGATCTCCTGTTCAACGGTGGTGCTGTCCTCGGTGTCCACCTTGATGTCCAGGTAGCCCTCCGGAATCTCCATCCCGGCGGTGCCGTAGCCGTAGACGCCCATGGTGCCCAGGTGTACGACGTGCACGTCCAGCCCGGATTCCACGATGGCCACGAGCAGGTTGTGCGTCGCGTTGACGTTGTTATCTACCGTGTATCGCTTCGCCCGCGGCGTCTTCATGGAGTACGGCGCGGCGCGCTGCTCGGCGTAGTGAATCACTGCATCCGGTTGGAACTCCTGGATGAAAGCGAGCAGCCCCTCGTAGTCCTGCGCGACATCGAGATTGCGGAAGCCGATCGTGTGCCCGGACACTTCGTTCCACGCCTGCAGGCGCTCCTCAGCAGAAGCGATCGGGGTCAGGGAGGCCACACCCAGTTCCTCGTCGATAGCGCGGCGAGACAGATTGTCCACAATTACCACGTCGTGACCGAGGTCGGAGAGGTGCAACGAGGCCGGCCAGCCACAGAATCCATCCCCACCGAGAACCGCAATCTTCACTTCCGAACAACCTTTCCGTCAACACATGCAAAAGCTTGTCGACGCTGAGCGCGCCGACACCTCCGATTCACGATACCCAGCACGCGCCTCCTTTGCTGAGTAAAACGACTCCGCTCGCGCGGAATCTGGCCCGCGTTCTGCAAACGTGCAGTTTAGGCATATCTGTAGTTAAATTAATGGAGTTACCTGTGTTGCCCTCAAGGAAAGTCTGGGAATTGATATGGTGCGGGGTTTTCGGAGCCGTAATTTCGCCGTAGCAACAGTCGTTGCTTGTCTCGCGTCCGGTGTCGTCGCCGTGCCGCCCACCCTGCTCCCGGTCGCGCATGCGGCCGACGTGCTGGACGAGGCAGCCGGGTTTGCGCTCTACGCCACGACCGATGACCAAAGCATCAACGCGCGGCGGAGCTGGGGCGGGCTCTTCAAACTCGAGGACGGCGACTATGAGTCGAAATCGGTCCGGTCCGTGCGCATGTACTTCCTGCCTGACCGGGTAGCGGACCCGAACTACCCAACGCCAACGGGTCGCTATTCCAACGTGAATCGTTCCTTCCCCGCAGAGGAGAGATATCAGGTTCAGCTGAAGACGAACGGAAAGGTGACCGAGGACTTCGGCGCGGTGACGGGCTACGGGTTCGAGGACGCCCGCGGCTACAAATGGCTGGACATTACGCTGCCCAAGACAGTGACCATCGGACAAGCGGAGGCGCTGTTCATCAGCAACGCGGCTGGCGCGGACACGTTGCCATGGCGCGCATACAACTCATCCGTCGGCGCCCGCGGGTTTGCGGAGCCGCTCGACGCGCAGCCCGCCACCATCCACAGCAAGGTGGTGCGCGCCGACTCCGCCGAGCCGGCCGAGGGCGTCGAGGTCTCGCTTGTTGGCGCCGACGGCAAACCCCTCCAAACCCAAACCACCAACGCGGACGGTACCGTCACCTTCGCCGACGTGGAACCAGGCCGAACCTACACCATCAAGTCGGGCACTCTGGACGGGTACTTCGCCGAGCAGCCAGTTTCCCTCACCGTGGCGAGCGGCCAGGAATACACCCCGACCCCGATCGAGCTGACACCCATCGGCGTGATGGGCCGCGTGATCGACGAGTACACGAAGCCCGTCGAGGGCGTCCCCGTCTCCATCGGCGAGTTGGAAACCACCACGGACGCCGACGGAACGTTTACCCTCACCCGCGTGCCGGAGGGGGAACAAAAAATCAGTGTCGGAGGCTCCGCGCGCACGCTGCCCACCAGCAGCAGTGTGTGGGCCGAGCCCACCGAGCGCAACCGGGCGAGGGACATCACCGTCGACGCGAAACCGGGCGCGATTGCCGGCACCGTGGTCGATTCCTCCGGCACCCCCGTCGCCGGGGTAAACGTCAGCACCGGCAAGCACAAAACCGTCACGAATCGAGACGGGAGTTTCCAGTTCCCTGACCTGAAACCGGGCACGTACGACATCTCCGTGTCTGCGACAGAAACGATCGAGGGCGGCGTGCTCCAGGGGGTGACCGTCGCTCCGGGCGAGATAGCGTCTGTGCACGTTCCGGTCAAGCGCATGACCGGCGCGCTGTCCGGGGTGGTCGTCTCGGACCGCAAGACCCCGATAGCCGGAGCCGCGGTGAAGGTGCACGCTGAGGACGACCCGGCCCGGGCCATTGCCGCAACCACGGACAACAACGGGGCATTCCAGGCTGCGGGGCTCCCCCCGGGTACCTACGTCGTCGACGTGGTTGCGGATGGTTATACAGCGAGCACCACGAGCGTAGTGGTTTCGCCCAATAAGACTGTGGCGCTCGAGGTCACGCTCGCACCAACGCCAACTCCCAAGCCAGCTCCCAAGCCAGCTCCCACGACGAAGAAGACCACACCGAAGAAGACCACACCGAAGACCACCACAAAGCCCAAGCCGACCCTCACCACGAAGAAGCCCGTACCCAAGCCGACCCCCACCACGAAGAAGCCCGCACCCAAGCCGACCCGCACCACGAAGAAGCCCGCACCCAAGCCAACTCCCACCACGAAGAAGCCCGCACCCAAGCCCACGCTCGCACCGGTTGAGAACTTCGGCTGGGGCGACATCGAGGTCCGCCCGGGCGAGATCGAGATCGCAAACCCCCAAAAGTCTGCCGGCAGAGGCGTCGCCTTCGTCGTGGATGGGGTCACCCGCCAAGACGGGCAGCCGCTTCTCGACGCCACCTGGGTCACCGTCGACCAGAACGGCACCGTCGCAGCAGCCCCGCAGGCAAATGTCGCCCCGGGGAAATACAAGGCGGAGATCCGCAACTCCACCGGAGGGCACAACGTTGTGACCATCACGGTCGGGAAACCGCAGTCTGAGGCTGCGCTGTACGACGTGTCCTACGAACCGCGCACCGTCCGCGCGGGGGAGCGGGCCAGGAGCCCGAAGCCGGCCGCGACCCGCACGATCACCCCGGAGAAGTACGGCTGGCAGCCGTTGCCGGCGGGCACCGGGTACCGCATCATAAAAAACCCGAACGCGACCGTCACCAGCGACGGCCGCGTGGAGCTGAAGGTGCCGAAGGACGCGAAACCCGGCAGCACCATCAAGGTGAAAGTCGCCATCACCTTCCCCGATGGGTCGAAGGACGAAGCGATCGTCCCGTTTGAAATCGTCGAGTCCCCGATCGCGGACCGCCTCGCACCGAGCTACGAGGCCGGAGTCCTGGTCGGGCCCGGGCAGCACACGATGATCACCGCGCATACCTCCAAGGGCGTGCCGGACGGTACCGAGTACGCGCTCGACGAGGACACTGAACTTGGCGGGTGGGTCGTTGGCGTGAACGAGCGCACCGGCGCGCTCGACGTCACCGCCCCGTCGGCCGACGCCAAGCCGGTCAAGGTCCCGGTGAAGGTCCGCTTCCCGGACGGGTCGGAGCGCACCATCACCGCGAGGATCGGCGTGGCCACCGCAACGGCGCCGAAGCGCGGCACCACACTGACCTACCCAGCAACAGTCTCCAAGACGGGCCGCGTCGTCACCGCGAAGCCGAAGGGGTCCGTCCCCGAGGGCACCGTCTTCGTCCTCATGGACGACGCCGGCATGCGCGTCGACGTTGACCAGCGCACCGGCAACGTCCGCGCCGATGTTCCCGCGAGCGCGCCCGCCGACGCCACGTACACCGTCCGCGTTCGCGCGCAGTACCCGGACGGCACCACCGCGCTGCTCCCGCTCAAGGTCACCACCGATTCGCAAGCGCGCCGTGACAGCAAAGACAGCAAGGGTACCGCGACCGCGCCGAAGGGGACCACCTTCGGTCTCTCTGAGAAGTTCGACGAGCCGGGGTGGTACGTGAGCGTCGATAAGCGCACCGGCGAGCTCTCAGTCGACGTGGACGCTGACGCCACGAAGAAGAAGTCGGTGCAAGTTCCGGTGGTGGTCTCGTACCCGGACGGTTCGCAGCGGATCAAGAATGTCAAGGCCAACGCCCCGGCCCTGCAGACCGTGACCCCCACCCCGCAGGACGCGCCGTCGGGCGCATCGTCCGGGTACAGCTGGGTGCCCATCGTCCTCGGCCTCCTCGCCGCGATTGGTGGGGTGGGCTACGCCGCGTTCGTTAACCAAGACCACATTCGTCGGATGCTCTCACAGTTCGGGATCCGGATCTAAAAGGTGAATACCATGCATGCTTCCCTGAAAACCGTTGCCATCGCCCTGTGCGCGTCCCTCGCGCTCGGAGGTGTCGCCGTCCCGCAGGCCTCCGCAGCCACGGAGCAGCGAGAAATCTCCGTGCGCGTCCACGGCGAGACCCCCAACGCCGAGCAGGGGCGGATCGACGGCGAGGTCCGCAAGGACTCCCGCGCCCGGCTCGCCTACGTCCACCCCGCGGCCGCGGTGGGTATCCACGAGTTCACCGTGTACTCAAACATCTGGATCGATGGAAAGAACCTCGCGCCCAACTGGGGCGCATCAACCGACGTGCGCAAGGACGGCGGCGCGGACGTGATCACCTACACCTACACGGACGCCCGCTCGGACGTCGAGATCACGCGCACCTTCCGTATCTACGGGAACCGCATCGACGTCGACGTGCGGGCGCGCAACTCTGGTAAGCAGCGCCGCCAGGTGGACATCGAGCTGGCCAACGAGCTGCAGAATCCCTACCAGGTGAGCGCCCGCGAGACGAAGGCGGACACCTACAAGGTGGGGCCGGAGTCCGAGGGGTACGACACCACCGTGTCCTTTACGGAGCCGAACTTTTCGGGCACGCGCGAGCAGCTGACACAGGAGCAGAGCAAGGGGATTGGCGAAGGGACACCGAAGCTCCAGGCCGGCGAGTGGATCGAGGTGCTGGATCCTGGCGAATCGGTGGAGGCGCGGGCGTCGGTAAGCGTGGCGGCGCAAGAGTCCGCGATTGACACGGACGGCGACGGGCTGCGCGACGAGTGGGAGCTCAAAGGCCTGAAGCTGGAGGACGGGACCGAACTGCCGATTCAGAAGTGGGGCGCCGATCCCGAGCGCCCGGACCTGTTCCTGCAGCTCAACTGGATGCAGGCAGAGTGGGAGACCCTGAACTGCGCGCGCAAGGATGACTTCGCGCCGACGGCGGAGGAATTTGAGCAGTTCGCCGGTTGCGCGACCGCCAACGTCAACTCGTACCGCCCTTCCACCTCGATCCTCCGCGACCTGGAGGACGTCTTTGCCAAGGAGGGCATCGCGCTGCACATCGACGCGGGCGAGACCTACCAGAGCGCCTCGCTTGCGGGCTACGAGGAGCCCCACGGCGGGAAGACCGAGCGCTTTCAGCAGTACTACTTCCAGGATAAGTCGCAGGCTCAGCGCCTGCTCGACGAGCGCGATCGCCTGCTTGGGCCCCGCAAGGCCGTGTTCCGCCTTGGCATCATCGGCGACAAGATGGCGGAGGGGAACCGTTCCTCCGGCGTCGCGCTCGTCCGCGATTCCGCCTTCTACATTGCGGACCACAAGGACATGACCACGCAGGAGCAGCTGCGCAACACGATCTTCCACGAGTTCGGCCACACGCTGGGCCTGGGGCACTCAGGGCCCGAGGTGCCTGACAACCCGCTCGCGGGAGATGTGTACGTGCCGGAGTACAAGTCCGTGATGAACTACCTGTACCAGTTCAGCTACTTCGACTACGCCAAGGAGCCGACCGACGCGAGGGTAAACGCCTGCGTCAAGGGCGGCGGGTGCGGTGAGCAGTCCGTCACCATCCCAGCTGACTGGTCCAACCTGGACCTGCCCGGCTTCAACATCGGCCAGGGCAATGTGACGACGGGCTCCGGGCAGCTTGACGACGACGACCAGTCCGAAAAAACTCCCCGCAAGCTGGCAGAAAACGCCGCCGTTGCCAACGTGGGCAAGGCTGGCTTCCAGATGGACACCACTGCAAGCGGCGACAACGGCATCGTGACCGCCAGCGAAGAGAACTTCGCTACAGGCACCATCAGCAACCTTGGCGCCGACGCGGAGCGGTTCACTCTGGTGGCCAACTACCCGGGCGGGCAGCGCTACACCGAGGAGATCACCCTCGCCGGGATCCAGGACAAGCGCTCGGAGCGCGAGGTGAAGATCCCGATCCGTAACGCGAACAGCATCAGTGGCCCGACCCTGCCGGTCAATGTGCAGATTTTCAACCACTCGGGTGAGAGCGTCTTCACCGACCGCTACGAGCTCTCGGTGCTGGACTACACCGCTGAGGAGGCGGAGCGCGTGCTCAACGACGTGCTCAAGTCCGACGCCTCGCCGCAGGTGAAACGGATGGCCAAATCCAAGCTGGACGGCGTGACCGATCGCGCCCCGGCGGCGGCCACGAAACTGAACACGAAGACGCCGACGGAGAAGCAGGCGGAAAAGCCGACCCGGCAGCAGGAGGAGCCAGTTTCTTCAGTTGCGATCGTAGTCGCCGTGCTGCTTGCGCTCGGCGGAATTGCCGCTGCAGGGGCCGGGTGGGCGCTGAGCCAGGGGCTCATCTAGCGCCAAGTGTGGTAAAAATCACTAAAAATAATGCGCTTGTCTCGCGTTGCACTGCGGGGCAAGCGCATTTTTGACAAGCGTCGAATTGTCCATATCTGCCCTGGCTAAGGTATTCACGTGGCCTAAGAGGATGCCCAAGCCGAACCTTAATGAAGGAATTTTGACTTGTGCCAGTTAACGGCCGGACGCCGGCTCAATTCTGAGAAAAGGATTCCGATTGTATGAATTAGCCTTACAGCTTCTCATCTGATAGGACACTCTTCGGTGAATAATATGCACTCTAGGATTGTTCAACAGGCTGCGAAAGCTTCCGGACATTTTGATTTACCGGTGTCTACGAATTGGCGATTGGTCGCGGTTTTGGAGCAAAGGGAGTTGTTAATCTGCGGTTTTGGGGTAGCTTAAGCAGTTGACACCAGAACTGAACTGATAAGCATTGGCTCATGTATCGACCGTGAATAGTTTTCATGCATCGGCGCATACATGGTCAGGGTAAGAACGTTGAGGAGCAGCCGCATGAGGAACCTGGCATCACGCTGCATCGCAGTCGCGCTCGGTGCAGCGCTCGTCGTGGGCGGGCAGCCCGCGGTCGCCGGTGCCATCGAGGCAACAGTGGACGCTTCCCGCCTGACGCAGTTCTCCCACCACGACGAGGATTCAGTTGCGGGTACCCAGTCGAACACGCTGTACACCGACATTCTTGTCAACGGTGCCCGCATCATGGCGCCGGACAACGCGCCGGTCACCACGAAGGATGAGCGGGGAGCGCGGGTGACAACTGCTCAGTACGCAGACTCCGCGAGGGGAGTGCAAATCGAGCGGGTCGTGCGCACCACCGACACCGAGATGACGGTCGAGGTCACCGCCACGAATCAGGGCCCCGAGGACGCCTACTTCCAGCTGGACCTGACCAATTCCATCAACACCAACCGCACGCTCACCGGCAGTTTCGACGGCGAACGCTTCACCGTCGGCCCGGATTACGGCGGCTACGACACGTTGGTGGAGTTCGCAGACCCCGGTTTCTCCGGTGTGGCAAACAGCTTCAATGCGACCACCGCGACCGACGAGGTCGGCTACGTCGACCCCGATGGCGCACAGTTCCAGCGTGGCCGCTGGTTCCGCTCGGTCGACCCCGGCGACCAGCTCACGGCAAAGGCAACGATCACCTTTGACACGCAGGACTCCGCCGTGGACAGCGATCGGGACGGCCTGCCCGACCAATGGGAGGAACAGGGCGTCACGCTTGACGACGGCACCCAGCTCCCCCTCAACGAATGGGGCGCAGACCCGCACCGTCCCGATGTCTTCCTGCAGCTGAACTGGATGGAATCCGAGTACGAAAAGCTCGGCTGCCTGAACACGCCGGACGCCGAGCAGTGCGACACCGCGAACACCCGGACCTACCGCCCGCCCCGCCACATCCTGGATGAGCTGGCGGACAAGTTTGATGAGCACGGCGTTTCCCTGCACATCGACGCTGGCGAGACCTACTCCAACATCCCGAACTACGACACCCGCCACGGTGGACAGACCGAGGGATACGAGCGGTACTACTTTAGTAACTCCATCCCCGGCCTGCGCATGGTGGACAACGTCAATCGCCTGCTGGGCCAGCGTGCCTCCGTCTTCCACGCCGGCGTGATCGGTGACCAGATGAACCCGAGCAACTACTCGGTTGGCACCTCCCTCGTGGGCGACAACGGTTTTTACGTGGCCAAGCACGAGCGCATGACCGAAGACAGCCAGCTGCGCAACACGATCATGCACGAGCTGGGCCACAACCTGGGCCTCAACCACAACGGCTCGTTGAAGTTTGAGGGCAAGGTGCCAAAATCTGACTACCTGCCCAACTACAAGTCCGTGATGAACTACCTGTACCAGTTCTCCTACTTCGACTACTCGGACGTGGAGGCCGTGTCCGGCGGCCCGCTCCCGGAGGAGTGCAACCGCTCGGGCGTGAACTGCTACCGCGGCGACTACCGCGTCCCCGCGGACTGGGACAACTTGCTCATTAACTCCCTGCGCCTCGGCGGCCACGTCGGTACCGCGGGCGTTGACGCGCGCAAGGTCGACACGGCGGCGCTCAAAAAGCTGGACAAGGAGATGGAGCGCGCCGACGCGAGCGGTGACCGCGTCGAGGTCGAGGTCACCGACGAGGGCGACCTGACCAGTGGCAAGCGCGGCGAGGTGACGCTCAAGCTCACGAACCCAGGCCTGGACCTGCACCGCTACGAGGTCGCCGTCGGCGGCACCACCCAGCGTGTTGTGCTCGGCGGCGTTCGCTCCGGCAAGAACACGACGACCATCACCGTGCCCGTCACACCCACGGAGCCGGGGGCATTGTCTCTCGACGTCCGCGCGACCGATGAGCTTGGCGACACCACCTTCGAGGACCGCTTCGCCGTCCCGGTAGCTGAGGGCCCAAACACCGACTCGACGCCGATGGGCGGGGCCGTGAAGTCGACCCCGGCGGTCGCGAAGGTGCACAACGAGACCACGCCGACCACCAAAGCAACACCGACCACGAAGGCAGCGCCAGCCTCCAAGGCAACGCCCAAGCCGGAAAGCGGCAGCAGCTCGGCGGCCATCGTCGTGCCGCTGCTTCTCCTGCTGGCCATTGCCGGTGGCGCAGCGGCGGCGTGGGCGAGCGGCCTCATTTAAACTCTTCAGCAAAGCTCAACAGCGCAAGGCAGAACAATGAACTGGACAACGACTCCCATCGTGGCGTGCGCGGCGGTCACCACCGCCTTGGTCGCCCCGGCGGCGCTCGCGGCCGACACCGCCCGCTACACTCTGACGGTTGCAACCCCGGCCGGGCCGCTTGAACACGTTGACGTCGAGCTCACTGGCAGCGGCGGGTCGTTCCAGGCCACGACCGATTACGCGGGCAGAGTATCATTAGAAGTCCCGGTCGGCACGTACGCCTACCGTGTGACGTGGGACGGCGAGGAGTACACGCAGTCGGAGATCGAGCTCACTGCAGACCTGGAATCGAGCCTGATGATCCCGGGGCCGAGCCGCACAGTCGACTACGTGTGGAATGCAATCAACGTTTCCGCGGGGAGCCGCGCGACCGTGGTGCCGACGGTGACGGGCAACGAGAGCGGGGTCACCGTGGAGCGCATTGACGGCCCGGAGTGGGCAGAGGTGTTCACCGACGGCACGGTCGAGGCCATGCCCCCGGCGAACGAGCAACCGGGGGTGCACGACCTCATTGTGCGCACGTCGGCAGGGCAGGTCGAGACCATTCCGGTGCGCGTGACCGGACCGCAGGACCCGAAAGACGTGACGTACCCGGTGACGCAGGTACGGGTAGGGAGCAAGGTGCGGAGCGCGGCACCGACGGTGACCATCTGGCACCAGGGGCGCGAGTTTTCCAGCCAGCCGGTCCCGGGGGGAATGACGTTTCACACCGTCTCGGAGGGCGCGTGGGTGGACGTCAACACTGGCCAGGTCACGCTAGACACTGCGGCGTCGGGCGCGAAGGCGGGCGACTCGGTCACGGTGCCGCTGGAAGTCGGCCTGCCCAGTGGCGCCACCGCCGAGGCCACGGCCGTCTTCCAGGTCAACGACCTGCCAAGCGCGGAGCAGTTCCACCCCGGCTGGGAGACGCTCGCCGCGGCACCAGGGGAGCGGGTGACGGTGGAGCAGACCGGTGACGCCGGCGTTCCCGCGGACGCTCAGTTTGTGTGGCGCCGTGCGGACAACCCGGAGCTGAAGGGGTGGGCCATCTCCGTCGATCCAGCGACGGGCGCCGTCTCCGCCGCTCCGTCAGACACGGCCAAGGATGCAGACGTCAACGTGCGCGTGAGCTACTCGGACGGCTCGCAGTCGACGGCCCCGGTGCGCCTCCGGGTGGCACCGAAATCAGTGCCCCAACAGCACATGCTGCGACCGGGGCAGGAGGAGGAAATCCTTGCTGGCGGGGGAGCAGATGTGGTGATCGTCGATAGTGGCGGCGCCGACGTCGCCGTGGACAAACACGGAGCGGTGAAGGCGTCGGTGCCGTCGGACGCGATGCGCGGTGCGGTGTACCCGGTCAAGCTGCGCGTCGACGGGAAGGAGACGACCGTCACCCTGACTGCGGACGCGCCGGACCAAAGCGCAGACTTCAGCAAGGCGTGGTGGATCCCGGTGGTGATGGTCGCGATGGCTGTCGCCGGAGCTGTGGGCAACTGGGCGTGGACCACCTTCTCCGGGGGTGCCCGGTGAACTTGAGGGGAGCGGGGGCCGCCGCGATTGCCGCGGCGATGATCGCGATGGGGACTACGAGCCCGGCGATTGCGGGCGTGGAGGACATGCCCTTTGGCGTCCACATGACGCCCAGCGCCGACGACGAGGGGTTCGCTGTAATGGACATCTCGAAGGGTCGCACTACGACGTTTACGTTCGAGCACCCGTATTCCGTTGCGGGGATTATGGCCGGCAGCTTCGACGTCGCGCTGCGTGCCGACGGCGGCAGCGTCCGTTATCTGCCGAGCGCGACGAGGGTGCACACATCGGCCAAAGGCGGCGCAGATGTGGTCACGCTGACGCACGAAGATGCGTCGCAGGGCGTGAAGGTGGAACGCACATTCACGGTGGGCAAGAAGTCCATGGCTGTCGACGTCACCCTGACCAACCTGCGCAACGAGGATCGCGAACTCAGCGTGGACATGAACTCGCGCATCACCGCCTACGGCAAGGACCGGGCGAGCTTCCGGGACGGCGCGTTTATGATCGCCCCGCAGGACGGCGGCTACGAGACGACGTTGCGTTACAAGGACCCCACGTCGTCTGGCGTCGCGGCTGACAAGGATGCGACCACAGCCGAGGGCAAGGTCGGTCGCGTGGGCGCGGATGGCGCTTCGTTTCAGCGCGGACGCTGGGAGCGGGCGGTTCCCGCAGGGGGCAAGCTGCATGCCAGCATGACCATGGACATCGCCACGCAGGGATCCGCGGTGGATTCGGACCGCGACGGTCTTCCGGACGCGTGGGAGCGCCAGGGCTTCACCACCGCGAGCGGGGAGCAGTTCCCATTGCAGGCGTGGGGCGCGGACCCGCACCGGCCAGACCTGTACCTGCAGCTCAACTGGGCGAAGTCCGAATGGGAGACGTTGGGGTGCGACCGTGAGCAGCGCTTCGGCGCGAGCGCGGAGCAATTCGGCGAGTTCGCGGCGTGCAATGCGGCGAATGCGAACGTGTACAGGCCGTCGAGAAGCTCTCTCCTGGAGCTCGTCGACCTCTTCGATCAGCAGGGGATTAACCTGCACATTGATGCCGGCAGCCTCTTCAACAACATCCCCAACTATGAGGAGAGCCACGGCGGCGCGACCGAGGACTTCGAGCCGTACTACTTCAAGGACGCCGACCATCACTCCCGCTTGGCCGCTGACCGCGACCGGCTCCTCGGTCCGCGCGAGTCCGTCTTCCGCGTCGGCATCATCGGCGACCAGCTGGCCAAGGACGATTACACCACCGGCATGGGGCTGGTGAGCGATTCGGTATTCTACGTGGCGAAGCACGAGGGGCTTACGGGCCAAGACCAGGTGCGCAACACGATTTTGCACGAGTTCGGCCACAACCTGGGCCTGACTCACACCGGGTCCGCACTGTCGGACACGCGTGTGGAGACAACTGACCTGCTGCGCCATTACGAGTCCGTGATGAACTACCTCTACCAGTTCGCCCGTTTTGACTACAGCGACACGGTGGCCAAGGGCAATGGCGACGACCCCCACTGCGGCGACTACACCTGCTACACCGGGGCCTACGAGGTAGCCCCGGACTGGGAGCACCTTGACCTGGGCGGCAAGTTCATCGGCAAGGTCAACGCCACCGTCGGCGCGGACGAATCCGTGGTCACCCACGACCACATGCTCGTGCGGGACCTGGAGATCGCGGCCGCCGAGCACAACGCGGGCCAGGCGGGCTTCAGGCTTGTCGACGCCTCCACCAACTCCATCATCACCTCCCGGAACGACAACAGCGTCACTGCCCAGCTCCGGAACCTGGGGCTGGACCTGGACGATTTCACCGTCGACGTCTCGTACCCCGGCGGGCACTACTCGGACACGATCCGCGTGCCCGGCCAGCTGGCGGAGACGCCGTCGGTGACCTTCGACATCCCGATCACCGGGGTGCAGCACCTCAAGGGCGCAACGATGCCGCTCGACGTGGCGGTTCGCAACAAGGACGGCGAGGAGGTGTTCGCCGAGCACTACGACCTGTCGCTCCTGGACTACTCCGCGGACGAGGCGAAGCAAGTGCGCGAGGAGGTGCTCGCGGACCCGGACGCCTCACAGGCGATGCGCGAGCTCGCGGAGGCAAAGCTGGGCGCGCCGATAGGGCCGACGGAGACGCCGTCGGACACTTCGGATCCCGCACGGGGGTCGAGCACCACCGACATCGTGATCGCGGTATTCGCGGCGCTCGGCGGTGTGATCGCGCTCATCGCGGGAGGCGCCTGGTCTGCGGGATTGCTTCCGTTTTAGTGCCTGGTAGGGCCCGATTCTGACCGTTTGTATACTTTTGTTGCGCCCAATTTACCTGGCTAGAATCGGTGATAACACCACTTTCGGTAGGGAGGTCCTCGTGACATCGGCTGCAACACAACCAGCAAAACCGCACCAAAACGCGGATTCGGGAACAGTGACGCAGGGAGGGGGTGGCGAGGGGGCGTCGATAAGCAAGGGAAAGCTCATTTCGTTTTTCCTTGCGTTTATCGCGCTCATCGTGGTGCTGCTGATTCCCATTGACAGCATCGAGTGGCAGGGGCAGATCGCGCTCGGAATGCTCGCATTTGCCGTGATCATGTGGGTGACCGAGGCGGTGAGCTACCCGGTCAGCTCGGTGCTGATCATCGGACTCATTGCCATGCTCGTGGGGCTGTCGCCCGATCCGGAAAATCCGGGCGAGATTTTCGGTACGGGCCCGGCGCTGAGCATTGCGCTCGGCGGCTTCTCGTCGGGCGCGGTGGCGCTGGTCGCGGCCGCGTTGGCGCTGGCCACGGCGATGCAGGCGACGGGGCTGCACCGGCGCATCGCGCTCAACGTGCTCAAAGTTGCGGGCGAGAAGACGTCGCACATTGTCGCCGGCGCGATCGTGATTTCTATCATCCTCGCGTTCTTCGTGCCGTCCGCAACCGCTCGCGCGGGCGCCGTGGTGCCGATCCTCCTGGGCATGGTGGCCGCGTTCGGCTTGACGGTGGATTCGAAACTGTCGGCGTTGCTGGTGATTACTGCGGTGCAGGCGGTGTCGATCTGGAACGTCGGTATTAAGACTGCTGCGGCGCAGAACCTCGTGGCCATCGGTTTTATTGAGGACCAGATGGGGCAGACCGTGTCCTGGGGCAAGTGGTTCCTGTGGGCCGCGCCGTGGGCGGTGCTGATGTCAATTGCGCTGTACTTCATCATGCTCGCCGTCATGAAACCCGAGGTGGATCGCATTGAGGGAGGGCGCGAACTCGTGCAGCAGCAGCTGGAGGAGATGGGGCCGATGACTGGCGCGGAGAAGCGCCTGACTGCGATCGCCGTGGTCCTGCTTCTCTTCTGGGCGACCGAGGGGTTGCTGCACCCCATCAACTCGTCCACGATCACGCTCGTGGCGATCGGTGTGATGCTCCTACCGGGCATCGGTGTGATGGACTTCAAGTACGCGCAGAACCACATCAACTGGGGCACGCTGATTGTGTTCGCGGTGGGCATCTCGCTCGGATCGTTCCTGCTGAAGACGGGCGCGGCGACCTGGCTTTCGGAGCAGACGTTTGGCACGCTGGGCATTTCCTCGATGCCGATCCTTGCCACGATCGCGATCGTGTCCCTGTTCAACATTATCATTCACCTGGGCTTCGCGTCCGCGACGTCGCTCGCCTCCGCCCTGATCCCGGTGTTCATCGCGCTCGCTGCGACGCTCGACGTGCCGAATGGCGGCATCGGCTTCGTCATCATCCAGCAGTTTGTCATCTGCTTCGGGTTCTTGCTGCCCATCTCCGCCCCGCAGAACATGCTGGCCTACGGCACGGGCGCGTTCACCACGAAGCAGTTCCTCCGGGCGGGCATCCCGCTGACCATCGTGGCGTACCTGTTGATCTTGCTCCTTTCCGCGACGTACTGGAAGTGGATGGGGCTGGTGTAGCCGCCTAGTCGCCCTCCAGCACAAGGCCCAGGTGTAGCGAGTTCAGCTCGTGCGCGCCGGGGCCTTGTTGTATGGTCGCAATTTCACGACTTGTTGCTTCGGTCATCGGAATGAGCCATCCGAGGTTCGGGTCGAGCAGCGGGTCCGCTTGCTTGTCCATCGGGACAAACGTCACGGACCGTTCGTTTTCTGCGACGAGTTGCACCGGACCGTCCGCCTCCTGAAGAGCTGGGAGCGCGGCGGGCGTTGTCGTGATGATCACCATCTTTTCGTCGGTGTCGGGGGACAAGTTCGCGGTGTGAACGTGCAGGTGCGTGACCTCGAATCGCTCAAATTCCTCCGGGTACTCCACGAGCGGCAGGGTCGGGTCGCCCGCGAACAGTGCGCGGATTCGCTCAAGAAATGCCATGGTGCGAGTCTAACCGGCCTCCGGGAGCGGAATGTTGGCGTCGTCAAAGCGCAGGTTGTCCGGGTTGTCCTCCCATTCGTAGTCGGGAAATGGTGCATCCACCGGTGGTGTGAGCCCCATCCACCATTCCGGTTCCGGGCGGAACGGAAAGCGCATGTCAAACTGTTCTTCGAGCTGGCCCAGCGCGAATTCACACTCGATGATGTCCTGGTCCTTCTCGTATTGGTCCATAATCGCGTGTCCGCGCGCATGAAACTCCGCGGCCCGCTCGCGCCTGCGCTTCACTTCGCTTATCGACGCCCTCCACCGCGGATCCTCAGCACCCAACTGAGCGGTCAGCAGTCCGGAAGGCTCCGAAACCTCAAATGTGCCGTCCTCGTACAGCCAAATGGCATCCCCGGTCGCGGGGTCGACGACGTAAAAGGCGCGGCGGTCGGTCTTGAGGTTATGGTGCTTCTGGCAGAGGCAGTGCAGGTTGTCCACGCGTGTTTCCCCTCCCTCAGCGAACGGGATGCGGTGGTCCAACTGGCACTGCTCCGCGGGGCGGTTGCAGCCGGGGTAGATGCACGTGCCGTCGCGAGCCTCTACGAGCGCCCGCATGTCTGCCGTCGGCACGTAGCTGGGTGTAGTGTTTTCGCGAACGCCGTCCATGTCGGCGATGGAGGGCGGGGTCTGCGCGCACATCTCGTCGAACGCGATCGTGGCGTCAGGCTCGGTCCAGCCGAAGCCCGGGATGAACACTGGCTGCCCCGCCTCGCGCCCCTTCGGCGCGTATACCTGGATTCGCGCCTTCGCTGCCGGCGTGATCTCGCCGGTGAGCAGTTTCACCACGGTGTCGTGCGAAGACAGCTTGTGCTCCAACCCGCATTGCTGCACGAACGCGCGCACGGCCGCCAGCGTCGCGGTGTCCGTGGTCAGGTTCATCATGCCCTTTGTTATCCCACCGAAGTCCTCGAGGAAGAACTCGGCTCCGTGGTCCCGGCGGGCCTCGCGCTCCTTCCGCTTTTTCGGGTTGTACCCCAGAGCCGGGTCGATGCGCCGGATGTGCGCCCGCAACTTTCGCGTGACGGCCGCAGGGTCGGGGAACGGCTGGCTCTGCCGGGTGGGCGTGAACTGTTCGACCAGGAAGTCGTCGATGCCGGCGAGGATCTCCGCGTCGGCGTCGGGACCGAGCTCCTCCAGCTTCCGCCGGATCGCGGTCAGGTGGCCCAGCGTGAGCAGCTTTTGCTCGTTGTGCAGCGCACGCAGCCGCGGCAGATCCGTCAGCCGGTGATACGACAGCACTGCGGAGCGGATGACGGTGCGGGAGTAGCCTGTGGCCTGAGCAAGCTTATCGACGACCACGTCGAAGTCTTCGATGTCCATGCCGTCGTCGCTAAAGCGCGAGTACAGTGCGTGCTCCGATTCACGGAGGCTGCGGCCAAATTGCGCAGCGCTGTCGTGAGGTCTGTCTATTCGGAAGTAGGGGCGAGGTGGGGCTGGTTGAGCGTTCATGCCTTGCACTATAAACGTGGCACCAAACACGGGTTCGAAGATCGATGCCTAAAATAGAACAGGCGTGCTAAACGATTTCGATATGGTGCACAATTGCCATTCGAGCATAGAGTCTAAGAATGTCCGTGCGAACACAACATGCTGCTCTGGAAGCGCGCTGATTTTCACCGTGTCAGGACAAGGTCAACGAGCAGAAAACCGTTACGCTGGCACTATGGAAGATGCCGAAAAGGGCCCTGAGATTGCGTCGCGACGCGTCGACTTCGTGTTGCCCTACGGCATCGGCGAACCGGAGTTCCCTCCGTCGGAAGATACGTTGCCCAATCCCCTCGGTCGCAGGAACCGGCTGGGAAAGGCTGGTTGGACGCTCGTGCTCAAGCGGCTGTTTGCAGACTTTTCCACGGACACCATGGTGGATCGAGGCGCCACGCTGACCTATTACACGGTGCTGTCCCTCGCGCCCATGCTTGTCTCGGCGTACGCCATCGCGACCTTGCTGCTCGGGCGCGACCCGGGGACGGTCGATCAGCTCCTGGACGGGCTCGTTGAGGTGTACGTGCCGGAGGCCCTGCGCGGAGAGGCGAGGGATCTGATGGAAACGATTGTGGGCACTCCGTCGCAAAGCACTGTGGCGTTGATCGTCTCGCTGCTGATCTCGCTGCTGTCTGCGTCGGCGTACGTGCGGAGTTTTTCGCGCAACGCCAATCTGGTCTACGGGCGCTCGGAGGGGCGAAACGTGGTGGTCACGTGGGTGACCATGTGGCTGATCACGCTGATGCTCGTCGTCGGCGGGCTGGCGATCCTGCTCGGGACGCTGCTCACGGACGGCATCGTGCACAGCGTGCTTGGGCCGGTGGCGCGGCCGCTCGGTGTGGAGAATGTGCTGACCTACCTCACGGAGAAGTTTCTGCCGGTGTGGGTGTATTTGCGCACGCCCGTGATCGTGCTGACGGCGATGATCTTACTGTCGCTGTTGTACTACTTCACGCCAAATGTGAGGCCGGGGCGGTTCAGGTTGCTGACGGTGGGGTCGTCGTTAGCCCTGTTCGTCGGCTTCTGGTTGTGGTGGGGGTTCGGGCTCTACATGGCCACGTTCGGCGTGCGATCCGCGTACGGGGCGTTCGGGACCGTGATCGCGGTGCTGGCGCTCGTGTGGGTGATGAACATCGTGCTGCTGGAAGGCGTGAAGATCGACGCCGAAGTCCTGCGCGCGAAGGAGCTCCAGGTGGGGTACGACTCCGAGCGGCACATCCAGGCCCGGCCACGCTCCAGCGAGGGCGCCCGGTGGCGCCTGCAGCTGGAGCGGTGGATCGCGCGGACAGCGCGCGAGGTGAAAAACGCGCGGAACTAGCGGCTCTCGCGCACGGCGGCGAACGCCTTGTGCAGGAGGGCCTGGCTGTCGTCACTCGGCGTGCGGAGGTGCCGCTTGAACGCCACACCCGCGGCGGACCCGTAGGCGCTGAGTAGCACGAGGACTTCGAAGGGGTCCAGCTGGGGTGCGCGCTTCTGTAGTGCGCTGACCACCGGGGTCAGGATGCGCTCGCGCTCGTCGTTCGGGCAGGCGGAGCCACGAATCAGCTCAAGCCGGTCCGAGGTGAGCAGCAGGGTCGACGCCGAGTGCAGCTTGACCCCGTCGCCGGTGAGCGCGTCGACGCAGATCTGCTCGAACGCCTCGGTGAGCCCGAGCTCGGGCGGGAGGCGGCGAATATCCTCGCCGATCTCCGCAAAGGTGCGTTCCACAAAGACCAGCAGGGCGGCGTCCAGGTCCGCGAAGTAGTTGTGGAACGTGCGCGGGGACACTTCCGCTGCGGCGGCGACCCTGGCGACGGTGAGCTTCTCCGACCCCTGGTGCAGCAGGATGTGCGCCGCCGCGTCGGAGATCGCCTCGCGGGTGGCCTGTTTCTTAGACTCGCGCAGGTTCATGGTGTTCCACCGTTTGTTGCAGGTGCTCGCCCTCAATGTCCAGGTTGGGCAACACCTTGTCCAGCCAGTTGGGCAGCTTCCACGCGCGATCATCCAGCAGGTACATGGTGGCCGGGATGATGGTCATGCGGACCACGAAGGCGTCGATAAGCACGCCCACGGCGAGCGCGAAGCCCATGGCCTTGATGAAGGGCTCGTCGATGAGCATGAAGGCAGCGAACACGGAAATCATGATCAGGGCGGCGGCGGTGACCACGCGCGCGCCGTGTTTGAAGCCGTTGGCGGTGGCGTTGCCGGCGGTCTTGCCGCGCGAGACGAAGCCCTCGCGCATGCGTGTGACCAGGAAGACCTGGTAGTCCATCGCCAGGCCGAAGGTGAGGCCGATGAGCATGATGGGCAGGAACGACAGTAGTGGCTGCGGGTCAGAAATGATGCCGAACATGCCGTCCTGGAAGATTGCCACGGTGATGCCGAAGGTCGCGGCCATGGAGAGCGCGAAGCCGAGCGCGGCGATGAGCGGGACCCACAGGGAGCGGAACACCAGCATGAGCACGATGAACGCAAGCCCGATGACGATAGCGATGTAGGGGAGCAGCACGTCCTGGAGGCGCTGCGAGATGTCGTCGAAAATCGGGGTGACACCGGTGATGCCGAACTCGCCGCCGGTGCTGTCCGCAAATTCGGACTGGTAGTCGCGCAGTCGCTCCAGCGTCTCGGAGGTCGCTGGATCGGTTGCGCCGGTGGTTGGGGTGATCATGATCTGAGCCGCGTCCATAGTGTCGGTGGTCTGCACGATCTGCGCGTTCTCGACGCCCTCGGTCCCGTTAAAGGTGGTCAGCGCGTCCTGGAACGCGGCGGGGCGGTCTTGTTCAGCGACGTTGGCCACATCCACGAACGCAATCATCGGAGCGTTGCGGCCGGGGCCGAAGGCGTCCGAGGTCATCTCGTACGCTTCTCGGGCCGGGGTGCCTGGCGACGCCGTGCCGTCGGTTGGCATGGCCAACCGGAGACCCGCAGCGGGGATGGCCAGGATGCCCAGCAGGGCGACGGACGCCAGCAGCATGACCCACGGGCGCTTGCGGATGATGCGGGCCCACTTCAGGCCCATCGTCGGCTTCTCATCCTCCGGGTCCGGCACCTTCGGCCCCGGGACGCGGCCCGCAAAGACGCGGGTGCCCAAAAGGCCAAGCATCGCGGGCAGGAAGGTGGTGGACACCAGCACAGCGAGTGCGACCGTCGCGGCGGCGGCGTACGCCATGGTGGACAGGAACGGGATGCCGATGATGGACAGCGCGGCGAGCGCGATGAGCACGGTGAAGCCCGCGAACACCACGGAGCCGCCGGCTGTGCCCAGGGCCATGCCCATGGCGTGGGCGCGCGTGCCCTTGTCCATGGTGCGCAGCGCCTGCGCCAGCTCCTTCGGCGTGAGGTCGTTGAGGCCGGCACCGTTGATGAGCTCGTTGCGGAAGCGCGCCACGATGAACAGCGCGTAGTCGATGCCCACGGCCAGGCCGATCATGGAAGCCAGCATCGGCGTCATGTCCGAGATCGTGTCGGTGAACAGCGTGGCCAGCTGGACGCCGAGCAGGCCAACGCCCACGCCGATCACGGCGGAGAGCAGCGGCATACCGGCGGCGACGAAGGAGCCGAACGTGATGAGCAGGACGACCGCTGCCACGGCCAGGCCGATCAGCTCGGAGGTCATGTTCATCTCCTGCGACTGGAACGCCATGCCGTTGTACTGCACGTTGAGCAGGTCAGACTCGCCATACCTGTCCAGCACATCGGTGATCTCGCTGCGCTGCTCCGACGAGATATCCATGACCGCCTCGGCGTCAAAGGTGACGTCCACGGTGCCGGTCTTCTGGTCGGGGCTGACAGGGGCGAGCTGTGCGAGGTCCTTTTCAATCTGCTCCGGTGGGACGCCCTGCGCCGTTTTCGCCTCGGTCAGCTGCTGCTGCATGCCACCCGCGGCGAGCACGGGGTTCACGATGGCGTCGGTATCGGCGAGCGCGTCGGAGGACTTCAGCTCACCGAGCATCTCGTCCACCTTTGCCATCACGTCTTGGTCGGCGAGAGTGTGATCGCCCTCCGCCTGGATCACAACGGTGCCGGTGGGTGCGCTGGTGAGATCCGCGTCAGTGCCAAAGCGCTCGCTCATCTCCTCCTGCGTGATGGTGGAGTCCATGTCTGGCATGGAGAATGAGGGGTTGGGTGCCTTGGCAAAATTGGAGGCGAGCACCCCGGCGCCGATGAGGACAACTATCCAAAAGGCCAGGAAGGGCCACACTTTTCGGTATGACCAGCTGCCTAGCTTGTACAAGAAATTCGACATGCTGCACAGAATATGCAAACTTGCCTACGGTGTGCAAGGTAATACCTTGGGGCGTCGCTACGAAAACGTTTAGGATGAAGCGCATGACTGTTGAGCCAGAAATCGACGCCCGCGACGTCGCCGTCATCTTCGAAGGTGGAGGCACCAGAAATTCGTACACGGCCCCGGTGGTGGAAAAGCTCATCGCGGAGCACGTGCAGTTCGGCTGGGTTGGCGGCATTTCCGCTGGTGCGAGCCACGCGCTCAACTTCGCCTCGCGCGACGCGTATCGGTCAGAGAAGTCCTTCACCGACTTCGTGGGCAACCCCGAGTTCGGCGGCTGGCGCACCATGGTCCGCGGCAAGGGTCTGCTCAACGGCGAGTTCATCTACGAAGGCTACGAGGACCATCTGCCGTTCGACATAGAAACGTTCCTGCACACTGAGGAGGAGGTGCACCTCGAGGCTGTCCGCGCTGATACGGGCGAGACCGTGGTATACAACCGTGAGAACATGCGCACCATCGAGCAGATCAATATCGCAGCACGCACCTCGTCGACGTTGCCGCTCGTGATGAAGATGCGCGAGGTCGACGGCGTGCCTTACGTCGACGGCGCGCTGGGGACCTCGGGCGGCATCCTCATCCAGGCGGCGAAGGACGCCGGCTACTCCCGCTTTCTCGTCGTGCTCACCCGTCCGCGCGACTACATCAAGCCTCCTGAGAAGCGGCAGCGCGCTTTACGACGCATCCTGCGCAAGACCCCCAACGTTGTCGACGCAATGGTCGCGCGCCCCGACATTTACAATGCGGCCCGCGCCGAAGTGAAACGCCTGGAAGCAGCGGGTGACGCCTACGTGTTCTACCCCGAGCACATGGGTGTGGAGTCGACCGAGCTGAACGTGGACAAGCTGCAGGCAAACTACGCAGCCGGCCAGGAGCAGCTGGCGCGCGAGTGGCCCGCGATGCGCGACTTCCTCGCCCAGCGCAATCGGTGATCTGGCTCTAGACTTTGGCGCATGATTGATGCGCAAGACGTGGCCCTGATTGTTGAAGGCGGCGGGATGCGCAACTCGTACACCGCACCCGCCATCGTTCGCCTCATCGAGCAGGTGAAATTCGGCTGGGTCGGCGGCGTCTCCGCCGGCGCCGTACACGCGCTGAACTACGCGTCGGCGGACGTGCGCCGCGCCCGCGCCGCGTTTACCGAGCTGGCCTCGCACCCGCACTTCGGCGGTGTGCTCAAACTGGCGCGCGGCAAGGGGTACTTCAATTCCGAGTTCCTCTACGGGCAGGCGGAACGACTCCTCCCGTTCGACTTCGCCACATTCGCCGCGTCCTCCACCCAGGTGCACGTGGAGGCGATGCGCGCGGATACCGGTGACACCGTCAGTTGGGGGAGGGACGACTTCTTGCGCGACCCGTCGCTCGTCGCCAGGGCGGCCCGCGCGTCGTCGACAGTGCCCAAAGTCATGCCTATTACGCTTATCGACGCCGCACCCTACGTCGACGGCGCCCTCGGCACCTCCGGGGGCCTGCTCATCGACGCCGCGCGCCAGGCCGGCTTCACACGCTTCGTCGTCTTAGCCACCCGCCCCCGCGATTATTGGAAGAAACCGCTGGTCCAGCCTGCGGCCGTGCGGGGCATGTTCCGCCGCTACCCGGAGATCGGCAACGCGCTGCACGTGCGTGCCTGGCGTTACAATGCCGCCAAGCGGAAGATTCTCGCCGCCGAGAGGGCAGGCGATGCGCTGGTCTTCTTCCCCGACAACATGCAGGCCGAGTCGATCGAGCGCCGCCCCAGCAAGCTGCAGCGCAATTACGCTGCCGGCCAGGCGCAGCTCGAGCGCGAGTGGGAACGGTGGGTCGAGTTCCTCGCCGCTCCGGCGCCTAGTCTGCGATAAGCGGCTCGATCGTCAGCTCGGGGTGCTCCTTCTCCACGAAGGCCAGCTTCCATTTGTCGCCGAACAGGGCGATAATTTCGCCGTCCGTGCGCGTAAAGATCTCCACGCCACGCTGGCGGCCCAACTCGTCGGCGGACTCCGCATCGGTGCGGCGCGCCACGGAGTAAGGAACTGGCTCGGTGACGGTCTCTACGTTGTACTCCACCTCCATGCGCGCCTGCATGACCTCGAACTGCATGGGGCCCACGGCCGCCATCACCGGGGCGGCGTCGCCGCGCAGGTCGTTGCGCAGAATCTGGACGACGCCCTCGGCGTCCAGCTGGTCGAGCGCCTTGCGGAACTGCTTGTACTTGCCCAGCGACTTCGCCCGGAGCGTGCGGAAGTGTTCGGGCGCGAACTGCGGCATCGGCGGGTACTGCACGTTCTTACCGGTGAAGATGGTGTCGCCCGGGGCCAGTGAGCCCGCATTCACAAGGCCGATGATGTCGCCCGGGTAGGCGGTTTCCACCGTGTCGCGGTTGCGGCCGAACACGGTCAGGGCGTACTTCGTGGAGAAGGTGCGGCCGGATTGGGCGTGTGTGACCTGCATACCGCGGTCGAACTCGCCGGAGACCACGCGCATGAACGCCAGTGTGTCTCGGTGGTTTCGGTCCATGCCCGCCTGCACCTTGAAGACGATGCCGGAGAAGTCGCCGTCGAGGTCGCGCTCCTCCTTCGGGCGCGGGGCGGGCGCGATCGCGCACAAGGTGTCCAGGATCTGGTGGACGCCGAAGTTCAGCATCGCGGAGGCGAAGATGATCGGGGAGGTAATGCACTGCTCGAACAGCTCCTGGTTGTGCAGGGCGCCGTCCGCGGCGAGCAGCTCAACCTCTTCCACCGCGGTGTCCCACACTTGGCCCTCCTTGCCGGAGGCGTCGTCCGGGGCGTAGTGCTCCTCGGGCGCGATGGTGGAACCGCCGGCGGTGCGGATGAAGTGGACGTATTCGTCGGCCTCGCCGTCGTCGCTGATGTGGGCGAGGCCGCGGAAATCACCGGCTTCCCCGACCGGCCAGTAGAGGGGAGTGGGCTGCAGGTCGATTTCGTTCACGATCTCGTCGACAAGCTCGAGGGGCTCGCGGCCGATACGGTCCCACTTGTTCACCACGGTGACGATTGGCAGGCCGCGGGCCTTGCAGACGCGGAAGAGCTTGAGGGTTTGCGGCTCGAGGCCCTTGGCTGCGTCGATAAGCATGACCGCCGCATCGACGGCGGAGAGGACGCGGTAGGTGTCCTCGGAGAAGTCGGCGTGGCCCGGGGTATCCACCAGGTTGATCACGTAGGGCTCGCCCTCGTGCCCCTCCGGCGCGTACTCGAACTGGAGCGCGGAGGACGCGACCGAAATGCCGCGGTCTTTCTCCATATCCATCCAGTCGGACACGGTGGACTTGCGGTTGCCCTTGCCGTGGACGGCGCCCGCTTCCGAGATGATGTGTGCGTGCAGCGCCAGCGCCTCAGTAAGAGTGGACTTACCGGCGTCGGGGTGGGCGATGACGGCGAAGGTGCGGCGGCGCTTGGCCTCGGAAGTGAGAGAACTCATGCCGCAGAGTGTAGCCGCCAAGGAGTAGTGCGGAGGAATTGCTTGGGTCTATACTTCATCTTCGTGAAGGGCTTGCTTTTCTTGCGATCGCTCGGGCCAGCACGGCTGACCGCGATCGGGTTCCTGCTGCTCATTCTGAGCGGCACGGGGGTGCTCATGCTCCCATTCGCAGAGTCGGGGGCGGAACACGCCTCGTTCCTGGCTGCGCTCTTTACTGCGACGTCCGCGGTCTCCCTGACCGGCCTGGTTGTCGAGGACACCGGCACCTTCTGGAGCCCCGCCGGGCAGGCCGTTATCCTGCTGCTCATCCAGCTCGGCGGGCTGGGGATCATGTCGCTGGCGTCGCTGTCCGGGCTGTTGCTCACCGGGCGCATCAGCTTGAAGGCGCGCAAGACCGGCGCTTACGAGGGGCGCCCCATCACTGCCGGAGGCATCCGCCGGACCCTCTTCTTCACGGTTGGGTTCACGGCGATCGCCGAGGCCACCATTGCGGTGATCGTCGGCGCGCGGCTCATGGTGGGCTACGGGTACTCGTTCCGCCGCGCCGCCTGGGAGGGCGTCTTCCACGCCGTCTCCGCGTTTAACAACGCCGGGTTTAGCACCCACAGCGACAACCTCGTGTCCTTTGCATCCGACGCCTGGATCCTCATGCCGCTAGCCGCCGCGCTGATCGGAGGTGGCCTCGGGTTCCCGGTGTGGGCGGAACTGGTGCGACTGGTGCGCCGGAGGTCCAACGCCGTCCACCGCATCTCTATTACCGCCCGCATGACGCTGGCTGCGACGGCGTTCCTGCTTGTCGCCGGCACCGTGTTCGTCGCGGCGACGGAATGGACCGGCGTGCTTGCGCCCATGCCGGTGGCGGTGAAGCTGCTCAATGCCTTCTTTGCCAGCGCGACGCCGAGGACTGCGGGCTTTAACGCCTTTGATTATGGGCAGGCGCACCCGATCACGCTGATGGGCACCGACGTCCTCATGTTTCTCGGCGGAGGCTCGGCTGGCACAGCGGGCGGCATCAAGGTGACCACCGCGTGCGTGCTGTTGGCAGCGATGGCGGCCGAGTTCACCGGTCGTGAGAAAACAACGATCGGGCACCGGAGCCTGCCGCACTCGGTGACCAGGCAGGCGCTCGCGCTGAGCTTCGCGGGCGTCATGGTGGTCACCGTCGGCGTGGCGGCCCTGCGGTTCTTCGACCCGCAGTTCACCGGTGACCAGGTATCCTTCGAGGTCATTTCCGCATTTGCAACGTCGGGGCTTTCCACCGGCATCACGGCGGGGTTGTCGTCGGCGTCGCAAATCGTGCTCTGCTTCATCATGTATCTGGGCCGCGTAGGCCCGACCACCCTGGTGGCGGCGCTGTCGGCGAAGACGCTCGATAGGCGCTTTAGCTACCCCGAAGAAAGGCCGTTCATTGGCTAAATTATTTTCCCGCGCGACGATTGACATTCCGCCCGTCGTAGTCATCGGGCTCGGCAGATTCGGCACCGCCTTGGCCACCGAACTCATGGCGAACGGGGTGGAGGTGCTCGGCGTGGACTCCAGCGAGAAGATTGTCCGCGAGCGGGCACCGTACCTCACCGAGGCGCTCGCCGCGGACACCACGGACCCGGAGGCGATGCGGCAACTGGGGATCGAGGATGTCGAGCGCGTTGTCGTCTCCATCGGCTCCCACTTGGAGGACTCCATCCTGACCACGTCCAACCTCGTCGAGCTGGGGGTGCAAGACATCTGGGCGAAGGCGGACTCGGAGGCGCACGCGCGCATCCTGCACCAGATCGGGGCCAACCACGTGATTCGCCCGGAGCGCGACACGGGCAGGCGCGTGGCCCACCTGTTGGGTGGGCACTTCCAGGACTTCGCTGAGATCTCCACCAACTACGGCGTGACAAAGATGGCGGCGCCCGCGTGCGTGACGGGGCGCCCGCTCGACTTGGCTCAGGTGTGGAGGAGCCAACATGTTCAGCTCGTCTCGGTGAAGCGGGATGAGGGGTGGGCACCGCTTACCGACGGCACCCAGCTCACGCCGTCGGACCGCATCGTGGCGGCGGGCAGCCCGCGTGACCTGGAGCAATTCTCGCAGCGCTGATTCGGCTGACAATGTTGCGGGGAGCGGTGTAGAGTAAAGGGTCGAAATTGTAGACGAATCAACAAAAAGGATTGTATCTATGAAGATCGGAATTTTCCTCGGCTCCATCCGCAAGGGACGCGTCGGCGAGGCCATTGCCCGCTGGGTCTCGGACGCAGCTGAGAAGCGCGACGGCTTCGAGTACGAGCTGCTCGACCTGTCCGAGTTCAACGTTCCGCTGCTCGACGCAGAAATGGTGCCGGGCGCCGCAAACAAGCAGTACGAGGACGAGGCCACCACCGCGTGGTCCAAGGCGGTCGACGCCTGCGACGCCTTCATCTTCATCACCCCGGAGTACAACCACTCCGTACCGGGCGCGATGAAGAACGCCTTCGACGTGCTGGGCGCCGAGTGGGCCGGGAAGCCCGTCGCGTTCGTGTCCTACGGCGCCGACAACGGCCTGCGCGCGGTGGAGCACTGGCGCCAGATCGTGGCCAACTTCTCCATGTTCGGCGTCCGCAACCAGGTCGCGCTCTCCCTGTTCGAGGACTTCGCCGACGGCGCCTTCGCGCCCCGCGAGCAGAAGAACCAGTCCCTGGAGAACGTGCTCAACGACCTCGAGCAGGCGCTGTCCTAATCTAGCGCCCGTGGATCTCGTTCTGCGCCGCCGCGAGCCCGCGGGCGCAGACGAGGCGCGCAGCTTCCGCAGCTGTCTCGATCGCCTCGTCCCCGGAGCGCGGCCCGAGCACCCATTCCGGCACGGGCGTCCCCTTCGGCGGGCGGCCAATGCCGACGCGGACGCGCACGTAGTCGCGGGTGCCCAGGTGCTCCGTGATGGACTTGAGCCCGTTGTGCCCATTCTCATTGCCGCCCAGCTTCACGCGCACTTTCCCCGCCGGGAGGTCCAGCTCGTCGTGGATCACGACGATCCGCTCCGGCGGCACGCCGAACGCTGAGACGGACTCGCCCGACAGGTTCATGAAGGTGGTGGGCTTGGCAAACGTGACGTCGTCAATGTGCTGCACGAGTGCGCGACACTTCGGCGCGGGGCGCAAATCTTTGGCACACTGGTCTACGGCCAGGAAACCGGCGTTGTGCTTCGTGGTCTCATATTCGGGGCCGGGGTTTCCCAGCCCCACCACGAGCCACTCGGTGTGGGGTCTGGCCGGTGGCTGAGATGTCAGTCGCTTCAGAAAATCGAACACGGGGACAAGCATAACCATGGACCTACCACGCATCGTCGCCGCACCGATGGCGGGCGGCCCAACCACGCCAGCGCTGGTCAACGCGGTCAGCTTCGGCTTTCTCGCGCTCGGCACCTGCACCGTCGAGCAGGCTCGCACGTGGCTCGGCCAGTGCACACCGCCGTTTGGCGTGAACCTTTTCGTGCCGCAGGTCGAGCCTTCGCTTATCGACGTCGAACTCATCGCCTCCGAACTCGGCACCGACGTTCCGAACGTGGATGTCACCGGGGGCTTTGAGGAAAAGTTCGAGCTCGTCCTGGAGGCCGCGCCACCCATTGTGAGCAGCACCTTCGGGCCGCTGGACCCGGAGCACGTGGAGCGGTTGCACTCCGTCGGTTCGGAGGCATGGGTGACCGTGACCCGCATCGAGGATGCGCGGGAAGCGATGGGCGAGTCATGGAACGCCGACGGCGTCATCGTGCAGGGCCCAGAGGCGGGCGGGCACCGCAGCACCTGGTCGCCGCTGGAGGTCCCGGACACCCGCTACCTGGACACCATCGTCGAAGAGGTGGTGGACTTCGGCGCGCCGTTCATCGCCGCGGGCGGGGTGCGGGGGCCGGAGGACGTGGCACGGCTGCGGGATCTGGGCGCGTCGACCATTGCGTGCGGCACCGCCTTCCTTTTGTCCGATGAAGCCGGTACCAGCCAGCGCAACCGCGAGCTGCTGCGCACCGACCGGAGAACCGTGGTGAGTAAGGCGTTTTCCGGCCGGTGGGCGCGCGGCCTGGAAAACGAGATGACCAAGCGCTATCGCGACATGCCGCCGATCTACCCGTACCTGCGCCCGATGACGAAACATCAAGATTACTGCCTGGTAGGCAAGGACCGCGGGGAGCTCATGGAGGCACCGGCGAAGGAGATCGAGCGCTACCTGCTGGGCGACCGTTAGTCGCTCAGCGCCAGCTCGAACATGAGGCCGCTGCAGATGATCCGCGCGGCGCGGGTGCCTTCCCACTCGGGCGCGAAGCCGACATCCCTGAGCGCGTCGACGACCTGCTGGCCGACGGCGTCGTCGGCGTCGGTGTTCGGCGCATCCAGCGAGGCAAACCCGAAATAGAGCTTGCCGGTGTGGATGAGGTCGTCCACGTCCTGCGTGGTGCAGTAGGCGTAGCCGCGGCGGCCCTCGCGTGTGGCCCGATCCGCGCCCTCGTCCGCGGCTTCGGCCTTGGTCCAACCCTCGTCGAAGGAGAAGGAGAGACCGCGGTCGGCGAGCGCGTCCCTGAAGGCCTCGAGTTTGGTGGCGTCCTCGGAGGGGGAGGGGATGCAGCGGGCGTATTCGGCGCGGATGTCGTCGAGAAGCGAAAGGGCGTCGACGTTGTCCTCGTCCTCGTAATGCGCGGTGATTTCGGCGGCGCTCCAGCCGTGGCAGAGCATCATCGCGATGTCGCTCTCGTCCGACTCTGGTTCGTAGAGGTACTCGGAGGGCGGGAACGCGCTGGTGAGCATGGCGTGCTGTCGCCGCAGGATGCGGGTGGTGTTCTCGATCGCGCCGAGGCCGTCGATCTCCACGCGGACCGTGTCGCCGTCGGCGAGGTAGCGCTTGGGGTCGCGCGCGTGGCCCACGCCCGCCGGAGTGCCAGTGGCGATCACGTCACCCGGGTTGAGCGGGTAGAGGTGGGAGATGAACTCGATGAGCTTGGCGGGGGAGAAGACGAGATCGTCGGTGGGTGCCTGCTGCATCACCTCGCCGTTGACGGTGGTGGTCAGGGTGGGGCCGGGCTGCCATTCGGTGTCCAACCATGGGCCGAACCCGGCGGTCTTTTCTAATGATTTTCCTTGGTGCCACTGCTTGGTGCGCTTCTGGATGTGTCGCTGGGTGTAGTCATTGATCACCGCGTAGCCGGCGATGTGTGCGTGCGCATCCGCTTCCCGCACGTGGCGGGCATACTTTCCTATCACGACGGCGAGCTCGCCCTCGAAGTCGAGCGTATCCGCGTTGAAATCGGGGATCTCCGCGTCATCGTTAGGGCCGATGAGGGCCTCGGGGAACTTGATAAAGAGGGTGGGGACGTCGGGGCGCTCGTGCCCCATCTCCTCGATGTGCTTGGCGTAGTTGAGCCCGACGCAGATGATCTTGCTTGGGCTCGGGATCACGGGTGCAAGCTGGTCGTGGGAAAACGAGACGCGCTCGCCCTCCTGCCAGGAATCCGATTGGAGGAGCGCGCCGACGTCCGGGAAGCCGGGGTAGGTGACCGCGGTGGTGTCGGACTCGAGGCGGGCGGCGACGGTCAGGTCATGGCCGGGGACTCTCAGGGTGACTAAGCGCATGCCACAAACTTATACGGAACGGCGCCACAAATCTGCCGCATCGGCTGCGGCGATGGAGAGGTCGACCTGCTCCCTGGAAGAAAACGGCTTGAGCACGTAGTTCGCCGGGGCCATGCGGCCTGGCGGGCGACCAATGCCGAGCGCCAGCTTGTGGTAGGGCTTGCCGCCCAGGGATTTGGTGACGGACTTCAGCCCGTTGTGCCCGTGGTCCCCGCCGCCGGTGCGGAGCTTGACCTGGCCGAGCTCGAGATCCAGCTCGTCGTAGGCGACGTAAAGGTTGGACGGGGGTACGCGGAAGTAGTCCGCGAGCGCCTTGATCGGCCCGCCCGAGACGTTCATGAAGGCCCGGGTGCGCGCCAGGATGACCTGGCGGTCGGGCAGGAGGCGGCCGGCGGCAAGCTCGGCGACCTCGGTGTTCGTGCGTTTGTGCACGGCAAGTTGGGCCGGCATCGGTGTGGCGCGGGAGCAGAGCTCGTCGATAAGCGCGACGCCCGCGTTGTGGCGCGTGCCGGCGTAGGTGGGGCCGGGATTTCCCAGCCCCACAACGAGGAGGGGCGAATCAGAAGTAGACACGGCCCCTCAGCATATCGTGTTTACTCCTCAGAGTCGCCAGACTCAGACTCGTCCTCGGCGGACTCAGCGCCAGCCTCGGCGCCGCCCTCCTCGGCCTCAGCAGCGGCTTCCTCGAGCTCCTCGTCAACCTGCTCGTAGGTGACGTTGACCAGCAGGTCCTCCGGGTCGGACAGCAGGGTAGCGCCTGCCGGCAGGGTGACGTCGCCAGCGGTGATCTGGTCGCCGATCTCCTTGCCCTCGACGGACACCTCGAGCTCGTCCGGGATGCTCAGGGCGTCGATCTCGATCTCGATGACGTCGTTCTCCACCAGGACGACGGCGTCCGGGTGAGCCTCGCCGGTGGTGATGACCGGGACCTCAACGTTGACCTTCTCGCCGCGCTTGATGCCAAGCACGTCGACGTGGTCGATGTCCATGGAGATGACGTTCTGGTCGATGTGCTTGACCATGCACAGCAGCTTCTCGCCGTCGAGGTCGAGCTCGAGAATGGCGTTCACGCCCTCGTTACGGATGATCGCGGAAATCTCGATGCGGTCCACGGAGAAGTGAACGTTGTCGATGCCGGACTCGTAGAGGACGCCCGGGATACGACCCTCGCGACGCAGGCGGCGGGCAGCGCCCTTGCCGAACTCCTCGCGCTTTTCAACCTTGATGACAGTTGGGGTAACAGCCATTGTGTGACTCCTTTTGTAAAGTGTGGGCCACAGGAAAAGCCTGCGACCACTGAACGGAACGTGTGCTCGTCGAGTGATCGCAGGCTTGCTCATCACTGCTCACTCGAGCATGAGAAAAAGTCTGGATACCTATCGCGCCGATAACGGCTATACAGCCCTCGCCGAGACGTGGAAAGTGTAACTCACCAGCGCCATCAATCCAAACTCTTGGAGGAGCGGATCACCGGGCGGTGTCGTCTCCATCACCTTGGACAGCGACATCTGCGATGGCCATGCTCCATGTGTTGCCATCATGTCCCCGATATACCCGGCCAGATACTCCGGTGAGTTTGGGCGGATGCCCAGGCGAGAGCAGACGAGGTACGTCACCGTTTCCGAGCGAGGCGAACGTCTATTCCAATATCTGGTGAAGGGCGCGCAGGCAGGCGTCTGTCTCGTCCTCGTTCGTGACCGTGATGCGCACGCCCTCTGGAAACGCGCGCACAAGCACGCCGTGCGCGGCCATGCGCTCGGCGAAATCTTGTGGGGCACCCGGAATCCAGACGAAGTTGGTCTGCGACTCCGGCGTGCCGAAGCGGGACAGCGCCTCGACCAGCCTGGTCCGCTGAGCGCACGTCTCGTCCACGCGCGTCTGCAGTTCCGCGCCCGCGCTCAGGCAGGCGAGCGCCCCCGCTTGCGCGACGGAGCTGACGGAAAACGGTACCGCCACCTTGTTCAGGGCCTCGATGATGGCGGGGGCGCCGAAGGCGTAGCCCACGCGCACGCCGGCCAGGCCGTACGCCTTGGAGAACGTGCGCAGGCCCACCACGTTGTGGTACTTCGTGATTTCCTCGGTGGCCACCGGGGTGTCGGTGGCGCGGTTGTATTCAAAGTAGGCCTCGTCGAGCGCGACCGTCACGCGCGGCGGAACCGCGGCCATGAATGACTCCCACTCCGCGGTCGTGATGGTGGTGCCGCTCGGGTTGTTCGGGTTGCACACGAAGATAAGCCGGGTGGCGTCGGTGATCGCCCCGGCCATCGCGGCGAGGTCGACGCGGTGCTGCGTGTCCAGCGGGATCGGGCGCGGCGTTGCTCCCGCGACCTGCGCGAAGATGGGGTAGGCCTCGAACGACCGCCAGGGAAAGATCACCTCGTCGCCGGGCTGCGCAGTGGCGGTGACCAGCTGCTGGCATAGCGCCGAGGAGCCGGTGCCCACAGCGACCTGGTCGACGTCGACGCCAAGGTGCGCGGCCAGGGCCTCGCGCAGCTCCACCGCGCCCATGTCGGGGTAACGGTTCGTGCCGTCCAGCGCCTTCGTCATCGCCTCCACCACGGTGGGCAGCGGTCCTTCCGCGGACTCGTTGGAAGAGAGCTTGACGGTGCCGGGCGCGTGCTCGCGCGCGCCGGGGACGTATGCGGGAAGGGATGAGAGGTCGTGGCGGATCATGCCTGCCTAGTTTAGGACCTCATCGGGCTTCCTGAGGGCACTTATCACGCTCAATGCAACGATCCACGCAATGAGGGCGAACAGCCCCACGCGGTAATCCGGCAGGCACGCCATGAGCACGAGCACCAGCGCGTAGAACCCGGCACAGAGCCAGTTGGCAACGGGGTAGAACGGCGCGCGGAAGGAAGACTGCCCGCCGCCCGCCCGGAAGCGGAGGTGGGCAAAGCTTATCGACGCCCACGTGATCAGCTCTGAACCCACGATGATGGCAAGCAACACCGCGAAGACCTTCCCCTCGAAGAAGTAGTTTAGGATGACAACGACGCCCATGAGCGTGGCGTCGAAAAGCAATGCCCGAAGCGGCAGGCCCTTCTTGGTGGTGGCGGAGAACCAGGCGGGGGCCTGGCCGTTGCGGGAGAGGTCGCGAAGCATGCGGCTGCCGGAGTACGTCATGGTGTTGCACACCGAGGCCACCGCCACCAGGATCACCAGGTTGAGCAGGTGCGCGGCGCCGTCGACGCCGACCGCCGTGAGCACGCGGATGAACGGGCTGGCGGAGGAGCCCTGCTCGTCCCACGGGGCGAGGAGCAAGATGACGCTCATGCCGCCCAGGTAGAACAAGAGGATGCGCCAGATGACCGAGTTGACGGCGCGCGGAATGGACTTCGACGGGTCCTGCGCCTCACCCGCGGCCGTGCCGATGGACATGATGCCGCCGAACGTAAACGTGACGGCGACCAGGGAAAACAGGACGCCGGTGGCGCCGTTGGGGAAGAACCCGCCGTGGATGAACAAGTTGCCGGTGCCCACCGCGGGCTCTGGTCCCAGTCCCAGGACGAGCACGATGCCCAGCACAATCATGAGGGTGAGCGCGATGACCTTGATCAGGCTGAGCCAGTACTCGGCCTCCGCGAATACGCTCACGCGCGCCGCGTTGATGGTCACCACGACCAGGAGCGTGACCAAGGCGGTGAGCCAGTGGGGGATGGAGGGGAACCAGAAGTCGAGGAACGTGCCCATGGCGGTCAGCTCGATCATGCCCACCACGATGGTGGTGAACCACCAGTTCCAGCCCGCGATGAAGCCGGCTCGCGGCCCGATGAACTCGCGGGCGTAGGCGGCGAACGAACCGGAGACCGGGCGGGCGACCGCCATCTCGCCCAGCATGCGCATGAGCAGGTAGACGATCGCGCCGACGATGACGAACGCGAGCAGGACCGCGGGGCCGGCGTAGCTGATGGACTCAGCGGAGCCGAGGAACAGGCCGGTGCCGATCGATGAGCCAAAGGCGATCATCTGCATGTGGCGCTGCTTCACGCCGCGCTGCAGGCCACCATCGCTTTCTGGCGGTGTTGCTACGTCGGACACGGGGCTCCTCACAATTCATTGCAGCCCCCGTGCCGGCGTTCGGTCACGGGGGCTTATGGGAAAGTACGGCGGTGGGCTACTACGCCTGGCCCTCAAAAAGGGTGGTCACCGAGCCGTTTTCAAAGATCTCGCGGATCGTCTTGGCCAGCAGCGGGGCAATGGACAGCACCGTGAGGTTCTGCCAGCCCTCCGTGGACTGCGGCAGAGTGTCGGTGGTGATGACCTCCTCGGCGCCGCACTGGCTCAGGCGCTCGCGCGCCGGGTCGGAGAACACGCCGTGGGTGCAGGCGATGACGACGGACTTTGCTCCCGCCTCCTTCAGCACGCCGACGGCGCCGGCGATGGTGCCGCCGGTGTCAATCATGTCGTCCATGAGGATGCAATCCTTGCCCTTGACGTCGCCGACGACGCGGTTGGACACGACCTTGTTCGCGGCGTCGATGTCGCGGGTCTTGTGCACGAACGCCATCGGGGCGTCGCCCATCGCGTTCGCCCACTTTTCCGCGGTCTTCACACGGCCGGCGTCGGGGGAGACCACGACCAGGTTGTCCATCGGGTACTTGGACTTGATGTAGTCCACAAGGATGGGCTGGGCGTGCATGTGGTCGACCGGGCCGTCGAAGAAGCCCTGGATCTGGTCGGTGTGCAGGTCCACGGAGACGATGCGGTCGGCGCCTGCGGTGGTGAGCAGGTCCGCGATGAGGCGGGCGGAGATGGGCTCGCGGCCGCGGTGCTTCTTGTCCTGGCGGGCGTAGGGGTAGAACGGCAGGATCGCGGTGATGCGCTTCGCGGAGCCGCGCTTGAGCGCGTCGATCATAATGAGCTGTTCCATCAGCCACTTGTTCAGCGGCTGCGCGTGCGACTGCATGACAAAGCAGTCGGCGCCGCGGACGGACTCCTCGAAACGGATGAAGATCTCCCCGTTTGCAAAGTCGCGGGCGGTGGTGGGAACGAGGTCAATACCGAGCTCGCTGGCCACCTGGTCCGCCAGCGCCGGGTGGGCGCGGCCGGAAAAGACCTTGAGGTCCTTGTGGCTTTCGGTTGAGTATCCAGTCATTGCGATCCTTTAGCTCTCGCGTGCGTTCTTGGCAGCCTTCGCAGCATCGGTGTCCGGGCGGCGCTTTTCCACCCATCCCTCGATGTTGCGTTGGCGGCCTTCCTTGATGGCGAGTGCGCCGGCAGGCACATCCTCCGTTACCACTGTACCCGCGCCGGTGTAGGCGCCATCACCGATGTTCACCGGGGCGACAAACATGGTGTCGGACCCGGTGCGGCAGTAGTCACCAATCGTGGTGTGGTGCTTGTTCACGCCGTCGTAGTTGGCAAAGACGGAGGAAGCGCCGATGTTGGACTCGCGGCCCACGGTGGCGTCGCCGATGTAGGTGAGGTGCGGGACCTTGGAGCCCTCGCCGATCTTCGCGTTCTTGGACTCGACGAACCCACCGAGCTTGCCGCGCGCGCCCAGCTCGGTGCCGGGGCGGATGTAGGTGAACGGGCCGACGGTTGCGTCCTCGCCGATCACGCCCAGCTCGCCCTGGGTGCGCACGACCTTGGCGCCGGCGTGCACCTCCATGTCGGTCAGCGTGGTGTCCGGGCCGATCTCGGCGCGGTCGCCGATCGAGGTGGCACCCCACAGCTGCGTGTTGGGATAAATGATTACGTCCTGGCCGATCTCCACGTCCACGCCGATCCAGGTGGTCGCCGGGTCGACTACGGTGGCGCCCCCGCGCATCGCCTTCTCCACCTGGCGGCGGTTCAGCTCCTTGCCGGCGGCGGCCAGCTGCACGCGGTCGTTCACGCCGGCGAGCTCGCGGGCGTCGGGCGCCACAAAGGCCGCAACGGTCTTGCCGTCGCTGCGGGCGATACCAAGCACGTCGGTGATGTACAGCTCGCCCTGCGCGTTGTCCGAGTTGATGCGGGTCAGGGCGTCGCGCAGCACGGCGCCGTCGAACGCAAAGACGCCGGAGTTGACCTCCTTGACGGCCTTCTGTTGGTCGTTAGCGTCCTTCTCCTCGACGATCTCGCGCACGTCGCCGGACTCGTCGCGGATGATGCGGCCGTAGCCGGTGGGGTTCTGGAATTCCAGGGAGAGCACCGTCACGGCGGCCTGCGCCCGCTCGTGCTCGTTGATGAGCGCCTCGATGGTCTCCGGCTGCAGGAGCGGGACGTCGCCATTGGTGACCACGACGGTGCCGTCGAAGTCGGGGATGGCGGTCAGGCCGCACTGGACCGCGTGGCCGGTGCCGTTCTGCTCCTCCTGCACCGCCTGGAGGATGGTGGTGTCCATCTCCTGGGCAATCTCGTCCACCGCCGGAGACACCTGGTCGCGCTGGTGGCCGACGACAGCGACGACGTGCTCCGGGTGCACGGAGGCCGCGGCATGCAGCGAGTGGGAGAGCAGGCTGCGCCCACCGATCTCGTGCAGCGTCTTCTGCTTCGTCGACTTCATGCGGGTACCGGCGCCTGCGGCGAGCACAACGACGGCGCACTTGGAGTGGTTTGGCACTCTTGGCTCCTTATGTATGGCTTTGAGTTGAGTAACTAACGTCCTGTTTACGTTAACGCATAACGCCTACGCGTTGCGGGCAGAGACATCCTTCAGGTTCGCGGCGGAGAACACACCGACGAAGCCGACGAGGGCCAAGAACACCAGCGTGGTCTGCGGTCCGAGCACCGAGATCGCCGAAGAGATCGCGCCGACCACCAGCAACACCACGCCCATCACGGTGTTCGCGGCCCCCGTGATCATCGTGCGGCGGTCGCCGTCCGCCATGTCCACCAGGTACGTCTTGCGGCTCACGCGCACGGCGGTGTGCGCCAGGTTGACCACGAAGAAGCCCAGCGGCATGATCCACGCGTTGGCGGCCGCGGGCAGCAGGTTTGCGCTCGCGACGAGCAGGAGCAGGCTTATCGACGCCACCGCCGCCGCCCAAGCCATCGTCGTCTTCGACGACTTATCGGACCACATGCCGGAGATGCGCCCACCAATGAGCGCCGCGCCGCCGGAGGCAATGATGAACGAGCCCAGGTTGGAGAGGTTCGCGCCCTCCGATTGCGCCAGCACCACGATGAAGGGGGTGGACAGTGCGGTGACCAACATCAGCGAGCGCACGACGAGGAATTTTTGCAACTGGCGGTCGCCCTTGACCAGGTCGTAGGTGGCCTTCGCCCAGTTGCTGTTGGTCTTCGGAGTCGGCTCCTCGGCGGGCTCCTTGATCGTGCCAAAGACCAGCGAGGCGAACGCCCACGTGGACGCGCCGCCCGCCAGCAGCGCCACGATCACCCACCGGGGCAAGTCGTTGGGGAGGACAGAGAGGAGGAGGCCGACGGCGAGCGTGAAGCCGCCGGACAGCGCGGCGGCGCGGCCCGTGATCCGGCCGCGGCGCCCCTTCTCAATGGTGCGCCCCTGCACGTCCTTGCCCGCGATGGAGCACAGCGCGCGGAACACCGCTTGCGCTGCGAGGAGGACGACGACTGCGGCGCCGAGGGCGGTGCCGTCGATAAGCATTGCACTGAGCGCGATCAAGCCTGCGGAGATCGCCTGGCCCCACGAGCCGATGAGCCAGGCGCGTTTGCGCTGCGCCTGCGAGGTGACCCACGGGCTGAGCGCGGCCTGGGGGAGCATCGAGCCGGACTCGCGGATCGGGACGAGGAAGGAGGTGAAGACGTGCGGCACGCCTGCCGCCGTGAAGAGCCAGGGCAGGACCGTTTTGGGCGCGACGATCTGGTCGCCGATGCCTTGCAGGCCGTTCGACCAGATGAACCTGCGCGCGTTGTACTCCTGATGTGGTTTCGGGCTGTTGCTCATGTGGGAAATAGTAGAATTGAGGGGTGACGTGCGCAGAATGAGGCGCACCAAACTTTTCGGCTGAGCAGGAGGCTTTTACCGTGGCACGCGGTATCAATCGGCGAACCTTTTTCCGGGGCATCGTCCTCTCGAGTGCGGCGGTACTCGCCGCTTGCGCGAGCGGGCAACCCACCCCGCGCGGGGCGAAGGAGGAGGCGCGGCCCCTGCCTATTCCGCCGTTGGACCAGGGCCGGTTGGTCGGGGGAGTGCGCGAGTTCGAGCTGACCGCGCAGGAGGGGCGCGTTGAGATCCTGCCCGGGGTGCGCACCAACACCTGGGGCTTCAACGGCGATTTCCTCGGGCCGACCCTGTACATGCGCAACGGCGAGACCGTGCGGATGACGGTGCGCAACCAGGTGAGCGAGCCCACCGTTGTGCACTGGCACGGCATGCACCTTCCCGCTGATGCGGACGGCGGCCCCGCGCTCGTCTTCGCGCCGGGGGAGCAGTGGCAGCCGGAGTGGACCGTGCGACAGGACGCCGCCACCGTCTGGTACCACCCGCACCCGCACGGGGTGTCCGCGCTGCACGCGTACCGCGGCCTCGCCGGGGGCATCGTGATTGCCGACGACGACGCGGACGCCCTCGGCCTTCCCAACACCTACGGCGTGGACGACATCCCGGTGGTGATCACCGATGCCAAGTTCACCGACGACGGCCAGCTGGACGAGACGATCGACCCGACCTACGGCCTGCTCGGGGACACCCCGCTGATCAACGGCATTACGAAGCCGAAGCTGGAGGCCGAAGCGTCGCGGCTGCGGCTGCGCCTGCTCAACGGGACCACCATGCGGTTCCACAACCTCAGCTTCGGCACGCCGGTCCACGTCATCGCTACGGACCAAGGCTTGCTGGAGCGCCCCGTCGAGGTGGATTCGATCCTGCTCAGCCCGGGCGAGCGCGCCGAGGTCATCTTGGACCTCGGCGCGGGCAAGTCCGCGAAGCTGCGCAGCATCGGGGTGCCGGACGGCGGCGGACTCCCGGACGGGGAGGTGGCCGACGGCTTCGGGCTGGGCGATACGTTCGACCTGCTGGAAATTACCGGGCCTGCGTCCGAGAGCAGCGGGGACCTGCCGTCCTCGCTTGCTGCGGCGCCGGAGGTGAGCTCCGACGATGTTCAGGCAGCGGTGGAGCGCGAGTTCCGCCTCAACGGGTTCCAGATCAACGAGCAGTCCATGGACATGGACCGGATCGACTTTGTCATTGATAAGGAGGGGCCGGAGGTGTGGACCGTGACCAACGAGAACGCGGATTGGCCCCACAACTTCCACATCCACAACGCGCGCTTCCGTGTACTCGGCGTGGAAGGCGGCGAGTTAGCGTTCACGGACGGCTGGCACGACACCGTCTACATCCCGCCGCTGGCCACGGTCCGCCTCTACGTGGACATCCCGTTCCTCCCCAACCCCGAGTACGCCTACATGTACCACTGCCACATGCTGTTCCACGAGGACGAGGGGATGATGGGCCAGTTTAAGATTTTGGACCGTCCGCGGTAACCTCCGCGTCCTTCGGGATGTCGCTGGTCTCGATGTTTTGTGGGAATGCGTGGGACAGCGCTGAGGCGAAGTGCGTGCCGCGCGCGTCGTTGCCCGTGGCGTTGTAGTGCACCTCGTCTCCGGCCAGGAACCAGTCCAGGTGGCCGCGGGCTTCCGACGCCCAGTCGTAGACCACGACGTCGCGACGCTCCGCCGCGACCTTGCGGAGTGCGTCGTTGAACTCCTGCATGTTCTCGTTGGAGTAGAAGCCGTTGCTCGGGGTGCCGGTGGCGGCGGTCGGCCACATGACGCGGTAGCCGTCGAGAAGCTCGAGCATCGTGCGAATGTTGGTCTCGATCTCGCCGGTGGTGTCGTAGCCGTAGGAGCGGGCGGCGTCCGCGTTGGCCGCGTCATTGACGCCGGTGGCGATCACCCAGCAGGTGTCCTCATCAGGGACGCCCATGTTTTGGAGCTGCTGGACGGACTCGATAGCAGACGGGTAGTTTTCGCCGTTGCCGCTAAACCCTTGGTTGGTGGCGCGGGCGCCGAAGACGCTCGTCTCGACGCTGCCCGCCCCGGCGTCCAGGTAGCGGTCGATCGCGGTTTCCGCGCCCTCGGGGAGCTGGCCGGGGTCGAACATGCCGATCGAGGTGGAATCGCCCACGTGGATGACCTGGCTGCAGGCGGTGGTGACGTCGGCGTCCTGGTCGCTCCACGACGCCGCCTGCTCAGTGGTCGTCATAGATTCGGTCGTTGCCTCGTCCTCCTGCTCCCTGTTACCGCTGCTCTTCGCGGAGTCGGGCAGCTCCATCGCCGGCTTCGCGGGGCTGCCGGTGTCCGTGGCGAACAGGGCGGGGATGCCGATGGCGATCACGCTGATCAGCGTGACCGTGGACCCCAGCGATACCGGGCGCAGCGCCTGCAGCGGCTTCGTCTTGTACGCCTTGAGCGGGCCGAGCACGCCGTGGCGGCGGATCGGGTTTTCAAACAGAGTCCAGCTGAGCGCTGCGAGCGCCACGGACAAACCGACGGTAAGCACGGAGGCCCAGAACAGGTGCTCCTGCAGCCACGTATCCGGCATGAAGTAGATGACCGGCATGTGCCACAGGTAGATGCCGTAGGAGCGTTCGCCAATCCAGCGCAGCGGCTCCCAGCCGAGGATCGCGGGCCAGGGGCCGCGCGTGCCCAAGACGGCGTAGATGGCCAGAACGGTCGCCGCGTTGAGCAGGAGGATGCCACCTTTGTACAGGAACATGTTCTCTTGGGCGACCATCATGCTCAGCGCGATGATGCCGGCAAAGCCGACTGCGCCGACGAGCGTGCCGGCCACCGGTGAAGCGGCCACCTGCTTCCCGGCGTTGCGGCGCGCAGCGACGATGACGGCGAGTGCCGCGCCCAACAGCAGGCCGCCGGCGCGGGTGTCGGTGCCCTCGTAAATGCGGGTCGGGTCCACGTCAGGCCTGGCCAGCGCCCACATCCACCCGTAGGAGGCGGCGGCCAGGAGGACGGTGGCGGTGGCGACCAGCCAGGGGCGGCGCAGCACCTTGAGCAGGACCCAGAGCAGGAGCGGCCACAGGAGGTAGAACTGCTCCTCGATGGCCAGGGACCACATGTGGTCCAGTGGGCCGGGCCCGTTGAACTGTTCAAAATACGACGCCCCCGTGGCGATGTTGTGCCAGTTGTTCACGTAGAACACCGAGCTGAGGGCCTCGAAGGCGCGGTCGTGCAGGTGCTCGGCGTCGAAGGCGACGGAGAGGAGCAGGACCGTCAGGACGGTGGCCAACATTGCCGGCGCGAGACGACGGAACCGGCGGAGCCAGAAGGTGCCCAGGTGCAGCGAGTTGTCGCGCAGGTGGCCGTTCATCAGGTTGAGCGTGATGAGGTAGCCGGAGAGCGTGAAAAAGACGCCGACGCCGAGCAGCCCGCCGCCAAAGCCCGGAAGGTTCAGGTGGTACGCAATGACCAACAGCACCGCGATCGAGCGGAGCCCGTCGAGCGCAGGAACATACCGGGTTGAGCCGTGAATTGGGCGCGGCATAGAGGAAGCCTTCCGACTAGCTGGTAAAACAATGACAGTGTAGTCGGGAAAGATTGAATGTACTCATTAGGCCAAGCGAATCCGCTGCATAAAAAAGCTTCCCCACCAGGACTCGAACCTAGAATGACGGTACCAAAAACCGTAGTGTTGCCGATTACACCATGGGGAATGACAAGAAGACAGTCTAGCGTATAGCGCGCGATTCCAGAAAATGTCTCCAGCGGTGGCGCCTCGACGGGTGCGGGCAGTGCGGACGTAAAGTGGTACGCATGGCTCGTCAGCGAATGACCGGCAAGCAACGCCGGGATCAACTCATTGCCGTGGGCTGCGCCGCCTTCGCGGAGCGCGGCCTCGACGGCATCTCGGTGGAGGAGCTCGCCAGCCGGGCCGAGGTGTCCAAGCCGGTCATCTACGAGCACTTCGGCGGCAAGGAGGGGCTCTACCGCGCCGTCATCGACGTGGAGATGCAGAAGCTGGAAACGCGGATCTCCGCGGTGATCCAGGACGGTCGGTGGCGCGAGCGCATCGAGAAGGGAGTGGTCGCGGTGCTGGAGTACGTCGAGGAGGAAACCGACGGGTTCATCATTATCGTGCGCGGCCAAGCGCCGGGGGAAGAGCCCACCTACACCACGCTGCTCAGCCGCGTCACCACGCAGGTCTCCGCGCTGTTAGCGCAGGCGTTCCGCCAGCGTGGATTAGATGACTCGGTTGCGGCGTTGTACGGTCAGGCGCTGGTCGGCACAGTTTCCAACACCGCGCTGTGGTGGCTGGACGAGCGCCAGCCGGACAAGTACACCACTGCTGCCCACATCGCCAACATGTGCTGGAACGGGCTCCGCGGCCTGGAAGCGCAGCCCCACATCGTGCAGTGTGAGCCTTCGGCTGCGGGTGGGGGCGGAGAAGGTGGCGTCGACAAGCACTACAAGCCCACGGATGGGGAGAAGGACGAATGACACAGGACACCGTGCCCGCGCTTGGCGGGCTGCTCACCATGGCCATGACCGACCCCAAGCTCAAGGGGCTGGTGGCCAACGTAGGGATGGATTCGCTGCATGTGACGGGGCTGGACCAGGCGCGCGCCTGGGCGGCCGGGGCGATCGCGCGCGAGGTGCCGCTGCTGCTCATTACCGCCACGGGGCACGAAGCGGAGGACCTCGCTGCAGAGCTCAAGGCGCTGCTCGGCGAGGCGAAGGTGGGGCATTTCCCCGCCTACGAGACGCTGCCGCACGAGCGGCTCTCGCCCGCGCCGGACGTGGTGGGGCGGCGCTCGAAGGTGCTGTGGGAGATGCCGCGGGTGATCGTGGCCGCCGCGCGCGCCGCGTGCCAGCCCGTCCTCCCCGCGCCGGAGCCGATCCGGATCGAAGCCGACCGCGAGTACGACTTTTCCCAGCTCACCGAGCGGATTTCCTTGTTCGGCTACGAGCACGTGGACATGGTGGCTAAGCGCGGCGAGTTTGCCACCCGCGGCGGCCTCATCGACATTTTCCCCACCACCGCCGAGCAGGCCGTCCGCATCGAGTTCTGGGGCGATGAGGTCACCGACCTGCGCAGCTTCTCCGTCGCGGACCAGCGCACCATCGACGAGGTCGCGGCCGTCGAGGTGTTCCCCGCAAGGCAGTTGCTTATCGACGCCACCGTGTCCGCCAAAGCCGACGAGCTTGCCAGGAAGTTCCCGTCCAACCCGACCCTGGTGCAGCTGCTCACCCGCGTGTCCGAGGGCATCCACGCCGACGGCATGGAGGCGCTCATCCCCGCACTCACCGAGCAGAAGTACGCCGCGCTGCCGGAGCTGATGCCGTCCGGCGCGATCGTGATGGTGACCTCCCCGGAAAAGGTGCGCACCCGCATCGCCGACCTGGAGGCCACTGACCACGAATTCCTCGAGGCCGGCTGGGAGGCCGCCGCCATGGGCGCTGAGGGACCCGTCGCCGTGGAGGGCCTCGACTTGTCCGCATCCTCCTTCCGTTCCTACGAGTCGCTGGAGGTTTCCGCGCGCAACGCGGGGGCGGCGTGGTGGACCTTCGCACCGCCCGGCATGTTCGCCGCGGACGACACGGAGACGCTCCCGCTCGAGTTCGAGCCCGCGCCCGCGCCGAAGGGCGACCCGAAGGAGATTGAGAAGCTCTACGCCACCCTGAAGCTGCACGTGCAGCAGAACCACGGCAAGGTCGCCTTTGTCGCCCCGGCGAAGGGCTCAGTGGAGCGCACCGCGGAGCGCCTGCGCGAGCACGGCGTCTCCGCGCGCATCGCCACGCCGGGGCTCGAGCCCGTCGACGGCGCCGTGACCCTCTACCAGGCGCTCAGCCACGCGGGCATGGTGTTCCCGGGTCCGAACCTGGTCGTGGTGACCGAGACGGACGTGACCGGCAACAGGGTCGGCGACATCGCCGGCGCCAAGCGCCGCGCCCCGCGCCGCCGCAACCGCGTCGACCCGCTCGCGCTCACGCCGGGCGACTTTGTCGTCCACGACACGCACGGCATTGGCAAGTTTGTGAAGATGGCCGAGCGCACCATCAAGACGGGCGACGAGGACTCGCGGCGCGAGTACATCGTGCTGGAGTACCAGCCCGCCAAGCGCGGCCAGCCCGGCGACCAGCTGTGGGTCCCCATGGAATCGCTGGACCTGCTGAGCAAGTACACCGGCGGCGAGGCCCCGCGCGTGAGCAAGATGGGTGGCTCGGACTGGAAGAACACGAAGCGCAAGGCCCGCGCGGCCGTGCGCGAGATCGCCGGCGAGCTCATCGAGCTCTACGCCAAGCGCCAGGCCGCGCCGGGCCACGCCTTCGCCCCGGATACGCCCTGGCAGCAGGAGATGGAAGACGCGTTCCCGTTCGTGGAGACGGAGGACCAGATGGCGGCCATCGACGCGGTCAAGGACGACATGGAGAAGCCGACGCCGATGGACCGCGTCATCGTCGGCGACGTCGGGTTTGGCAAGACCGAGGTAGCCGTCCGCGCCGCGTTCAAGGCCGTGCAGGACGGCAAGCAGGTCGCGGTACTCGTGCCGACGACGCTGCTGGCCCAGCAGCACTACAACACCTTCGCCGGACGCATGGACGGCTTCGGGGTGACGGTCCGCGAGCTGTCCCGCTTCACCTCGGCCAAGGAGGCGAAGGAGATCACGGGCGGGCTTGCCGACGGCTCCGTGGACGTAGTCATTGGCACCCACCGCCTGCTCACCACCGGCGTGCAGTGGAAGAACCTCGGCCTGATCATCGTGGACGAGGAGCAGCGCTTCGGCGTGGAACACAAGGAGCACATCAAGGCCCTCAAATCCCACGTGGACGTGCTCACCATGACGGCGACGCCGATCCCGCGCACCCTGGAGATGAGCCTGACCGGCATCCGCGAGATGACCAGCATCACCACGCCGCCGGAGGACCGCCACCCGGTGCTCACTTACGTGGGCCCACAGGAGGACAAGCAGGTTGCCGCGGCGATCCGACGCGAGCTGCTGCGCGACGGCCAGGTCTTCTACATCCACAACAAGGTCTCCGACATTGAGAAGACCGCCCGCACCCTGCGCCAGCTCGTGCCGGAGGCCCGCGTGGTGGTGGCCCACGGGCAGATGAGCGAGCAGGTGCTCGAGCAGACCGTGCAGGGCTTCTGGGACCGCGAGTACGACGTGCTGGTGTGCACCACCATCGTGGAGACCGGCCTGGACATCGCCAACGCGAACACGCTCATCGTGGAAAATGCCCAGAACATGGGCCTGTCGCAGCTGCACCAGCTGCGCGGGCGCGTGGGGCGCTCCCGCGAGCGCGGCTACGCCTACTTCCTCTACCCGAAGGAAAAGACGCTTACAGAGACCTCCTACGACCGCCTGGCCACGATCGCCCAGCACAACGACCTGGGCGCGGGCATCGCGGTGGCGCAGAAGGACTTGGAGATGCGCGGCGCCGGCAACGTGCTGGGCGCCGAGCAGTCCGGCCACATCGCCGGTGTCGGCTTTGACATGTACGTCCGGCTCGTCGGCGAGGCGGTCGAAACGTTTAAGACCATGATGGACGGCGGCACCGTCGACGGCACCGACCAGGGCCCCAAGGAGATCCGGGTCGATTTGCCTGTCGACGCCCACATCCCGGAAACCTACGTCAACGCAGAACGCCTACGCCTGGAGATCTACCGCAAGCTCGCCGAGGCGCGCGAAGAACAGGACCTCGCGCGCGTCACCGAGGAAATGGTGGACCGCTTCGGGCCGATGCCGGTCGAGGTGTCGCGCCTGATGGCCGTGGCGCGGCTGCGCCACCAGGCGCGCAAGGCCGGGGTCTCCGACATCCTGGTGCAGGGCACGCGCATCAAGTTCCACCCCGTGGAGCTGCCGGACTCGAAGCAGGTGCGGCTCAAGAGCCTGTACTCGGGGGCGAACTACCGCGCCGCCGCGAAGACGCTCCAGGTGCCGATGCCGCGCGAGTCGAAGGCCATCAACAGCCCGAATCTGCGCGACGTGGAACTCGTCCAGTGGGTAGCCGACTTCCTGTCCAGCATGTTCGATGTCGAGGAGATTGACGTCAACGGCCCCAAGCCTGCCGGAGGGGAGGGCAAGAAGGGCAAGAAGAAGGTCATCTCGGTCAGCGAGTAAGCAGCCGATTCGGGGAGATGAGTACCAAGAAGATGCTCCGCATTGAAGCCGGTGGCGACCGGGGAATAGAAGCGCCCGTTCGCTTCGTGGCAGAAGTAGTGCCAAGCCCATCTCGACTGTGCTAGGACGTCGAGCCGTGGGGACTGCCTTTCGTGGCGCAGGTATTCGCACCGAGAGGGCGCAGGTGGCGTGGAACCAGGTTGCGGTGGATGCGCCCCTCGACGATGCCCTGAATACGAGGGCTGCAAGCGTTGGCGCCAGCCCGTCTCTTGCATGACGGCAGTCAGTTCAGCAGCAGGTGCCCGCGAATAGCGGATTGCGACTAACCACGAGCGCCTCCACTATGAAATGTGAGACCGAATGCTGCGCCGATGGGTACAAGGAAAGTGGACGCAGGGTTACTGAGCATTTAATTAGACCGAAAGATCGAGTGGAAGGTCAGCGATGTCACGCAGGCGGTCACCGTCCACCAAGGTATGCATTAATTCCTTGGCGTCGTCGCTTCCCTTCTCTTCAATCGCGATCATAAGCTCATTCAACGCAACGTGGTACACCATGTCGACGTCGCCAGTGCCCAGAGCAAGGCTAGCTATCCTACTCATCGTTGGTTCATTTGTGACAGCGATGATATGCGGAGACCGACCTTTTCGGTTTCTAATCAGATTGAGCGCTTCCGCACGCGTATTCTGAGATCGGTCGCTCCTCATTGTCCATTTGCAGGAGATGACAGCGTGCACATGCGCTGTGGGAGCCGCGCGGTTTGCAGCGCGTACAGGGGAGAGGGTTCCAGTGTGTTCATCGACGATGACACGGTCTTGATTTAGCACGTCGTCTGAGATTGCATTTCGGAGAACCAAAATGTCCGGTGATATGACATAGTTGTTGCCCAGGGACGCGCCTAAGTCGGGGTTAAGGCGGATTGCTTCTGCCAAACTCGCAAGGTGCGTATATGGCTCATACACTGCGAGATGGTCTCTACGGCGTGAGCTGCCCACATTGAGGATGGACCAATCGCCCGGGCGCACAGATTGCATATAGGGGAACGTTGCTTCCAGGAATTCAGCAATGATGTGTTCGAAGCCCGCTCCAGCGCTCTGTCCAGGCTTTTTCTTGGCAGTGTGTGCATGGAGCTGTTCCGCGACGTGGAGAGAAAGCGCCCGGGACGATGACTGACTCTTGTCAGCGTTTGATGCGATCTTGCCAAGTGGTGTCTCCGCGATGGAAAGGGTGCCTGATTCAACAAGTTGCTGATGTAAGGCGCGGCGCGATGATGTAATTAAAGCTGGACGCGGTTTCATGATGATAGCTCCTCGAGTAACGGTGCGTGAGGGATGATCGCTGTGGCCGGGGAGAGGCCCTGCAGAGGCTCCTTTCGTAGTGCAGATGCAATTCGAACACCGATCGCGTGGGCCACAGGTGGTGGGAACGCGTTCCCCACCTGTTTCCACGCCGCAGTCTTGCCCCCCTCCCATTTCCACTCTGGAGGAAAACCCTGGATTACGGCGCCCATCTTCACGGTGAGGCGAGGTAAATTTTCAGAGAGATCGGTTGGAAAATCCGGGTGAGGAGGCTCTTCTGCGATACTTGTGCCACGGACGCCTAATTTCTTCCAAGCTTCTCGGGCTCGGGTTGGACCGACATCTGGTCCGCCGTGTTTCTTAGATCCGCCGACGAGAGTCGGCCCAATGGCGTTTGCCTGTTGCGCCCAGCGTTTTGCGCCTGGCCAGCCGTTTGCACCCATAAGCGGTTCGAGAGCCTGCCCTACCGTGAGGCGGTTCTCGTATGGCGTTGGCCAGGCGAAATACTCGACATACTCCTCTTTCAGTGCAACCAAAATGAATCGCGGCCGAAGTTGGGGAACTCGATAGTCTGCAGCAGTAACGAGTTCCCAGTACGACTGGTAGCCAAGCTCTGCGAGTTGGTTGACGAGTTTATCTCTGTAGGCCGCAAAACGAGGCTGCGCCAGTCCCTTAACGTTCTCCAGCAATACTGCCTTCGGGTTTGAGCTAGCGATGAGTTCGATCGCGCGAGGGAATAGATCGCGTTCATCGTCTTGACCTAATTGCTTTCCCGCGATGGAGAACGGCGGGCAGGGGACACCACCTGCAAAGAGGTCGAGGTTGTCTGTGTAAGGGGAAATATCAAACTCTAAAACATCGTGGTGAATTACATTCCACTCCGGACGGTTCGAGCGAAGTGTTGCCACTGCGTGATCATCAATTTCCACTACAGCTCGGTGGTGAAAGCCTGCCTGCTCAAGACCGAGCGCTTGACCGCCAGCTCCAGCACAAATTTCTACCGAGGTGAGTTGTTTTTCCATCGTGAGACCTACTTTATATAGTGCTTACCGTTTGGGGTAATGAGTCTACTTTTGGAGCCAACACCAAGAGGATGGAATCGAAAATATGTTCTTAATCTCAGGAGGGGTAGGCAATTCTTAGTGCGTCGGGGGTGCAGGGTACGATGACTGCCTGTTGCCCCTATAGCCCAATCGGCAGAGGCAGTCGACTTAAAATCGATTCAGTGTGGGTTCGAGTCCCACTGGGGGCACCGATTAGCTCACCGCGTCAACGGCGTCCTGCAGCAGCCGCGTGACCTGCTCCGGGTCCTCGCCGGAACCGGTGATTTGGACAACGGTGTTGCCAAAGCGGCCGTAGACCGTCTCTCCGGTGTAGGACATTGCGCCCTCGACGGTGGTTACGCCGGAGAAGGAATCGTCCGCGCCCTCAAACTTCAGGTCCGACTTCTCGTACGTGTTGTGGGAAGAGACGGCCTGCTCTCCGGTGCCGGACGTGATCGTGATGTCCGTGCAGTCGCCGCTGTAGACGTCGCTGCGCTTCAGCAGATCCTTCGCGTCGTCCTCGTTGCCAAATTCCGCGACGACCAGGTCCACCGACGGACCGCTTTCGGGCATCTCTGCCGGCTTGGACAGCAGGGTGGACTTCGAGTGCTTGGTCATGAGGTTGTCCAGGACCTTGGTCTCGTCTGAGAAGTCGCACTGCGGCGGATCCACGGTGACATCGCTGGGCGTCTCCATCGACTGGTCGTCGCCGCCCATCTGCTCGTAGAGCGCATTCAGGTCCGTTTCCTCCGCGGTGGGGTACTGCTCCTTAAACGCGGCGATGACCTTGTTGGCTTCCTCGCCGTACTCGGCGGGCGGCTCGCCGGTGCCTCGGTCTTCCGCCGGCGCAGCTTCCACGGGACTCTCAGTGCTCTCAGACGCTGGGGACTCCTGCGATGCCGTTGCGCTCGTGTCGGTGCTGGTCGAGTCATCGGCCGAGCAGCCGGCAAGCGCCAGGCCCACCGAGGTCAGCAGTGTCGCGGCAATTACGGTGTGTCGTTTCATGCGCCCGACCATACGTGATCGACGCCGTCAGGCGGTAGGTAAAGGCCCAGAACTTTTGTCGCCGCGGAGCCGTTTCACCACGTTCTCGGCAGAAATGAGGCACATCGGCACGCCTACCCCCGGCACCGTCGTCGCGCCCGCATAGTAGAGGTCGTCCAGTGTGCGAGACGCGTTGCGCCCGCGCAGAAACGCCGACTGCCGCAGCGTGTGCGCCGGGCCGATCGCGCCTCCGGACCACGCGCGGTAGCGGTCCGCGAAGTCTGCGGGCCCGACCGTCTTATGCACGACGATCCGCTCGCGCAGGTCCGGGATGCCGCACCACTCCGCGATCTGCGTCAGGGCAGCGTCGGCGATCGCTTCGACGCTTGTCGACGCCCCGCCTCCGTACGCATCTCCGCCCCCAACATCCGTCTGGGCGGGCACCGGGACGAGGACGAAGAGGTTCTCGTGCCCCTCGGGCGCCGTGCCGGGGTCCGTGGCCGACGGCTTGGATACGTAGATTGAGCGCGAGGCGCCCAGCGGGCGCGCGTCGACGGGGCCGTCGAACACCGCGTCAAAATCTGTGCCCCACTCGCGGCTGAACAGCAGGTTGTGGTGCGCCAGCTGGGGCAGCGCTCCGCGCACCCCCAGGGTGAGCAGGACGGCGCTGACCCCGGGGTTGCGCTTGGCAAAGTAGGGCTCGTCGTAGGTCCTCTTGTCCGCCGGGAGCAGGCGTGTTTCGGTGTGGTGGAGGTCGGCGGCGGAGACGGTGGCGTCGAAAAGCAATTGCTCCGTGCCAACGCGCACACCCGTGGCGCGGCCGCCGGAGTGCGTGATGGCGGTGACCTCCGTGCCGAGGCGGAAGCGGACGCCCTGCTCGCGGGCGATGCGGTAGATGGCGTCGACGACGGCGGCGAATCCGCCCAGCGGGTAGCGCACGCCCTGGGTGAGGTCGGTGTGGCTCATGAGGTGGTAGAGCGACGGGGTCTTCGAGGGGTGCGACGACAGGAACACCGCCGGGTAGGTGAGCATCTGGCGCAGGCGGACATCGCTGAAGCGGCGCGCCACGAAGCGGTCGAGCGGGGTGGTGAGAAACTTGGCCAGGTCGGCGTAGCCGGCGCGCACCTCCGGCGCGAGGAACGCGGCGGGGGAGGAGAATGTGGTGTAGAGGAAGTGGCGCAACGCCAGGTCGTAGGTGCGCTCGGCGGAGTCGAGGTATTCGGTGAGTTTCGCGCCCGCGCCGGGCTCGATGGACTCAAAAAGCGCCGCAGCGCGCGCGGGGTCCGCGGGGACGTCGAGTGGCGCCTGGCACTCGGGGAACAGGCGGTACGCGGGGTCCAGCGGAACGAGGTCGAGCAGCTCCTCCGTGCGGTAGCCAAAGAGCGCGAAGAAGTGGTCAAACGCGTCCGGCATGAGGTACCAGGACGGCCCCATGTCGAAGCGGAACCCGTCGAAGGTTTCCTCCCCGGCCCGCCCGCCGACTGCGTCCAAGCGCTCGAAGACGGTCACCTCGTATCCCTCGCGGGCCAGGAGCGCGGCGGTGGCGAGGCCGGCGAACCCGGCGCCGATCACGGCTGCGGTTGGGGTCGAGGCTGAAGTGGGCACGGGGAGTACACCTTTCTTTTAGAGGGGGCTAGATAGCCTAGATAGCAGTGTATCCGCCGTCGACGAGGTGGTAGGAGCCGTTGACAAAGGAGGCTTCGTCGCTGAGCAGGAAGCGGACCATGGCTGCGACCTCCTCCGCGCGACCGAGGCGAGCCTGCGGGTGGCGGGCAATGAGCTGCTGGCGCATCTCCTCAGACAGGCGGTTGAGCAGCGGGGTGTCGATGTAGCCGGGGCCGACGGCGTTGCAGCGGATGCCCTTGGCGGCGTAGTCCGCGGCGATGGACTTGGTCAGCCCGATCACGCCGTGCTTCGCGGCGGCGTACGCCGCGATCCCGCCTTGACGGGCGACGGAGCCGTGGATGGAGGACATGTTGACAATCGCGCACGGGATTCCATCCTGCTGCGTAAGCATCTGGTTGAGCTGGTAGTGGCAGCCGTAGGCGACGCCGTTGAGGTTGAGGTTGATGATTCGGTCCCAGTCCTCGAGTTTCTTCTCCGCGAGCGGGACTTGGTCACCGATACCGGCGTTGTTCACCGCGAGGTGGAGCGCGCCGAACGTCTCCACAGCGAACTTCACTGCTGTTTCGTTCTCTTGCGCGCTCGCGGCGTCCTGCTTGAGCGCGGCTGCGGTGCCGCCGGCCGCATCGATGTCCTGGGCGACTGCACGGGCGGCGTCCTCGTTGATGTCGGCGACGACGACCTTCGCGCCGTTGGCGGCGAGGTCGGCGGCAACGGCCTTGCCGATGCCGGATGCTGCGCCGGTGACCAGCGCGACGCGGTTGTCAAAGATGCCCATAGGGATGTCCTTTCGGTGGAGGTGGATGGGATCTTCGCACCAGACTAATGATGCGCCGCGATGTCGTCGTAGGCCGCTAATGCCACCTTGCGGGATGCCTGTACATCCACCATCGGCCCAGGATAGGCGGGGGTACTCACCTCGGGTACCCAGCGGCTGACGTACGCGCCGTCACGGTCGAACTTCTGCTGCTGCGTGAGCGGATTGAAGATACGGAAGTACGCCACGCCCGTCTCCCCGCGCTGCCAGCGGGCGAGCTGCTCGAGGTGTTGCACATCGGGGTCCATCTCTGGGTGCGCGACCGCGTGCCATACGGTCGCCGGGGGTGCAGTGCGCCGCAAGTGTTGCGCTCCACTCGGGCTCGTCCATGCTTGTCGACGCCCCCTCGACCCCCTCCAATCCCTCAACGGCAGGGGCGGGTGTGGGGGGACGGAGGGGCGTCGAGAAGCATGCCCTGTGCCTTCTTGGAAAAGGGCGTGAATACGCGGTAGGGCGTGCCGGAAGCAGTGCGGACCTCCCAGGGCTCGGTGAGCAGGAAGCCGGGGTGCGAGACCGCGCCGGTGGCCTCCTTGACCTGCGCGTCGATGTCGGTGAGGTGGTAGCGGCGGTTCCACGTCACCGCGGCGCCGAAGCAAGCGTCGCATTGTCGTGCAGGCGCAGGTCGTCGCGGAACCACACGAGGGTGGTGGGGGCGTTGGTGTCGTGGCTCATTGCACCGATGCTCGTGCGGGTTAGCGCTGCGTATCCACGACGTGCAACTCGAGTGGGGCGGTGACGAACCGGTACGTCCCTGGTGCCGCGTCCAGTTTGGCCAGGATTTCGTTGCGCACGTCCGGGGAGGTGGGCACGCGCAGACCGTCCTCCTCTGCAGTGATGGCTCCTGGGAGGTCGGGGTCGAACAGCAGCCAGTTGTGCTCTGCGACCAGGGCGAAAGGCCTGCCGAAGGGGAGGCGGTGGCGCATGGCGCGTAGGATCGCGCGGGCGCCGTCGACGGAGACGTCGATACGCCCGGTGCCCTCGACACCGAGCAGCCGCGACTCGACGGCGCCCACGGTCGATCCCTCGCGGGCGGTGGCCGCGGTGACAATGCGGCGGGCGGGGCGGTGCGTGGCTACGTCCGCGCGCGCCGGATCGCTCAGCCCGAGGGGGAACGTGTCTCCGAGTACACCGGTGAACTTCAGCGGGTCCCACGCCAGCGCGTCCTCGAGGTCGCGCGCGGTCAATCCCACGGCGTAGGTGAAGCGGACCATGGCCAGGCGCGAATCGATGACACCAAGCAGCGGGTCCGCGACGAAGCTGAACGCGGAAAGCCGCGCGCCATCTGCGACCGGCGCGTGGAAGTCGAAGTAGTGGCCGGGCTCGATGGGGCGGCCAGTCCTCCGGATGTGGCGGACCAACCGGCCCAGCACCGCCGCGGGCCAACCCGGGGGAAGCGGCGCGCCGGCTGCGGGAACCCGGAGCGTCAGCTCGGTGTGCGTGCCGGCGAGCGGGAGCGAGGAGCGCACCGGCGCCAGACCGAACGTGCTGAACAGGTAGTGGTCCACCGGGTGGCTGATCCGAAAGGCCAGGATTTCCACGTCCCCGTACTGCGCAGCAAACGGGTGCGCATCCCCCGTGAGCTCGAGCAGCCGCTCGCGCACGGCGTCGCCTACCGCGGCGGGGCGAAACCGTTGCTGGTGGGCGCGGGAAAACAGCTCCGGCGCGCCCCATTCGGGCAGATGCATACTCACACTTTAGGCCCGTGTGCCGCGAGCTTCATACGCGGATGGGAACTATCTGGGAAGGTGGGGCGTTACATAAGGTGACACGGACGATGGACAAGGAAAGGAATGGAAACCAGATGCGAAGTAGCAATCCGGTACTGAAGAACTTGCCCCAGGCCCAGCAGCAGGGCTACGGATACGGGAGCAACGAGCACACCCCCTACGGTGGCGTCCAGACTGAGGCCCCGCGGGCCCCGCAGGACTCACAGCGCCCGATGACGGTGGATGACATTGTGTCGAAGACCGGCATCACCCTCGCGGTGATCGTCGCGTTCGCCGCGGTGAATTTCGCCCTGTGCATGGGCGTGAACCAAGGCATCGGCATGATCCTGACGTTCGTCGGCGGTATCGCCGCGTTCATCACTGTGCTGGTCCACTCGTTTTCCAAGAGCTTTGGCTCGCCGACCGTCACGCTGCTCTACGCGGCGTTTGAAGGCCTGTTTGTCGGCGGCTTCTCCTTCCTCATCGGCGGGACGGCCGGTGAGCTCATCTTCCAGGCAATCCTGGGCACGATCGGCGTGTTTATCGGCATGCTGTTTGTCTACCGCACTGGCGCGATCCGCGTCACCCCGCGCTTCAACCGCGCACTGACCGGCATGATCTTTGGTGTCGCCATCCTCGCGCTGGGCAACTTCCTGCTCGCCATGTTCACCGGTATCAACCCGCTGCGTGGTGACGGCGTGATGGCCATCATCTTCAGCCTCGTCTGCATCGTGATCGCCTCGCTGTCCTTCCTGCAGGACTTCGACCTGGCCGACAAGCTGGTGCGTTCCGGTGCGCCGGCAAAGGAGGCATGGGGCGTCGCCCTCGGCCTGGCAGTGACGCTCATCTGGCTCTACACCGAGATTCTGCGCTTCCTGTCCATCTTCAATGATGATTAATCACTGAATACCAAACGCGCCCGGCCCGCACCTTGCAAGGAATCAAGGTTGCGGGCCGGGCGCGTTTCGCGTGCCCTGAGGCGGGGCGAAGTTACATGTCGCGCTCCGGGTACACCTGCGCGCCGTCCACGGTGATCGTGGTGTAGGCCAGTACGCCGTTGACAATCTCCGGTTCGGACAGGGAGACGGCGATGTTCTCCGGCTCCTGGCCCGGGGCCACGCGGGTGCCGGTGCCGGTAGCGGCGTCGGCCTCCCAGGAATCCCAGACGATGTCGCGCAGCAGGTTGCCCTGGTCGGTGCAATCCAGCACCAGCTCGGTCGGGCGCTCCAGCTCGACGGCGCCGCAGTTGGCGATGGTGGGGGTGCCGTCAGAGGCCGTGATAGTGGTCGGCTGCGCGGATGCGGTGCCAGACGCGGTAGCGGTGCCGGATGCAGCTGCGGTGCCGGACGGGGTCGCGCCGTAGGAAGCCAGCGAATCCGGGTCCTGGCTCTTCGCCGTGTCGACCTTCTCGGCGGAGTCAACCTGGTGCGGCGGGTGGCAGGCGGAGAGGGAAACTGCTGCCACGGCGAGCATGCCGGCCGCGGCCTTACGGGAAACGGAAATCACAGGTTTGATCCTTCAGTTAGTTCTAAGAGCGTGCAATAAAGCGGGGATGAGGCTGCGTGCTAGTGGTACTAGTCGCGCGGCGTGGAAGCCTTAACAGAATCATACGGCTCCGCGGAGAGAATCGTCACCGAAATCTCGCGGCCGTTCGGCGCGGTGTACTTGCGCGTATCGCCCTCGGAGGCGCCGACGACGGCTGCGCCAAGCGGGGAGTTCTCGGAGTAGGTCTCCAGGTCCTTGTTGTCGGTGGATGCAGCGCGGGTACCGATGAGGAAGGTCTCCTTATCGTTCTCGTCGCCGTTGTAGTACACGTGCACGACGGAACCGACGTGCGCGACGCCCTCGATGACGCCGGTGCGCTCGGTGGTGGAGTTGGCCAGCAGTTCGGAGATCTGCTTGATGCGGGCCTCTTCCTGGTCCTGCTGCTCACGAGCCGCGTCGTAGCCCGCGTTCTCCTTGAGGTCGCCCTCCTCGCGGCGCTCGTTGATCTCAGCAGCGATCACCGGGCGGTTATCAATCAGCTGCTGCAGCTCTGCCTCGAGCTTGTCCTTCATTTCCGGGGTGATGTACTGCTTTTGCGTCTCAGCCATGCGGAAAACCCTTCCCTCATACGTCAAAAACGAGCCCGCCTGTTTCCCAGGCCGGGCCCAGTCCGACGGATTACGTGGTCATACTCGTACAAATATACAGGCGGATCTTAACACACCGCCCGCAGGCTACCGGGCCGCGTAGTAGGCGCTTTCCGCATCCATATAGTCCGGAATCTTCTCTGAGCACCCGTAGACGCGCCCCGACGCGAGATCGCCGCGCACCGGCATGTCAACGGCGAGTCGTTCCATTTCCTCGCCCCCCGCGGGGATAACCACCTCACGGCGGCCGATCTCCGCGTGGTGGTAGTCCACCGCGGTGACGATGCAATAGGACGGCACGTCAGTATCTTCGCGGGTCACGTCGATCCACAGCCGCGAGGTCGAGTCATCGACCTTCTCCTGTGAAATGAAATCTGCGCTGACCGGCTGCGCGGACCGCTCGCTCATCACGCGCGCCACGGCAAAAATGGCAAAACCCACCAGCAGCACCGCAGCGATCGCCATGATGCGCCCGGGCAGCTTGCTTGCCGACGCCCCCGTGCCCCCTCCGTACCGCGTCCGCGAAGTACCGCCGTTGCCTGGTGCTGCGGGTGTATTCGAGGTAGTGGACACGGCGGCGACCTCTCCTTCTGGGTTAGCGGCGCGGGAGCGAACGATTGCTTCGCACTTGATGGTACTAAGATGGGCCGGAGTTGAAGCACTGCCCCCTACAAAAGTTGGAGTTCTCGTGACTGGTTTGCGGCTGATGGCAATCCACGCACACCCGGACGACGAATCGTCTAAGGGCGCGGCGACGATGGCGAAGTACGCGGCGGAAGGCAATCGCGTCAAGGTGGTCACCTGCACTGACGGCCGCCGGGGCGACATTTTGAACCCAGCCATGGATCGCCCGGGGGTGCTGGACAACCTCATCCAGGTTCGCGAGCAGGAGATGGCCCGCGCGGTTGAAGCGCTCGGCGTCGAGCACGAGTGGATGGGCTACCAGGACTCCGGGCTGCCGGAAGGGGACCCGCTGCCCCCGTTGCCAGAGGGGTCGTTCGCCGTGCAGGATCCGGAGGCGGTGGCGGCCACGCTGGTGGCGTCGATACGCGCATTCCGCCCGCACGTCATTATCACCTACGACGAAAACGGTGGCTACCCGCACCCGGACCACATCATGGTGCACACGATTTCCATGCTGGCCTGGGAAAAAGCGGGCGATCCGGAGTTTGCGCCCGAGGCGGGTGAGCCGTGGACGCCGCTGAAGCTGTATTACAGCCACGGGTTTATCTTGCAGCGGATGCGTCTGCTGCAGGAGCGTCTGTACGCGCAGGGGAAGCCGAGCCCGTACGAGCTGATGATTGCGCGCTGGGAGCAGAACCAAGCCGACGTGATGAGCCGAGTGACCACGCAAGTGGAGTGCGGTGAGTACTTCGCGCAGCGCGAGGCGGCGCTCACCGCGCACGCTACTCAGATCGACCCGGCTGGCGCGTTTTTGGCCAGCTCGGTGCAGGACCAGCGAGACGCCTGGCCCACCGAGGAGTTCGAGCTCGCGCAGACCAGGGTGAAAACGCACTTGCCGGAGGACGACCTGTTCGCCGGCATCGAAGAGGAGGCCGCGAAATGAGCATTGGGTTCACAGCATCGTTGACCGCGTCCGCGGTGAACGCGTCGAGCTACGTGCTCGCGCAGGCGCCCGCGGAGACCCCGGTGGGGCCGGACTTTGGCAAGGCATCGCCAATCGGCCTGCTCATCCTGGTGGTGCTGGCCGTGGTGATCCTCTCGCTCGGGTTTGCCTTCCACCGCCGCTACTCGCGGTTCCGGCGCCGCCAGCAGTTTGCCGAGGCGCACGGGATTGACCCGTTCGACCAGGAGGCGCTGGACGCCGCGATGCGCGAGGCCGGCGTGCTGGACCTCGGGAAGAAGCGTATTTTCTAAGCGCGAGCGCGCCACATGAGTAGAGTGAGGACTGTGACGTTGCTGGAGAAGGTGCTGTACCCGCTGTACGAGCTGCGCTTGAAGCGCGAGCTGCGCGGCAAGAAGCGGCCCAAGCATATCGCTGTGATGGCGGACGGGAACCGTCGGTGGGCGCGCGAGGCCGGGCTGACCGACATCTCCCAGGGGCACCGGGCGGGCGGCGCGAAGATCGGCGAGCTGGTGCGCTGGTCCGCGGAAATGGACGTTGACGTGGTCACGCTCTACCTGCTCTCCACGGAGAACCTCCAGCGCACCTCCGAAGAGGTGGAGCTGCTCTTTGACATCATCTCTGACGTGATCGAGGACCTCGCGACGGAACACTATTCGTGCCGCGTGCGCCTCGTCGGCCACCTTGACCTGCTGCCGCCGGACGTGGTGGAGCGCATGCAGCGCTCCGCGGAGTCAACCACGGGGAAGGCGGGGCTGACCGTCAACATCGCCGTCGGCTACGGCGGGCGCCAGGAAATCGTGGACGCGGTGCGTTCCCTCATCCGGGACGAAGCCGCCCGCGGCACCACGACAGACGCGCTGGCCGAGGCGGTCACGGTGGACTCGATCGGGGAGCACCTCTATACCTCGGGTCAACCGGACCCCGACCTGGTCATCCGCACCTCGGGCGAGCAGCGGCTGTCCGGATTCTTGCTCTGGCAGGCCGCCTACTCCGAAATCTGGTTTACGGATACGTACTGGCCCGCGTTCCGCAAGATCGACTTCCTGCGCGCGCTGCGCGAGTACTCCCAGCGGTCGCGTCGGTTCGGGAAGTAGGGGGCGCTGACAAGCGCTACAGCTTGCGCATGCGCACGCGCTGCACCGTGTGGTCGAAGCCCTTGCGCAGCACGAGCGAGGCGCGGGGGCGCGTGGGCAGGATGTTTTCCACCAGGTTCGGCAGGTTGATGGTCTGCCAGATTTCGCGGGCGCGGTGGGTCGCCTGGGCATCATCAAGCTGGGCGTAGTCGGCGAAGTGGGCGCCCGGCTCGCGGAACGCGGTGTGGCGCAGCTTGAGAAAGCGCGAGATGTACCAGTGCTCGATGTGCTCGACCGAGGCATCCACGTAGATTGAGAAGTCGAACAGATCCGAGACCATGAGCGTGGGGCCGGTCTGGAGGACGTTGAGGCCCTCGAGGATGAGGATGTCGGGCTGGCGGACCTCGATGTACTCACCGGGCAGGATGTTGTACGCCGTGTGCGAGTAGATGGGCGCCTTGACCACGGGCTGGCCGGACTTGACCTCAGTGACAAAGCGCATGAGGTTGCGGCGATCGTAGGATTCCGGGAAGCCCTTGCGCGACATGAGGTTGCGCTCCTGGAGGACCTCGGTGGGGTAGAGGAACCCGTCCGTGGTGATCAGGTCCACGCGGGGGTGCGACTCCCAGCGCTGCAGCAGGAGTTGGAGCACGCGCGCAGTGGTCGACTTGCCCACGGCCACCGAACCGGCCAGGCCGATGATGAATGGGACGTGGCCGGGGTCGCCGCCGATGAAGGTCTCGGTGGCGTTGGTGAGCTTCTGGCGGGCGCGGACCTGGAGGTGGATGAGACGCGATAAGGGGAGGTAGATGTCCTCGACCTCCTGCAAGTCAAGGTTTTCGCCGATACCGCTGAGCTTCTCCGCCTCCTCGGCGGTGAGCACCTGCGGCATCGTCGCGCGGCGCTCGCGCCAATCCTGGCGGTGGAAGTCCAGATAGGGGCTTGAGTCCGCTCCCCGTACACCTTGAGCCATGGGCCCCATTGTTCCACTCGCTGGAACACTGCTCGCGCTCAGGGCAGGGCTTGAAGATGGCTTGAAGAGGGCTGGAAGTTGCCCCCGTGGGTGTGGGGTGGCGTTTATACTGCTAGAAAGTCACCGCGCTGCGGAGATTTTGCCATCGAATCTTGAACCATTGAAAGGACCCGGAGCACGTGTCTGAAGACTTCCGTTACCAGGACCTCGCCACCTTCGACCCCGAAGTACACGAGGCCATCGTCAACGAGCTGAGCCGGCAGCGCAACACCCTGGAGATGATCGCGTCCGAGAACTTCGTGCCGCGCGCCGTCCTGCAGGCACAGGGCTCTGTGCTGACCAACAAGTACGCCGAGGGCTACCCGGGCAAGCGCTACTACGGCGGCTGCGAGCACGTCGACGTGGTGGAGGAACTGGCCCAGGAGCGCGCAAAGCAGGTCTTCGGCGCGAAGTTTGCCAACGTGCAGCCGCACTCCGGCGCGCAGGCTAACGCCGCCGTCCTCATGGCGCTGGCGGAGCCGGGCGATACGATCCTGGGACTCAGCCTGGCGCACGGCGGCCACCTCACCCACGGCATGAAGATCAACTTCTCCGGTCGTCTTTACAACGTCGCGGCCTACGAGGTGGAGCAGGACACCCACACCATCGACATGGCGAAGCTGCGCGAGCAGGCGCGCGAGGTCAAGCCGAAGGTGATCATCGCCGGTTGGTCCGCCTACCCACGCCACGAGGATTTCGCCGAGTTCCGCTCCATCGCGGACGAAGTCGGCGCGTACCTGTGGGTCGACATGGCGCACTTTGCGGGCCTGGTTGCCGCCGGGCTGCACCCGTCGCCGGTGCCGCACGCCCACGTCGTGTCCTCCACGGTGCACAAGACCATCGGCGGCCCGCGCTCCGGCTTCATCCTCACCAACGACGAGGACCTGAACAAGAAGCTCAACTCCGCGGTCTTCCCCGGCCAGCAGGGCGGCCCGCTGATGCATGTGGTGGCGGCCAAGGCGACCGCGTTCAAGATCGCCGGCATGCCGGAGTTCAAGGACCGTCAGGAGCGCACCATCGAGGGCGCGCGCATCCTCGCCGACCGCCTCACCCAACCGGATGCGAAAGAGGCCGGCGTGGACGTCGTCTCCGGCGGCACCGACGTGCACCTGGTCCTCGTGGACCTGCGCAACTCCAAGATGGACGGCCAGCAGGCGGAGGACCTGCTGCACAGCGCGGGCATTACCGTGAACCGCAACGCTGTGCCGTTCGACCCGCGCCCGCCGAAGGTCACCTCCGGCCTGCGCATCGGCACCTCCGCGCTGGCCACCCGCGGCTTTGGCAAGGAGGACTTCACCGAGGTCGCAGAGATTATTGCGGAGGCCCTGATCAAGGGCGAGGCTGCCGACACCGAGGCCCTGCACGCGCGCGTCGACGCACTGGCGGAGAAGTACCCGCTCTACCCGGGCCTCGAAGACTGGAAGATGCTCTAGGGCGCTAGTTGTCGCTGCGCTGCTCGGCGTGCGCCGCGCGGGCCTCGCGCAGCCACTCCGGCTGGTCTGCCAGCAGCTCGCTGATCTCCTTGGAGGTCAGCGGGCGGTCCATCTCGTGCTTCTTCAGCGCGGTGATGGAAATGCCCAGCTTGCGGGCGACCTCGGGGCGGGGGTGCGGCCCGTTGTGGCGCAGCTCCTGCAGCCACTCGGGTGGATTCTGCTGGAGCTCTCGCAGCTCAGCATGGGTAACCGACCCGTCCTGAAACTCCTGCGGGGTGGCGGGCAGATACACACCGAGCTTCTTCGCGGCGGTTTCCGGCTTCATGGCCGTGCTGGACGGCGTCTCATTGCTCATGCTGCACACGGTAGCATTCTGGGCATGCTCTCCCTCGTCTTCGTCACAGGTTCCGCGCCCAGCAAATGGATCCGGCGCTATCAGGAGGCCACGGGGGACTCCGTCGAGGCCATCGATGCCGCCGACCCCTGGGCAGTGCTTATCGACGCCCCCTCGTCCCCACCCACCGTCGCCTTGCTCCGCCTCCCGGACCCGCGCCTCGACGCCGCGAGCGAAGACTTCCACATGGTCCGCCTCTACGAGGAAGCCCCCGGGGTCGCCGTGCCCAAGGACTCCGTGTACGCGGAGGTGGGGGAGCAGGTCGCGGAATCGGACCTCGCCGACGAGTACGTCAACCTGCCGTTTTCGCACCGCCCAGACGTGGACGCGCTGCGCGAAGCGCTGCAGGTCGTCGCTGCGAATGTCGGAGTGGCGTACGGACCGCTGCCGTTGCTCAAGCACCTGTCGAAGAAGCAGGTCGTGCCGCTCGAGGTGGCGGGACCATCGGTCGCGCCGACGCCGATCGCGCTGGTGTGGCGCAAGGACGACGACTGCGACGCGATCCAGGACTTCGTGGGGATCACCAAGGGGCGCTCGGTGCGGTCCTCGCGCGCCAACGCGGCCCAGAAGAGCCACAAGAGCCACAAGAAGCGGAAGAAGGGGAAAGCGATCCAGCCGCGTGGACGGGGAAGGCGGCGCGGACGGAACTAGTGCGGGATGTGCACACTTTTTGTTTGCTATCCATGGGGATAGTGCAGGATTCTGCAAGGGGAGCGGGAGAATTTACCCCCGTTCGGGTGGGGTAAAACGGCGTGGGAATGTATAGCTTGCATAATGGTCACGTCACGTAAACGACACAACGAAAGGTTTTGTTTATGAGCATCTCCCGCAAGATCGTCGCTTCCGCAGCTGCGCTGACCCTGGCCACCGGCCTGGTCGCTTGCTCCTCCGACGAGGGCGACAGCGAGAACGGCACCACCGTGGTCGAGGAGACCGCGACCGAGACCGCTACCGCCACCGAGACCGCTGGCGCCGAGGACGGCGCTGAGGGCGAAGACGGCGCTGAGGGTGCCGAGGGCGCTGCAGGCGCGGGCGCTGCTGCCGGCGCTGAGGGTGACACCACCGAAATCGCTACCGCGGACGGCGAGACCGCGATGGTCCCGAACGATCTGGCGGCGGCCATCGATAAGTACGCCGACCCGGCATGGGGCGAGCCGGCTTCCATCGAGGAGACCGCGAACGGCTGGATCGTCTCCTACGACGGCGAGCACTACGTCACCTGGAACGAGAACACCGGCGGCGCGCCGATCTGGGGCGAGATTGCGAACGAGTGGATCAACGGCAACCACGCCGAGACCCTCGGCTTCCCGCTCGAGGCGGAGACCCCGCTGCCGTCCGAGTCTGGCTGGATCCAGGAGTTCGAGCACGGCACCATCGAGTGGACCCGCGGCGACAACGGCGAGTTCGGCCCGATCATCAACCAGCACTAGTCTGGCGTAGCGTTACGCTATAGCTCGCGCCCCATTACCAGGAAAACCCTGGTGGTGGGGCGTTTTTCGTGCGCGGTTTGCGCGCTACTTCGAAGGCCATGACAATAGTGCGCATGGCCAAAAACGGTTTTAATATTCGTCCGATCCGCCCTGAGGACTACCCGCAGGTCCGTGAGATCTATGAGATGGGCTTGAGCACTGGAAACGCCACCTACGAGACGAAGGGGCAGACGTGGGAGGCGTTCTCCCGCGGTAAGATCATCGAGACCGTTTTCGTCGCCGTTGATGCGCTTGACGACGACAAGGTGCTCGGTTGGGTTGCCGCGGCGAAGGCGTCGTCGCGAAGCGTGTTCCATGGCGTGGTTGAGGATTCGATCTACACGCACCCCGATTCGCGCGGCATGGGCGTGTCCGGCGCGCTGCTGGACAAGCTGATCGAGACCTGCGTTGCGCTGGACAAGTGGTCGATTCACTCGTGGATCTTCCCGGAGAACACCGGCTCCGCGGGCCTGCACATCTCCCGCGGGTTTGAAAAGATCGGCACCTTCCACCACATGGCGAAGATGACGTACGGCGAGCGCGCCGGCGAGTGGCGCGACTCCGACATATACGAGCTGCTGCTGCCAAAGCCCGACGAAAAGTAGGTCCGAAGAACGCAGAAAAGGAGCCACCCTGGCGAGTGTCAGGGTGGCTCCTTTGTGTTGGTCAGTGGCTCTTCCTAGTCCACAGTTTCCTTCAGCGGATCCTCAGTGATCGGGATGAGCAGGAGGAAGGCGATGACGGCGAGCGGCACGATCATCAGGAAGACCGGGGTGAGGCCGTCGTTGTAGCTGGTCAGCACGACCTCGCGGATCGCGTCGGGCAGCTGCGCCACCTGGTGCGGCGTGAGGTTGCTGCTGCCGCCGCTGAACTGCTGGCCGATCGCCTGCGCCTGCTCGGGCGGCAGCTGTGCCATCGCCTCAGGCATGCGCTCCTCCATGTGGGTGCGCATGTTGTGGATGAACAGCGAGCCAACCAGGGAGGCGCCGATGGAGGAACCGAGCTGGCGGAAGAAGTTGTTCGTCGCCGTCGCGGTGCCGACCATGGCAACCGGGAAGGAGTTCTGCACGATCAGGACCAGCACCTGCATGACCAGGCCGAGGCCGAAGCCGAAGATGAACATGTAGATGCCCAGCATGACCAGCGAGGTCTCGACGGTGAGGCGGGAGAAGAGGAACATGCCGACGGCGGTGATGGCCATACCCACCAGCGGGTACATCTTGTAGCGGCCGGTGCGAGAGATGACAAAGCCGACGGTCATGCCGGTGCCCAGCATGCCCAGCACCATCGGAATCATCATGAGACCCGCGTTCGTCGGGGTCATCTCGTGCACCATCTGCAGGTAGGTGGGCAGGTAGGCGAGTGCGCCGACCATTGCCATCCCGAGCACCGTGCCGGCGGCGGTGGTGAGCGCCATGTTCCGGTTCTTGAACAGGCCCATCGGGATCATCGGGTTCTTCGCACGCAGCTCAACGAAGACGAATGCGACGATGGCAACCACGGCGATAGCGATCGTGGTCAGGATGGTCGTGCTGCCCCACTCGTACTGGGTACCGCCCCATGTGGTGGTGAGGATCAGGCTGGTGGTGCCGATAATCATCAGCACCATGCCGAGCCAGTCGGCGTTAAGCGGGCCCTCGGAGCCCTTGCGCAGGCGAAGGACGGAGGCAGAAACCAGCATGGCCAGAATGCCGAGCGGGATGTTCATCCACAGGCCCCAGCGCCAGCCCGGGCCGTCGGTGAACCAGCCGCCCAGGACAGGGCCGAGCACGGAGGCGACGCCGAACATGGCGCCCATAACGCCCATGTACTTGCCGCGTTCGCGGGCGGGGACGACCTCGGCGATGATGGATTGCGAGTTCACCATCATGCCGCCGGCACCAAGGCCCTGCACGGCGCGGCCGATGATAAGCAGCGTCATGGTGTGCGCGAAGCCGCCCAGGGCGGAGCCGATGACGAAGAGGCCGATCGAGCCGACGTAAAACCACTTGCGTCCCAGGCCGTCGCCAAACTTGCCGTTGATCGGCATCGCGATGGTCATGGTGATGAGGAACGCGGAGATGACCCAGCTCATGTGGTCAACGCCGCCGAGTTCGCCGACGATGGTCGGCAGGGCGGTGGAGAAGATCATCTGGCCCATGGAGCTCATCAGCATGGTGAGCAGGAGGGCCGTGAAAATCAGTCCAATGTGTTGCTTTGCACCGCCTTCAACGACGGTGCTCCCGGTTGTTACGCCGGAGTTACCGGATTGTTCCATTTCAGTTCCTTTGTAAACTCAGTAAACATGGCGCCTGCGCGCAGCAGGTTGGCTTTCAGAGTGCCTTCCGGTCGTTCCGGAAGGTGGAGATAGCGGGAGACGGCGAAGAAGAAGATCTCCACAACTGCGTGAATTTCTTCCTCGACCGGACCGTCGAGCTTTCGGTCTTGCGGATGTTGTGCAAAGTGCTTATCGACGGCACGCCACAATGCCTTCATCGCCTCCCTTTTGCGAACCATCGCGGCGCTCTCAAGCTCCACGTGCTGGTGGAGTAGCTTGCGCCGACGGGCGAGGTGCTCTTGGTCTGCGGCCTCGGGGTGCTCCTCGAGCGACTCGATGATGAGCGCGACAAGGTTGTCCGAGGGCGTTGACGCGATGGCCTCGAGTCCGTCTTCGGTGAGATCGAAGGGGAAGGCTCCAAGGATTGCATGGTCCTTGGAGTCCATGTAGTTGAAAAAGGTGCGCCGGGAGATGTCGGCGGCTTGGCAGATGTCCTCGACGGTCGTGTTGTCGATTCCGTGTGCCTCGACCAGGTCCATAGCCGCTTTAAAGATGCGTTGCCTGGTGCGCTGTCGCTTCACCTCCCACGCGTTTGCGGAAGACTGTGAATTTTGCACGGAGTGCAATCTTACACTCGGTGCAAAGTTTGGCAAATCGTCTGTTTATGCCCGGTCAGAACCGATTGAGAGGGTGCCGCCGGCGATCCGCTGGTCGTCCTCAAGGTAGGTGAGCTCGACGAGCCCGTTGTCTGGCACGGCAACCTCCCAGCGCGCGTCGGCGCCGTTCGCGGCCTCGCACTTGTCGGTGAGTGGGTGGTGGTGGAGTGTGGCGTCGATAAGCGCACTGCACCCGCTGTTTGGGTAGGTGACGGTCGCCGTGCCGCCGCCGAACGTGGCGACGACCGGCCACGATAGCGTATTCGCACCATCGGTGGTCTCCGCGAGGCGGACGAAGGTGCCGGAGTAGGTGCCCGCCGGGGCGAGGTCCGGGCCGGGCGCGGACGGCTGCGCGGTGACGGTAACCGTGGCCGGGAGGGAATTGCTGTGCGGGTTGCTTGACCAGTACGCGGCGGCGAGCGCGACGCCGATGAGGGCGAGCGCGAGCGCGAAGACGCCGCCGGCGACCCACGGCTTGTTGGAGCCGCCCGCGTGGCGCAGCTCGGAAAAGGAATCAGGCATGTAAAAGTCCCCAGCTCGGTAGTGATACTGGGGACTTATCCTAACCGGCGGGGCCGATTAGTTGCGATCGGTGTTGGCCATCGAGAGCACGTCGAGGCGCTTGTCCAGCTCCTCTTCGGTGAGCTTCTCGCCATCGACAAAGCCGAGGTCGATCACGGCCTGGCGGATGGTGATGCCCTCCTTGATCGCGTGCTTGGCAACCTTCGCCGCGTTCTCGTAACCAATCGCGGAGTTCAGCGGGGTCACGATGGACGGGGAGGACTCGGCGAGGCCGCGCATGCGCTCGACGTCGGGCTCGATGCCGTCGATAAGCTTGGTGGCAAACTGGCGGGCCGTATTGGCCAGCAGACGCGCGGACTCGAGGACGTTGCGCGCCATCATCGGGATGAAGACGTTGAGCTCGAACTGGCCCTGGGTGCCGCCGAAGGCGATCGCGGCGTCGTTGCCGATGACCTGGGCGGAGACCTGGGTGGCGGTCTCGCACAGCACGGGGTTGACCTTGCCCGGCATGATGGAGGAGCCCGGCTGCAGGTCCGGCAGGTGAATCTCGCCGAAGCCTGCGAGCGGGCCGGAGCCCATCAGGCGGATGTCATTAGCGATCTTGTAGAAGGAAACGGCCACGGAGCGCATCGCGCCCGAGAACTCGACGAGCGCGTCGCGGTTCGCCTGGGCCTCGAAGTGGTTGGCCGCCTCGGACAGGGCGTCAACACCGGTGAGCTTCTTCAGCTCCTCGGTGACCTTGCTGCCGAACTCGGCCGGCGTGTTGATGCCGGTGCCGACGGCCGTGCCGCCGATGGCCAGCTCGCCGAGGCGCTCGACAGTGCCCTGGACGCGCTGGATGCCCAGCTCGATCTGGCGGGCGTAGCCGGAGAACTCCTGGCCCAGGGTCACCGGGGTGGCGTCCATGAGGTGGGTGCGGCCGGACTTGACCACCTCGTGCCACTCGTCAGCCTTTGCGGCCAGGGACTTCTGCAGGACCTCGAGGCCCGGAATCAGGTCCTGGACCGCGGCTTCCGTCGCCGCCACGTGGGTCGCGGTGGGGAAGGTGTCGTTGGAGGACTGGCCCATGTTGACGTCGTCGTTCGGGTGGACCTCAACGCCGTTCGCCTTCGCGATGGAGGCGATGACCTCGTTGGTATTCATGTTGGACGAGGTGCCGGAGCCGGTCTGGAACACGTCGATGGGGAACTGGTCGTTGTGCTTGCCGTCAGCGATCTCCTTCGCGGCGGCAATGATTGCGTCCGCCTTCTCGGCGTCCAGCTTGCCCAGGTCCTTGTTCACCTGCGCGCAGGCAGCCTTGAGCAGGCCGAGAGCGCGGATCTGCTGGTCTTCCAGGCCGCGGCCGGAGATGGGGAAGTTCTCTACGGCGCGCTGGGTCTGGGCGCGCCAGAGGGCGTCGACAGGCACCTTGACCTCGCCCATAGTGTCATGCTCGATGCGGTACTGCTGTTCTGTCATAACTAACGTCCTTTACTTACTTGCGTGGTTGGTCACAATATTCTTGAGCTCACGATTATGCCCCTTTTTCCCGCCGGGCGCGGTCGTCCCAGTTCGCGACCGCCCGATGTGGGGGAGGGGCGCTACTCGTGGGTGGGGTCCGAGTAGTCGACGACGGAGTACTGCTGCAGCTTGGCCAGCTTGTGCAGGGACTCCACGTAGCGGACCGTGCCGGACTTGGAGCGCATCACCAGGGAGCGGGTGGTGGCGCCGTTCTTGCGGTAGGACACGCCGCGCAGCATGTCGCCGTTGGTCACGCCGGTGGCGGCGAAGTAGCAGTTATCGGAGGTGACCAGCTCGTCGATGGTCAGAACGTGGTCGAGGTCGTGGCCCGCGGCGAGCACCTTCTCGCGCTCCTCCTCGGACTGCGGAGCCAGCATGCCCTGGATGTCGCCGCCCAGGCACTTCAGCGCGCACGCGGTGATGACGCCCTCCGGGGTGCCGCCGACGCCCATGGCCATGTCGATGGAGTTGGTGTCCTGCGCGGCGGCGATGGCGCCAGCGACGTCGCCGTCCATGATGAAGCGGACTTTGGCGCCGGCGGCGCGGATTTCGTCGACAAGCTGCTTGTGGCGCGGGCGGTCCAGCACGACCACCGTGACCTCGTTCGGGCGCACGCCCTTCGCCTTCGCGACGGACTGGACGTTCTCGGCGACAGACGCGGTGATGTCGATGTGGCCGGCGGCCTCCGGGCCGACCGCAATCTTGTTCATGTAGAACGCGTCCTTCGGGTTGTACATCGCCCCGCGGTCCGCAGCGGCGATGACGGAAATAGCGTTCGGACGGCCCTCCGCCATGAGGCGGGTCCCGTCGACCGGGTCCACCGCCAGGTCGACGCGGGCGCCCTCGCCGTTGCCTACCTGCTCGCCGTTGAAGAGCATGGGGGCCTCGTCCTTCTCGCCCTCGCCAATCACGATGACGCCGTCCATGCTCACGGAGTTGATCATCTTGCGCATCGCGTCGACGGCCGCGCCGTCGCCCTCGTTCTTCTTCCCGCGGCCAACCCAGCGCCCCGAGGCCAGCGCTGCGGCCTCCGTGACGCGGACGAGCTCCATCGCAAGGTTGCGGTCGGGGAAGTACTCTGTGGACTTCGATTCAGACATCGAAATGTGGCCTCCTGGGCGTAAATACATGCATCGAACATCAACGGGGGTGAACCGACACCACACCGCACCGTCTCATTGTCGCACTTTTGCGCCCGGTTTCGGCACCGAATTCCACCAATTCGGGGGAAGATGCACCCCAGCAGGGCGGATGCGTGGCCCGCGCGTCGGTGCGGCCGCGGCGGCTGACAAATTCGGGGGTGGACCACGCCGCGTGCCATACTGGCCTACGTGGCAAGTAACAGCAGCACCCGCATCTTTCAGGACGGACGGAACATCGCGCTCAACATGGTGCTGATCGTGGTGATCATGCTCGTGGCGGTCGGCGCGACCGGTCTGTGCACGTTCAACCCCGGCAAGCCGGAGCAGGGGCCGGTGCAGGAGGTCGACGCGCGTACGTTCCTGGACATGGAGGCCCGCTCCGTGGACTTCCCGGTGGTGTACCCCGAGGCGCCAGCGGGCTGGGTGACCAACTCCGCCCGCCGCGCGATGATCGAGCAGGCGCCTGCGCCGACCGTCGGCTGGGTCACGGCCGACGGGGGCTACCTCCAGCTGACGCAGACGGGCGCCCCGCTGGACAAGGCGGTGCGGGGGGCCGACCAGAAACCGCGCGAGCTGCAGCGCTCCGTTGACGTGGGCAGCACGGAAGCGCAGGTGTACACCTCTGCGTCCGACGACGTGCGCGACCTGTGGGCCGTCGACGCCGGGCAATCGCGGTTCCTCGTCACGGGCGCCGGCACCGAGGAGGAATTCCGCGCGCTGATTGAGGCGGCGCTCACCGCGGCACCGCTGCCGGCGCAGAGTTAATTGGACGCGTTGCCGTCGTCGCCGTCCCCGGAGCGGGATTGGATGGCGGCTTCGACGCGCTGCGACGCTCCGTCGAGAAGCACCTCGCACCGCTTGGCAAGCGCCTCGCCGCGTTCCCAGTACTTAAGTGACTCGTCGAGGCTCATCTGGCCGAGCTCCAGGATTTTTACCGTCTCAATGAGTTCGTCGCGGGCCTGCTCGTAGCTGAGGTCCTGCGGGTCCGGGAACGCGTTCTCGCCGGCCTCGCCCGCGCCGAAAGTGTTGTCTGCCATAGTGTCTCCTTTAATCTGCTGGTGTGTTGGCCATCGAGGCCGCGGTAATAGAGCCGTCGCCCACGCGGATGCGCAGCTGCGCCCCGGGCGGTGCCTGTTCAATGCTGGTGACCACGTCCGGCCCGCTGCCGTCGCGGGGCAGGACCTGGACAATCGAGTACCCGCGCGCGAGTGTCGCGGAGGGGCCGAGCGCCGCAACCTGCGCGCGTAACGACGCCACGCCGCTGCGCTCCTGCTGCAGCAGGTACGTCACATCGCGGCGAATCTGCGTGCGAGCGCGCTCGAGCTCGTCGCGCCGCCTGGTGATGGGGGACATGGGGTCCGCGAGCGCGGGGCGACTCCGCACCGCAGCGAGGCTGTCCCGCTCGCGCCGCACCCAGCCGCGCAGCGCCGCCGCGGAGCGCTGGCGCGCCTCCGCGATAAGCGCGCGCTCCTGCTCCACGTCGGGCACGACGCGCTTGGCCGCATCGGTGGGCGTTGCCGCGCGCAGGTCCGCGACGTTATCCAGCACCGGCGTGTCCGGCTCGTGGCCGATGGCGGAAACCACCGGAGTGCGCGCGGCCGCGACCGCGCGCTGGAGCGCCTCCTCCGAAAAGGGCAGCAGGTCCTCCACCGAGCCGCCGCCGCGGGCGATGATGATCACGTCCACGTCCGGGTCGCGGTCGAGCTGCTCGAGTGCCTCGACAACGGCCGGCACCGCGAGTGCGCCTTGCACCGGGGTATTGATGGTGCGGAACTGCACTGCAGGCCAGCGCTGCTGCGCCACGGACTGCACGTCGCGCTCCGCGGCCGAGCCCTTGCCGGTGATCAGCCCGATCGTGGTGGGCAGGTACGGCAGCCGCTGCTTCCGGGCCGGGTCGAACAGCCCCTCCGCGGCAAGCTGCTTGCGCAGCTGCTCGATGCGCGCGAGCAGCTCACCCTCACCGACGTGGCGAATCTCCGTGACCCACATAGAAAACGTGCCGCGCCCGGCGTAGAACGCGGGCTTGCCGCGCACGACAACGCGGTCGCCTTCCTTCAGCGGGGTCGGCATGTCGCGCAACATGCCCGAGTTGACGGTGAGCTGTACGCTGACCTGTTCCTGCGTGTCGCGCAGCACCAGGTAGGACAGCTTCCAGGTTGGCTTCGCGTTGATCTGGGCCAGCTGCCCCTCAACCCACAGCCACCCGAGCCGCTCGATCCACCCCTTCACGGTGGTGTTGAGCTTGGAGACTGACCATGGCGCCTCGGGCGTGGTCTTCTCTTTCGCGGTTTCTGCCACCTTTTCTCCTTTCTTCCAAAGCCGAACTTACACAGCGCACTCGCACGGCACACGGGCAGAGCGCTTCTCGACGCCACCGCCGCCGCGTACGCAGCGCCCCGGGCCGTGCGAAGCCGCCTATTCTTTTAGACGCAGATTGGGTACTGTCGGTTCCATGACTGATCAGGGTAAAAAAGTTCTTCTTGCTGCGCCTCGCGGCTACTGCGCCGGGGTGGATCGCGCGGTAGAGACGGTGGAGAAGGCGCTGGAAAAGTACGGCGCGCCCGTCTACGTGCGCAAACAGATCGTGCACAACAAGTACGTTGTGGAGACCCTTGAGCAGCGCGGCGTAATTTTTGTTGATGAGACCGACGAGGTGCCGGAGGGCGCACACCTTGTCTTTTCCGCGCACGGGATTTCGCCGGCGGTGCGTGAGTCCGCCGCGAACCTGAACCTGCGCACGCTTGACGCGTCGTGCCCGCTGGTGACCAAGGTGCACAACGAGGCGAAGCGCTTCGCCCGCGACGGCTTCCACATCCTGCTCGTCGGCCACGAGGGCCACGAGGAGGTCGAGGGCACCGCTGGTGAGGCACCTGAGGTGACGCACCTGGTCGATGGCGTCGAGGGTGTGGAGAGCCTGCCGGAGTCGCTGCAGGACCAGAAGCTGGTGTGGCTCTCCCAGACCACGCTGTCCGTGGACGAGACGATGGAGATCGTGACCAAGCTCAAAGAGCGCTTCCCGCACCTGCAGGACCCGCCGAGCGATGACATTTGCTACGCCACCCAGAACCGGCAGGCTGCGGTGAAGAAGATCGCGGCGGACTCCGACCTGGTCGTGGTCGTCGGCTCGCAGAACTCGTCGAATTCGAAGCGCCTGGTCGAGGTGGCGCTGGAGGCCGGTGCGAAGGACTCGCACCTGGTGGATTACGCCTCGCAGATTGACGAGGCGTGGCTCGAGAGCGTGAACACCGTCGGCGTCACGTCCGGTGCGTCCGTCCCGGAGATCCTGGTGGGCCAGGTCGTGGACTTCCTCGCGGAGCGCGGCTACACCGACGTTGAGGAGGTCACCACCACGGTGGAAACCATCACGTTCGCGCTGCCCCGCGATCTGCGCGCGCGGCGCACGAAGGAAAACTCCGCGAGCTAGACGCTAGCCGTAGAGGTTGTCGTTCAACCCGCCCCGCGTTCGCTGCGGGCGCGGGTTTTTCTCGCGCTCGGTCTTCGCGCGGTTGAGCAGCTCCTGCACGGACACGCTCGAGGTGCGCTCGCGCGCGCGGCGGCTCTGCACGGAGGTGCGCTGGTTGCTCTCTGCGACGCGGTGACGCTCCGCACTCTCGGAGCGAGCGCGCGCACGGTTTTGCCGCTCGACCAATTTGTAGCGGACCACCGCGATGATGATTGCGCCGATGGTGATGGTGATCAGCGCGGGAAACACTTCCGTGAGCGGGTAAAACACCGTGAGTAGTGCGGCGCGCGAGGAGGTGCCTCCGTTGGCGATCTGGCTGCGCGAGAGCACGTACCCCGTAGCCAACACGGCGATGACAAACATGATCGGCGCGGACGCGACGGTGAGGAAGAGCCCCTTCGGCTCGACGACGGTGGTGACCAGGATGACCCCGACGGCAAAGCAGGCCAGCAACGGCCAACCGATTTGGCCGATCATGGTGCACAGCAGTGCTCCGGTCACGAGGGCTGCGAACTGGATGCCAATGGCAGAGCCTGTCGGCAGGCCCTGGAAGGGTGCAGACGGGGCGTTGGTATTCCGGATCACGTGAGACACGGTGACACAGTTTACCCGGCAGCGTGCCGCGGACGCGATGTGGCAGGCGTGAGCGGCGCGGCGTGTGCGCGGCCCGTGGGCACCTCCATATCCTCCAGCCGCCGGGCGGTCACCATGACGCGCGAGTCCATCGACGCAAGCGTGGCGTTGTATGCTTCCACGGCCTTGTCCAGCGAGGCTCCCACCTTGTTGTAGTGCTCGCCCATCACGCGCAGGCGAGTGTGCAGCTCCGCGCCGAGCCGCTGGATCTCCTTCGCCTTCTCATTGACCGAGTCCTGCCGCCAGCCGAGCGCTACCGTGCGCAGCAGCGCGAACAGGGTGGTGGGGGTGGCGATGACCACGTCGCGCGCAAGCGCGTAGTCGAGGAGCTCCGGGTCGATGGTCAAGCCTGCGTCGAGGAACGGGTCCGCGGGCACGAACATGACCACAAACTCCGGAGTGGGTTGGAACACCTGGATATAGGACTTGGATGAGAGCGTGTCCACGTGGCGGCGCAGCAAGTGCGCGTGCCGACGCATGTATGCCTGCTTCTCCTCCGGGTCCTCCGTGTTCAACGCGTCCAGGTACGAGGAGAACGGCACCTTCGCGTCCACCACGACGTTGCGGTCCTGCGAGAGCCGGATCACCATGTCGGGGCGGACGCCTGGAGCGTCGATGCCGCCGCGCAGGTGCGCCTGCACGTCAAAGTCGACGTGCTCCACCATCCCGCCGAGCTCGACGACGCGCTGGAGCTGGATCTCGCCCCACCGCCCGCGCGTTTGCGGGCTGCGCAGGGCGTTAATGAGCTGATCGGTGCGGTCGCCCAACCGGGCAGAGGTCCGTCCGATCGCCTGGACCTGGCTGGCCAGCGCGTTGCGGCCGACGGCCTGGTCTTTGTCCAGCTCGTCCAGCTGATCCTGGAGCTGCGTGAGTGCACGGGCGACGGGCGCCAGGTCCGCCGGCGGGGCGGGCGTGGGGGTGTTGCGCCTGAGCCAGCTCATGCCAGTGAACAGTCCCGCGATGAAGCCGAGGAGGAGGCCCGTGGCCAGGATGAGAAATGCGGTGGCGGTAGACATGCGCCCGAGTTAACCACACGCACCGAACACCTAATCCTTGGTTTCGCCCTCCGAGTCGGAATTTCCGAACATTTTGGCGAACCGGGAGTTCTCGTGGGCGTCGATAAGCTTCTTCCAGCTCGACGAGCTCTGGGGCTCGTCGGCCTCGAGCTCCTCGACGACCGGCGGGGCGGTCCACTGGCGTTCCTTGCGCCACTCCGCGCGCTCGTGGACGGACTCCTTCTCCTCGATCTCGGCGATGGTGCGGCCTTCCTCGGTGACAAAGTCGAGCTCGGCTGCGAACTTCTCGCCGGAGTGAATGCGCAGGATGTCCAGGACGTAGCGGTAGCACACCGCGATCATCGCGGCCGCGGGCACGGCGAGGAAGCCGCCGATGAGGCCGAACAGGCCGCCGCCGACGGTGACGGAGACCAGGACGATGACCGGGTGCAGGTTCATGGCGCGCGACTGCAGCATGGGGGAGAGGATGTTGCCCTCGAGCTGTTGGACCGCGCAGACGATGGCTAGGACGATGAGAGCCTCGGTGAACCCCAGGGAGACGAGGGCAACGAGGACGGCGAGGGCGCCTGCGGTGACGGCGCCGATGATCGGGATGAAGCCGGCGATGAAAGTGATGACGGCCAGCGTGAACGCCATCGGGACGCCAACGATGGAGATGCCGAGGCCGATAAAGACGGAGTCGACGAGCGAGACGATGGCCTGCGCGACGATGAAACCGCTCAGCGTCTTCCAGGCGCGCGTGAGCAGCTCAGTGGCGTGGAGTCCGGTACGACCGCCTGTGGCGGAGCGTACCCACGGCAGGAAGCGGTGTCCGTCCTTGAGAAAGAAGAAGGTCAGCACGAGGAGGACCATGAGCGAGACCATGAGGCTCGCCGCGGTGCCCAGGCCGGAGAAGACGCCGCCGGCAATCGCGCCCGCCTGGTTTTGCATCCACTGGGCGACCTCGTTGATCGCCTGGCTGAGGTCGTCGGGGTCCATGTTGAGCGGCGGACCCTGCAGCCACAGCTGCATGCGCTGGATGCCCTCGAGAGCCTGTAGGTAGAGGACGCGGGAATGCGAGACGATGTCCGGGGCGATGAGCAGGGCAATTGCGCTGAGTAGGCCGAAAAAGCCCAGCAGAGTGATCATCGCGGCGAGGCCCGACGGCAGGCCCGCGTTGCGCATCCACGACGCGATGGGGGCCAAGACCGTACAGATGATCAGCGCCAGCACGATCGGCAGGACGCCGGCCCAGAATGCGCCGATGAGGTTGCCCAGCGCGAACAGGAACACAGCGATGATGAGCAGGCGCAGGGTCAACATCGCGGCGCCCTTGACCCACGAGTTGATAACCACGCCGCGGTCCACGCGATCCTCCCGCTCGACCGCAGCGGTGTCCTGGGGGGCGGTGACGGTTTCGGTGTTTGCCTTGCTGCTACTCACCCGCACTATTGTGCCCCACTCGCATCCAAAGCGCTCGCACCCCCTGCGTGTCGGGGGAGGAGGCGAAGTGGGCTAGGATAGGCCGACGTGAGCCTTACACTTGGAATCGTCGGACTGCCCAACGTTGGTAAGTCAACCCTCTTCAACGCCCTGACGCGCAACGAGGTGCTTGCTGCCAACTACCCGTTTGCCACCATCGAGCCCAACGTGGGCCTGGTAGAGCTGCCGGACCCGCGCCTGGATCGCCTGGCCGAGATCTTTGAATCTGAGCGGATCCTGCCCGCCACCGTGTCTTTCGTGGACATTGCCGGCATTGTGAAAGGTGCCTCCGAAGGCGAGGGGATGGGCAACGCCTTCTTGGCCAACATCCGCGAGGCGGACGCGATTTGCCAGGTGGTCAGGGCGTTTAGCGATGACAACGTGATCCACGTCGACGGCAAGATCGACCCCTCGAGCGACATCGCCGTGATCAACACCGAACTGATCCTCGCTGACCTGCAAACCATTGAGAAGGCCCTGCCTCGCTTGGAGAAGGACGGCCGCAAGGACAAGGACATCGCCGCGCAAGCTGAGGAGGCCAAGAAGGCCCAGGCCGTGCTGGAGGACGACCGCACGCTGTTCGCCGCCTCCAAGACCGGCGATATTGACCTCTCCCTGCTGCACCACCTCCACCTGATGACGGCCAAGCCCTTCCTCTACGTGTTCAACTCCGACGAGGACGTGCTCACCGACGACGCCCGCAAGCAGGAGCTGCGCGACGTCGTTGCCCCCGCCGACGCAGTCTTCCTCGACGCCCAGACAGAGACCGAGCTTTTGGAGCTTGACGACGAAGACGCGTCCGAACTCCTCGCCGCCGTCGGCCAGGACGAGCCGGGCCTGCAGACGCTGGCGAAGGCCGGCTTTGACACCCTGGGCCTGCAGACCTACCTGACCGCCGGCCCGAAGGAGGCGCGCGCCTGGACCATCCACAAGGGTGACACCGCCCCGCAGGCGGCCGGCGTGATCCACTCCGACTTTGAGAAGGGCTTCATCAAGGCCGAGATCGTTGCCTTCGACGACCTGGACGAGCTCGGCTCCATGGCAGAGGCACGTGCCCACGGCAAGGTGCGCCAGGAGGGCAAGGATTACGTCATGGTTGACGGTGACGTGGTGGAGTTTCGTTTCAATGTAACCTGAGGCGCGCTAGTGTTAGCGGCATGACAACACGTGCTGCTATTTACCTCCGTATCTCGCTCGATGCTGCCATGGACGGCCTCGCCATCGACCGGCAGCGCCAGGACTGCGAAGCCCTTGCCGAGCAACGCGGCTGGGACGTCGTGCATACCTACGTCGATCAGTCGATCTCCGCGTCGAAGAAGGACGTGGACCGCCCCGACTACGACGCGATGGTGGCGTCCTTTGAGCGCGGCGAGATCGACGCGATCATTTGCTGGGACCTCGACCGCCTCACACGGCAGCCCTGGCAGCTCGAAGAGTGGATCGACAGGGCAGAGGAGCAGGGGCTGAAACTCGTCACTGCGAACGGTGATGCTGACCTTGCCACCGACGGCGGCAGAATGTACGCGCGCATCAAAGCAGCCGTGGCACGCGGCGAGATCGAGCGAAAGAGCATGCGCCAGTCTCGTGCGCAACAGCAACGCGCCGAGCAGGGCCGCTGGTACTCCGGCGGTGTGCGCCCTATCGGCTACACCTCCACCGGCGAGATCATTCCATCCGAAGCCGCCGCCGTGCTCGGTATGTTCCGCGCTGTCGAGAGGGGCAACTCCATGCGCGACATTGCGCGCGCCTTATCTGGGGTCGATCAACCGGGCTTGCCGGATATCCCGACCACGCCGCGCCATATGTACACCGTGGTCACAGAGCGCAACGCTCGACGCCGCGCTGAAGGCCAGGAAGAAAAGCCGGTTCCCGACGCGCAGCCGTGGGCCTACACGTCGTTGCACTCGATCCTGCGCAACCCCGTGTATGCGGGTTACTCCACTTATAAGAAGGCCAAGCGCAAAGGCGTGAAGAACAAATACCGCCGTGTCACGCATATCGTCCGCGACCCCGATACCGGCGAGCCGGTGAAAGGCAGTGGGAGCCGATCGTCACACCAGATCTGTGGTGGCGCGTGCAGAACGTGCTCGACGATCCCGACCGGCTGACCAACAAGGAGCGCCGGAACACTCGCCGCCATCTCGGCTCGGGTCTGTATGTCTGCGACGAGTGTGGCAACCCCGTGCGCACACATGCCGACCGCTACCGCTGCGCCGCCTGTGGATTAGTGCGCACACATAGCGTCGATGATTTTGTGCTCGCCGTGATCCGCGCCCGCCTTGGCCGTGACGACCTGGCGGACCTGCTGCCGACTGTGGACGACGACGAGGTCAACGCCATCGACGACGAACTCGCTGAGCTTCGCGCAAAGCTCGCCCGCGTCCAGGCTGACTACGATGAGGAGCTTATCGAGGCCCGTGACCTCAAGCGCGCGCGAAACCGTTATGAGCCGCAGATCGAGAAACTCGAAACGCGCCGTGCCCGTCTTGCTGGCGCATCGGCGCTGCTCGACACAACCGGCTACGCCTCGCCCGTGGATGCCTTCGACAACGCAGAGCTTGCCGTGCAGCGCCGAGTCATCAATACCCTGTGCCAGGTGCGCCTGCGCCGTGGCGTGCGCGGCACCAAGACCTTTAACCCTGAATCGGTGCAGATCGTGTGGAACTAGGTTGCAGTGTGTGACACGTCAACAATCGCGCGCATGCGCTGCGGCGCGCAAAGCTCTTACGAAGGAACGCCACGGGAGCCGGCAGTTCGGGGGAGATCTGCCTTCGTGTATCGGGGGCGACACTGCTCAACCGTGGCGTTCGCAGGAAGTATGACACGGCTCTTGTTACCCCAGAGGTCGTAGGTTCGAATCCTGCCCCCGCTACCAACTTCCAAGCCCCTACCAGGAGAAACACTGGTAGGGGCTTTAGTTATTTCTCTTAAGGCGCACGTCCTGGGACTCAAATCGGGACTTTAGCGATGGCATTTTGTCACTTAAGCCGGTTTGGAAGTGATGGGGTTAAGTGACAATTTTCGATTTTGTGACCTTGGATGACTGTGTCGTTTTGAGGAGTCGTCTGCACGGATTTCAGAAGTCCTCTGTACTATCGCCATCCACTCCGGAGAGGCCGCGGGCGTTCGTCCACTTCATCTGGAACGCGATTCGACAGAGCGCATTCAATACGATGGTCTTTTTCTCCCTGCGAAGGATGGGGGCAGTTTAGGGTACCAGGGTGTTGACCAGATCGAGGAATTCCTCAGCGTAGGCAATTTGCTTGCGTAGCTTTTCGTAGCGGGTGCGCGTCTCCTCACGAATGTCGGCAAGGGTGGCCTTGGCATTACTCCGTGCCTGCTGTGCGGTATCACTGTCCTGCCCGCCATCTGAACTATGAAGAATCTCCGCAGCTTCCAGGAATTCCCGCATCTGATCCAGAGTAAACCCCAGCGGTTTCATCCGTCGCACCAGCAAAACACGACGTACATCAGCCTCACTATAAAGCCTGAACCCACCAGGGCTACGCCCCGATGGGGTAATCAGGCCGACGTTGTCATAATAACGCAAGGTGGGAATCGACAACCCCGTCTGGTCAACGACCTCGCCGATCTTGAAATTACTGTTTTGCATTGCCTGTTCTCCTTCACGGTGATGTTGCCCACGGGTTCCTGTGCCTGGGTTGGCGGTTGAGTAAAACTCCCGCTACCATGACCACCATCACCAAACCTAAAGTTACTAGAGGGTTGGATTCCTTTCGGGCGTTCGCCCAGTTACCTATCCCCTCAAAGATTGGACATCTATGACTGAAACTAGCACGGCGGCCCCCCGCCCCCTCCTGAGTCCAGACGGCGCTGATGCCCCTACCGGGATCATCGCATCCTTCCGTTACGCATTTTCTTCCCCCGCCCGTATCCGTATAGAGATTCTGGCCGGACTGGCGGTATCCCTGGCGCTGATCCCTGAGGCCATTGCCTTTTCCATCCTTGCCGGTGTTGACCCAGCCATGGGTCTGTTTTCCTCGGTAGTCATGGCCATTGCGATCGCCTTTACCGGTGGCCGCCCGGCAATGATCACCGGCGCCACCGGGGCTATTGCCCTAGTCATTGCTCCTGTGGCGCGTGGTTACGGGATGGATTATTTCATCGCCACCGTCCTGTTGGGCGGTGTCCTACAAATCGTGCTCGGCGCCCTCGGTGTGGCGAAACTTCAGCGTTTTATCCCCCGATCGGTGATGCTGGGTTTCGTCAATGCACTGGGCATTATGATTTTCACCGCCCAACTCGAACACCTCATTGATGTGCCTTGGATAGTCTACCCACTCGTCGGCTTGGGTGTGGTGATCATGATTTTCTTCCCCAAGCTCACCAGTGTGATCCCCGCCCCGCTGGTCACGATTATCGTGCTCACCGGTTTGGTCATTGCCGCCGGTTTGACTGTCCCGACGGTCTCGGACATGGGCAAGATGCCGGAGACCTTACCGTCCCTGTTTATTCCGAACGTGCCGTGGACGTTGGAGACCCTGCAGATCATCGCGCCTTATGCCCTGGCCATGGCCGTGGTCGGTCTCATGGAATCGTTGATGACCGCCAAGCTCGTCGATGACATCACCGACACTCATTCCGATAAAACTCGTGAATCCTGGGGACAGGGGGTGGCTAATATTGCCTCCGGTTTCTTCGGCGGCATGGGTGGCTGCGCGATGATCGGTCAAACCATGATCAACGTCCGCGAATCCGGGGCACGTACCCGCCTATCCACCCTGTTAGCCGGTGTGTTCCTGCTGGTCCTGGTCCTGGCACTGGGCGACATCGTTGGCATGATCCCGATGGCTGCCCTGGTGGCAATCATGATCATGGTCTCGGTCGGCACCATCGACTGGCACTCGGTGCATCCACGCACCCTTAAACTCATGCCGGTCTCTGAGACCATTGTTATGGCCGTGACGATTATTGCCACCCTAGCCACCAGCAACCTGGCCATTGGTGTGGTGTTGGGTGTGGTCACCGCGATGATCATGTTCGCCCGTCGGATGGCACATATCGCTTCCATTGAAAAGGTCTCCGAGATCGACGGCGACGGCGATGGAGAGATTGATACTCGTACCTACCGGGTGCATGGCCAGTTGTTTTGGGCATCAAGCAATGACCTGGTTTATCGCTTTGATTACACCGATTCTGCCCGTCATATCACTATTGATCTCACTGAGGCGGAGATCTGGGATGCCTCCACGGTCGCGACCTTTGACGCGATTACGCAGAAGTTCCAGGACAGAGGCAAAACCGTGTCCATTATCGGGCTCGACGGTCCCAGTCAGGACCGGCTGAACCGCCTGTCTGGCCGGCTTGGCACCGGCCACTAACATCCCCCGACTCGAGCACATCGACTTGGCGCCCCAACTTATAACCGGGGCGCCAGTTTATTGGTGCTGTTGCAAAGTTGGGGCATAGGAAGAGCATAAAAGAAGCGTAGCGGTTAACCGCTACGCTGTGTTGTGGGGATTTTTACTTTTTACGGTGCACGTGTTCTAGTTAGTGGTTCGTTTCTTTCCTCGGGTGATTGCGACGGTATTCCTCGACTAAGTGAGCAATACCCGGCGCAGCCTGGGACAACATCCAGGTCATAAGCGCTATAAGAACCCCTATGACGATAAGTGTTAACGCCAACCAGCCCAGTGTTGGGCCGATGCCGTTGGCCTCCTGGACGTGACCCCACAAGGCAGACACGCCGTCGGGTATGCCGAGCATACTTAGCAGCCCGTTCCCCAAGGCTCCGACAGCAACGAGTGCGATAGCAACGAAGAGAACACTGGCTGCAATCCACGAGGCAGACATGCAGGCCTTAATAAAGTTCGTGTTCGACTTTTCCATATCGTCGTTATACTGCTTGCGTTCTGCGCGTATCTCCTCCAGCAGCTTTTCGTTGGACTCCTTCTCCTGGAGCAGAGCGCTGCGAGCCTTCTTAGAGGCTTCTGCTGCCTCGTGCAGGCTCTTAGGCTCTTTCGACATTGCCTCAGATACAGCTACTTCTACCAGCGGTTCCAGGCTAGAAGTCAGGCTCGAAGTCATCTGAGCGTTCAGGCTCTGGCTGCGACCCGGACCACATCTACTCAGACACCATCTCCGGCACCAACTGGCAACGGCCTGGTCTTGATGACGCGCTGGCGTACATGCGCCCCGACGACACGCTCGTTGTCACGCGCTTGGACAGGCTCGGCCGCAGCCTCGCGGACACCGTGAACACCATCGCTGACCTCGCCGAGCGTGACATCAACGTCAAGGTGTTGGAGCCAGCGCTGGACACGTCGAAGCCCACCGACAAGGTGGTTATCAACGTCATGGCAAGTCTTGCCGAGTGGGAGCGTGACCTGCTTGTCCAGCGCACCCGTGAGGGCGTGGCGCACGCCCGCGCACAGGGCAGGGTCGCCGGCCCCAAGCCGAAGCTCAGCGCTGAGCAGGCGCAGATGGCCAAGGAGCTTATCGACGGCGGCAAGTCCGTCAGCGCTGTAGCGCGCACCTTTAACGTCTCGCGGCCGACGATCTATCGCGCTCTCAAGCGCATCGAAGCCGACGCTTAAGCACAGGCTGCGTCGCTAGCGCTCGCACCCGGCGAGAAGGCATCAGGCTGCGCTAGCGACGCTCGGCACACATGAGTGCTGCACTGCTGGGATACGCCTGCGACCGGCAGAGCCGGGCCGAATACGGGATTGACCACATACACCCCGTATTCGTGCAAAGGAGCACTGCCATGTCCACCCATTCTCACACGCTTGCATCCCACGGCGAGATCCTCGCGAACCTCCCCGGCATCCTCGGGTTCTACCCGAACAACTCGCTGATCCTCGCGTTCTTCGTCGACGACGAGGGCGTCGACACCGTCCGCCTCGGCCCGGTCGCACGGTTCGACCTGGACGAAGCAGTGGAGAAGCTCACCGAGAGCCGCGAGCGGTTCGCAGCGTGGGTCCACCACCTCGAACTCGACGCTGTTATCGCGTACATGATCAGCGATGACATTGCGCAGCCGGTCTTCGACGAGACGGCCACGTACCTCACCAGCGGGGCCTCGCCGCTACCGCCGCTGCTCGGGGTGGTGCAGGTGCCCGAGATCGTCACTGGGGCTGCTTGGTGGTCTGTGTACCAGCATCCGCTCATCGACGAGCCGCGCCACGGTGTTGTCGGCGAGGTCGCCGCATCAGCGGCGCTGCAGCAGATGCTAGAGCACACCGGCGAGCTGCCGGAGCCGAGCAAAGACGACATCGAGGCACGGTTGAACAGCACTGACCACGGCATCGACGCTGCCGAGCACGCCGACATCATCGAAGACGCGCTGGCGTATATCCCGCCCATGTTCGCAGACGTGCTGCAGCGTGAGTATGAGCAGGCGGCGGCAGGGATCACCCAGCCGAGCGCTCGCGCTGTTCGGTCTGCGCTGAAATGCTTCACCACGCCGCGCTTGCGGGACACGCTGCTTGCCGCACTGCTCGATGACCCGCAGGCGGGCCTTGCGTTCATAGAGAAGGTTATGCGCGCTGTCCCGACCAGCTGGCCAGGCATGCGCTCGCAGCTCACCGCCACTGTTGCCGTGCTCGCTCACGCCACAGGCCAGCCGGGGCTAGCTGGCGTGGCTGCGCAGCGAGCCACCGAGATCGGGCCAGACGAGAACTTCCCGTCGCTGGTGGCGAAGCTGACCGATATCGGCCAGGGCGAGCGGATGGTCGAGCTTGTCCGCGAGGGCGCTGAGAAGACCCGCACGATCTTGTTTGCCGAGTAGCACCACACACCCCGTTGTAGCAATGCAACGGGGTTTCTTTTTCTCGCGGGGCCTTGGCTTGCGACGACAGACACCGCAACGAGGCAGGGGAGTGACCTTTAGACAGCAGAGCTGTCTCCAACAGACGGATTGACCATCAATCCGAACAAGGAGGCACGTGATGCGCGACATCACCCACACCGACCTGGAACTGCTCTACCAGCTCGCCGACGGCATCGACGGCGAGGACGCCGATCCGGGCGCAGCACAAGAACTGCGCGACCTAGAGGCGGCAGGCACACCGCTGCCCTGGGCAGTGTTGTAACGACAGCGCAACCGCCCCGCAGCAGCAAAGCAGCTGCTTAAGTACCCAAATTGCACGGCAAATCACACCCACTCACGTAAGGAGAACCAACATGTCCAACCCCTTCAACAACGGCACCATCGTCGGCAACGCAGCTCGCGCACCCAAGCTGTTCGAGCACGCAAACGGCGGCGCGACGGTGAAGCTCAGCGTCTATGCGCGCAACACCTTCAAGAACAAGTCCACCGGCAAGGTGGAAAGCGAGATCGTGGAGCTGACCGGCTACGTCCAGGACGCCGCGAACCCCGGTGTGTTCGGCTGCATCGGCTCCGGCGATCGCGTTGCGGTGAGCTACTCGCTCAAGACCGACGTCTACACCGACAAGGACGGTGTGAAGCAGTACCCGCTGGTGGCGCGCATCGACACGGTGCAGCTGATCGATTCCAAGAAGGAGTCCGCTGCTCGCGCTGCCCGTCGCGGAGGCGAGGCGGCGACCGCCGCCCTGGCTGGCGCTGAGGGCGAAGAAGTACCGTTCTAACTACGAAACCCCGCAGGGAAACCTGCGGGGTTATTTTTTCAACCATTTCACACGCCAATTTGCTGCGAATCACTTGTGCAGTTTTACGGTGCAGTGGTGCGGTGCTTTTACTGGCGTTTCTGCTGCGCAACTCACTGCACTATGTAGTGTCTGTGACATTTCATTAACACGTAGGTTGCACTGTGTATTGGGCACCCATTTCATCGACACGTTTACTGCGCAATCAAATGCCCTGTCACTTTAATGACATGTGAATTGGGCAGTGAAGTGGTTTGTCATCCTATTGACACCTTTACTACGCAACAGAATGACAACGACATTCTGTCGGCCCTTCTACGGACATCTCTTCTGCGCAGCACATGCCCCGTCGTACACACCGACGTGCTGCGCACTATCTCCGCCACTCAACAGGCCAATTCACTGCGCAACGTAGTGACACCGGCCCCGCCTAGCCGAGATTTCTTCGATTTTCGCTGAATATCAGCCGTTTACCCGCCGCCAATGACCTACGACGCCGACGGCCCCCTGTTAGGCCCGCAGAAGGCCGTACAGGGCAGGGGAGAGCAGTGCTACAACTCCATACCGCCATCACGATCACGCTGCTGTTGCTGCTGGCGGCGCTTCTCGATGCGCTCGCGTGCACGCTGCTGCGCCCCGCCCTTCTTGCCTGAGGTCTGCGACTGCCTGAACAGCGTGTAACGCTCAAGCAACTCTGGGCTGCGATGCAGTTCTTGCACCAGGAACTTCTTATCCAAGTGCTCCAACTGTTGTCCTGACTTCACCGCTTCTTCGATGATGATGGCGGCTTCATCTTCGGCGTCCGTGTGCGCGTTGCGGCGGATCTGATCAGCCTCATCGCGGGCATCCTTGCGCGTTACTGCAGCGTCGCGTGTGGCCTCGTCGCGGATGCTCGTGGCCTCATCTCGTGCTTTGCTGCGGATCGTCTCGGCGTCGCGCTCAGCCTGCTTACGGGCCTCGTCGGTCTTGCGAGTGATCGTCTCTGCTTCGCTGCGAGCTGCGGCTGTAATATCGCCCGCCTTGGCCCGCGCAGTCTCTTCGGCTCGTTCGAGCAGCTCGTCTGCTTGCGCTTCGGCCAGGCCCAACTCCTGCTCAGCATCCTTGCGTGCTTCGCTGCGGATCTCTTCGGCTTCTTGCTCGGCCTTCTCGCGTGCTTCCTTGAGCACACGCTCGGCAACCTCGCGAGCCTGTGCTTCAGCATTCTCCTGTACGCGCTGGGCTGCTTCGCGGGCTTCTTGCGCCTGTTCAAGTTCCTTAGCAGCCTGCTCGCGGTCACGATCAATTGCGTCCATGTCGCGCTGCACGGATCGCTTCTTGACTTCCACATCATCCTCGCGCTTGGCGAGATCGCGCTCCCGGTCTTGTTGCTCGGTGTAGCGGTCGAGGTTGAGTGACTCGTCATGACGTTCGGAGACTTCTAGTTCCACCGGATAGCCGAGCGAGTGCATGTGTTCGCGCAGGCCCCGTTGCGCGTCGATGAACTTCTGGTTACCCGAGATCTGCTTGCCCTTCTTCGGGCCGGATGTGTACCGCACTGAGGTGTCAGTGTTGTACGCGATGCCGGGGCGGCAACGGAGCTTGTCGGGATCTTCGGGCTTCGGTGAGAACGTATCCGCCTGGAACTGGATGTGTGGCGTTGATTCGTCAAAGTTCATATCACCGCCAGCGACTGCGTCGATACCGCCGGGGATGAAGTTTTCTGCAAGCCAGCGCATTGACTCTTCGAGGTACTGCTTTGCTTCCTCGTAGTCGCGGGCGACATAGCGCGGACGTTTCACTTCGCGCCCGTCCACCTCACTGGTGTAGTAGTCGGGGATCTCCTTGCACATCGACTTCGGCAGATACACGACGAACAGCGACGTCTTGAAACTGTTCTTCTGCACGCGCACTCCGTCCATCCGAGGCGTCTACGGCCGCCACAGGGCCGTACAGCCGCTGCCACAAAGATGAACCAATCGAGTCGCGGCGCTACACATGTGCATCAACCGCTGCCGCTGGATCTGCTGCAGCGCGACGCGCTCGCGAAACACACGTCGCTGGCGGTGCTCATTACATGCGCTTGCGCGCATATCTCCGCCGCGAGCGTGATGCGTCTGCACCGATACTGTGCTTATGGCACGGGCAGATATGGAGTGTATTAATCAGGCCCGTGGTTCAACCCCCGCAGCAGCATCAACACCGCCTGGCGGCGGATGGCTCGCTGCGGGATTTTCACCACCCTGCAATAACCGCCTAACGGCGGTGTCACGGTGCAGGGTGTGGCTGTGCGCACCACGTAGGCGATGTCGGTCTTGCCGTGCGGTTAGACACCTTGCGCTCGCAAGCTCGCTGCAGGTGTCTCGATGACGCGGGAAGACGCCGCAAGCGGCGTTTCCACCCGTCATCGGCCCTTACTTTAAGACCGACATACAGTGGCTGACGCCGCATGTGGTGCGCACAGCGTGGCGACCTGCAGGTTTTGCGTAGGCACCATGTGCGCTTCGCGCATCAACGGGCCGTTTCGGGTAAGGGTCGAAGACCGTGTCACAACCCGAAACACGCAGGTCGCAGCCCCCTTCTGTGTCAAAACCCCTATATGTTTGTCGTTATAGGGGTAGAAGGGGGAAAAGGGCATAAGGGGGTGCGACGCCTCCGCTGCGCTCCGGCGCTCGGCATAGCCGAGGCACTGCACCGGGTATTACTACTCGCTGGCGCTCGCATAACCCGGTGCCCGGCGCTGGCGCGCCGCCCCTTATAGCCCCAGACTCAGACCTCGCTCGCTCGGTCTGGCTGGGTCTACCTTTCCCTCCGCTGCGCTCCGGTCAAGGTGCCCAATAGTGCAGCTGGCGCTGCACCGTGTGTGATGACCCATGCTCTGCATCACGACACTGCCGGCAATCCGATATATCCCGTTGATATACATTCGGATATGCCAGCATCGATGTGTCGTGTTTGGGTCATCACGAAACGCTCCATCACGGCAAGCCTGCCGAGATGGATATTGGCGTATCTCACGACGCGTCCATTATGCGGCATGCGCCGCATACCATCTGCCGTCGCGGTTGCATCTTCAGCAGCACAGCTGCTGAAATCTGCTCTGTCCACGCTGCTGTCTTTGCTGCACCCACGGCCCCGTCTTCGGCATATTTCAAGTCCACACAAGACTATGCCGGCCAGAACCGCGCATAACAGCAGCGCGACATACCGCCAGCCATGTGGCGGATGATCCAGGCGACGGGGCAGACGTGTATATGCCCCGTCGCCGATACCGGCGCAAGCATCGTGACAGTGTCACGTGTAGCGGTGCCGCAGCCACCCGCACACACGCGAAAACCCCGCCCTTGCGAGCGGGGTGTGTGGCGACATCAAACGTGACGGCTGTACGTCGTCACGCCGCGTGGCCGTACACACATGAGGTGATTGCGTGTACGGCTAAAGGGTTAGTCGGGTACAACTTCTAGATGCCGCTTCGGCTTACTGCCCTCGTTGCTCTCAGGCGTGTCGCCGTCACCGTTCTCAGGTGTATCGCTGTCCCCTTCGGTGCTGGCGGACTTGTCACCGTCCCCTTCGGTGCTGGCGGACTTGTCACCGTCGAGATTCACCTCGAACTCTTCGGCATACTTGCGCAACTGCGCAAGGCGCTCCTTTGTCGCTTTGTGTGCACGGCGCGCCTCGTTCACGGTATCTTTTGCTTGCTGCTCATCGCGCAGCGCTGCTGCGTAATCGTCTCTGAAAGACATGGTTTGTTCTCCTTGGTTGAATGAACTGTTTATTTGGACTCGGGGCACGACGGTGGAGCGCGCGTGTGTAGTAGCACGGCCATCACCCATCAGCCCTCGCACTCAGTTCAAGACCCAGCCTGACTAGCTGAGCTAAGCGGCGGGATCTCGTCGTAGGCGGGTTTGTCCGCATTAGTGCTTCACACCGCCCAGCACCGTGACGAGCTGCTGGCGCTGCTCATCTGTCAGTTGGGGCGCTGCATTCACGACGGCATCGACGAAGCCGTCGAATAGCTGCGGGGCAGGGCGGCGTGCGGCCGCGAGGTAGGCGTCGAGATCGTCTTGGCGAATCCGATAGGCGGTGCCGAAACGGTGGAATGAAAGACGGCCCTCTTTAATAGCTTTTCGCAACGTGGACTCGGAGCCGACGCCGAGATCGGCGAGTTCCTGCAGCGTGTAAAAGCGTGGCGCGACGGCGGTAGTCGTGTCCTTTTCGGACATAGAAAAACGCTCCTGGGCAGATTGATCTGTCCCGGAGCGGGGTGCTTTACCGGCTTGCTATTCAGGCGGCTTGGAGTGCCGTGCTCAACTCGCTAGAACGGTGGTCTGCCGTCCCATCGCTTTACGGGAGCGCTTACTCCCTACCTGACCGCTTTTGTGGTTGGCAATGCCGTTGCCGACCGGTCTATCTCGTCGGAGGAACCGCGCCTATCACGGTCGAGAGGCTGTCTCTTTATGAATTATCCTCGGGGTTATCCCCCGTATGCGGCTGGCTAAACCAAAAACGAATTAAAACGCCACATACGGTCTGGGGGCCATCGTACGGAACTTATGCGTCGCGCACAATAGCCTGCGACCTAATCTTTACGAATCGAACCGAGCACGTTTCTACACGCCACGTGGCACGGCTGGGGTGTTGTGGTGGGGCAGCTGTTGTGTGGCGGCATGGTGACACGCAAGGGGCGCGCCTTTTTGTGACCTGTGACACGTCTATAGTGTGCTCGTTTCGTAGTTTTGACCTCGTTTCGTAATTTGCCGATCAAAATACGAAAAAATTACGAAACGCTCTACCTGCGGTTTCGTAGAACTACGAAAATCGGAAAACCAAATTACGAAACACGCGATAACGCTGTGACCTGCACAGACACGTCACATTTCGGGGATGTTTCGTAATTTTGCGGCATTTCGACCCAAACCTTTTAAGGGAGAGACACAGACACACATTACGGGCACATGTCTACGACATAGACCGTCCTCATTGAGGGCACGCTGCAGGGGTTGTAGCTATGTGACACGGCCGGGATGCTGCGTCACGGTGACACGCAAGGGGCGCGCCTTTTTATGACCTGTGACACGTCTGTAGCGCGCTCGTTTCGTAGTTTTGACCTCGTTTCGTAATTTGCCGATCAAAATACGAAAAAATTACGAAACGCTCTACCTGCGGTTTCGTGATTTCCGCAAACGAAAAGAACAAAACTACGAAACACGCGATAACGCTGTGACCTGCATAGACACGTCACATTTCGGGGATGTTTCGTAATTTTGCGGTATTTCGACCCAAACCTTTTAAGAGAGAGACACAGACACGCATTGCAGGCACATGTCTACGACGCAGAGCGTCCTCGTTGAGGGCACGCTGCAGGGGTTGCAGCTATGTGACACGGGACACAATCGCAATCAAGGTGTCTCTTCTTATTTAGATTTTCTTCAAAAAGTGGAAAAATTACGAAACGAAAACCATTTACGCTGCTCAACGTATGTTTTTGCGTTTCGTAGTTTTGTTCTTTTCGTTTACGAGATTACGAAATGACCCGCAAATACCTACCGTGACCTGCGGTGATGTGTTTCGTATTTTTCTGCGTAATTTCACGTCGCCCGAAGCAGACACCCTGCCGTGTGCTTGCTGCAGGGCTGCGGCCGTCCCTCCATGTGGAGCGTCAGTGTCGATGCTGTAACTTAAACGTACATACATTTGTGGCGCTCTCGTTACGTGTCTGTGCATTGCCGAGCTCTTTACTGTTGTGTGTGGGCGCGCAGCCGTAGTGTCCGTGCCACTCCGAGTAGGGCGCGTCGTACCCCAAACCCATGTTCAATTAAATTCCAATCCAGAGAGGTCTTGCACTGTTGCGGTGCGGTTGTCTTCTTTCTCACCGTATTGGACCCTGCGAAATTAATTGGATACGATAGGCCCATGTTGATTTCAGGTTCCGTTTTCATGCGGCCGCTCACCAGCCGCTAAGGCGGTTTTCTCCCTCCCGCAGGTTAGAAACCGCTCCGGTCCTTTAGCCGGGCGGCCATTTGCCATGCCCGGCTCCGTTTCAACTCCACGGAGCACACCTGATGTCTACATACGGATACGGCCGTCACGAACATGGCCAAAATTTTCTCACAGACCACAAGATCATCAACTCCATCGTCGATCTTGTAAAACAAACCTCCGGCCCCATCATTGAGATCGGGCCAGGAAGCGGTGCCCTCACTCACCCGATATCCCACTTGGGGAGGGCAATAACGGCAGTTGAGGTAGACGCAAAACTAGCTGCCAAACTCACAAAAAAGACCGCCTCGGCGTCGGTCGAAGTGGTCCATGATGATTTCCTCAACTTCCCGTTACCCGCCACTCCCTGCGTCATTGTGGGAAACATTCCCTTTCACCTCACCACTGCCATTCTTCGAAAGTTGTTGCATGCGCCGGCATGGACTGCCGCTGTACTCCTCATGCAGTGGGAAGTCGCTCGCCGCCGGGCCGGGGTAGGTGCAAGCACGATGATGACAGCTCAGTGGTCCCCATGGTTCACGTTTCACCTTGGTTCCCGAGTACCAAGGTCTGCTTTCCGGCCACAGCCAAACGTTGACGGGGGGATCTTAGTGATCCGCCGGGTGGGTGACCCGAAGATCCCGATAGAGCAACGCAAAGCCTTTCAGGCGATGGTGCACACCGTTTTCACCGCCCGGGGACGCGGGATAGGGGAAATTCTCCGAAGGGCAGGGTTGTTTTCATCACGTTCAGAGACACAATCATGGTTGCGCTCGCGAGGAATCGACCCCGCAACCCTACCTCCCAGATTGCACACCAGCGACTGGATCGATCTCTTCCAGGTGACTGGTTCCTCTTCACCGCGCCATCGGCCCATTTCACAATCGGGAAGTAGTCAACGCCCTCCTCAACGGAAAAATCGAGGCCGGCGGCGGTAATCCCCCCACCACCAAAACCGAAATCCACCAGTAGTAGTGAACGACCCATGTTCGTCTACCGTGAGCCGCGTTATGGCAGTGACGTGTTCTCGTCGAGCACAGTCATAGTTCCCGGCGTTGCCAGCGACAGGGTTCTACACCCAGCAGCGGGACCGATCAAAATCACCCGCACGGGGAACGACCCTGCTGGTGGTTTCGATTTTGATGAAAGCGAGGAGACATAGCCCCTCGCCAACTACCCGTAGCTGGCGAACATTAGCTCCTGGCGCTGGCGCTCGTTGGTGAGTTTGCGTGCCACATCGAAAGCCTTATCGACTTCCCGGTCCAAGTTGTTGTGGGCCTTGAGCAGAATTGGGTCCATCGATAACGGGTTGTAGTGCTCCGCGAGTGACCGCTGGGGGTGCCGCTCGCGTGCCCGCAGCACCAACTGTCCAGCGTCGATGATTCGCTGCTGCGCCTTCTCATCTAGTTCACACAGAGCTGGTCCGCAGTTGTAGCTCCCGATGTACTCCGAAAAACGGAAAAAATAAATAGTGGGGATACATCAACCTTCCACTTTCCATTCTTCCGGCTCAGAGTATTGAGGGGTCTGGGACCGGGTCCGTAAACCCTTTATGTTTTTCGCGCACAGCGGTTTTTAGCGACGCACCCTATAGGTTTTCCGCAGAACCTATATGAGTTTCTGTGCACCCCCATATGTTGTCTGTTTCTAGCGGTATTTCGTTGTACTTTGCGCATCGAATAGTTATTTATCGACGACACTCCGTTGAATTCAAGTTCAACGTTTAGCCGAAAGCTCATGTCCGGTTCTCAGCGGAGGGCCCACGCATCGAGACAGCAGTGCTGTCGCATGGCCGTCGCAGAGAGGTCCGCTCCCGCACCTGAGCGGACAGCTTGTGAGCCCTCATGAGGGCAACGCCGGTCAGCGCGGTCCAGAGCGTCAGCGAGTCGAAGGAGAGCCGCTCGGCACCGCCGAGCCCAATCCAAGGCATCTCGTACCCATCCAGTGCTGCGGCGAACATGATAAAGCTTGCGACGGAGAGGATCACGACCGCGGCCGTGACCTTCCGGAATCTGCCCGGCCCGGCGGCGACGGCGATGAGCGCCATGGCCATCCACTGCGCGGCGGCTTGAAGCAGGGCGAAGCCGTCGTGGGCTGCCGGCGACACGTCCCAGGGGAGAAGGCCGACGCCGATGACCGAGGCTCCGGCGATCGCCATCAGGATGGTTCCGGCCTGGCCGGCGAGCCGAGTCCAGTATCCATGCAGGACAACCGCGCCGAGCAGGACCAGAGCCCCGGAAGCGACCATGCCGATGTTGAAGACCGCGTGTTCCGGCGAGCACACCTGACGTATCTGCTGACCGAGTTCGGAGTACTCCCCGCAGGTGGTCACACCGAGATCGCTGATGGTGTTGCGAGAAAGCGAGTAGCGATTTGGCCAGCCCAGCGCCACGAACAACTGAATCGGGAACACCAGTGCGCTGAGCACCCAGGCCATCGCGCCGACGCGGTACCGCTTCATACGGACCTCCTCTATAATACGATCGTATGGTAGATGCTAGCGGCGGTCGTTGACGTGTTCAACGTGCGCAGGCAGCCGGTGCCGAGCTCGTGGTGGATGCGGCGGTGCGCGTCGCGTGACTGCGATTAGTGGCCTTCGTACGACGACGATGCTCAGTGAGAATGCATGCCGACGTTGATGACGTTGCCTGATCCGTCGCGGTAGAAGAAGCGCGTGACGCCCCACTCTTCGGTCGTGAGAGGGTGCACGATTTCACGACCTGCCTCGACAGCGCGACCGTAGGCGGCTTTGACATCGTTGACGAAGACTGAGACATCGGGATTCTCGCGGGCTGTGGCATCTCTCGTGAGGAGATTCAGCTGACAGCCTCTGGAATCGGCGAGTGTGACGATCCAGCCGTGATCCATGACCACCTCGAGACCGAGGACCGCAGCGTGTTCGTCGACGCTTCTGCGGAGGTCTGCCACCGTGAGGTTGGGGACGATGCGTTCGATGTTCATGCCTTCATGCTTCCCTCTGGAGGAGTGCCGGTCAAGAGGTTATTCGGCTACGGAACGTGGTGGAATTTAAGTTCAATGTGTAGGTTAGCCGAATAAGAAGCTCTGGCAGATGGTGGGGTAATCCTGCTCTGACATCTTATTCCAGCTTGGATGCGCTGGGATTAGGACTGGTCACGTGTGAGAAGGTTTCGTGTACAACTAGGGACATGAACTTTTTGTTGCTCGGTGGTACCGGTTTCCTTGGAGGGCACATTGCGTTTGCAGCAGTCGAGCGAGGACATCAAGTTACTTGCCTCGCGCGGGGTAACGGGAAGGTTCCCAACGGAACCGAATTTGTGAGTTCAGACCGTGACCGTGACGGTGCGTACGATGAGGTTGCGGGGAAAACTTGGGACACCATTGTGGATCTGACGAGTCAGCCGAAGCATGCGCGGGATGCGGCGGCGAAACTCCAGGCCAAGCATCGTATATTTGTGTCTTCGAGCAGCGTATATGAGGATCAGGGAAGTATTTCTTCCGAGTCTGATTCTGTAGTCGCTCCGCTTGAAATTGACTACATGGAGAACATGGGGCAGTACCCAGCCGCAAAGTCTGCTTGCGAAACGACTTATCGAAGCACAAATCGGTCGGTAATGGTAGTTCGACCCGGTCTGATCGCCGGCTACGGCGACGAAACAGGGCGCAGTGGTTACTATCCGTGGCGCTTCGCGCATCCCACGGGTGAGAACGTGATCGTCCCAGACCCGGCGTTTCCCGTCGCTATGATCGATGTGAAAGACCTTGCAGGCTGGATAGTTGAGTCCGCAGAAGTCGGGACTTTCGGAACCTTTAATGCTACGGGGTTTGCTACTTCCTTGTCCGATGTGTTCAAGATTTCGCGGGAGTTAACCGCATCGGAGTCTACGGAGCGACCTTGCTCTGATGAACTGCTTCTCGCTAATGATGTAACCCCGTGGATGGGCCCAAAATCGTTGCCGTTGTGGGTACCAGGTGAACAGTTTCGCAACATCGCGCTACTCGATTGCACCGCAGCCTACGAAGCGGGCCTGCGGATTCGCCCGTTGAAAGAAACATTGGCGGATGCGCTGCGATTCGAAGAGGAACAACACGGTGAAAGACTTGCCGGGCTCAGCGATGAAGAAGAAGTCGTGCTTCGCCAGCGGTTAGAAGATGGTATTTAGTTTCGGCACCAACAGTTCTAGCTGCAGCCAGGACCGTGCTCAGTTGGTTTTCGTTCCGCGACTGACTGTGAGAATGAGTCCGAATCTGGCGTGAGGGCAACTTCGGCGGTGCCAGCTCTTCGTGACGGGGAGCGATCTAGCCTGCGGAGGTTGCCTTTCCGAGCAGAAAACGCCTTGCGGCACACTTTTCAGGTTTCTCGAATCGCTTACAACTGAGTGAGGTAGCCTTCTTTCGCCACTCCGTTGAATTCAAATTTAATGTGTAACGCGGAGCGTTAATGACGTTTCGCGTTATTGGGGGGGGGGGGAGGTTGAAGAGCGCTGTCTCTAACTCCGGTTTTCGTTCGGCCTCGGTCCATTCCGCTACCTCGTGTGTAGAATCTGCAAGCGGTATCGGGCCGTTGAACTATTAGGTTCACCCACAGTTCCCGTGCCTGCACGCATCGAGAAGGACCAGGTGGTGAACTCGAATGACTCGCCTGGTCCAACGTGTGTGCGCTCGGCGCGTGGTTTAACTCTTATAAGACTTGCCGGTCACAGCCTCAGCGTTTCGCTCGTGCAGCCCGCAGGCCGTTCAAGATCACGATGACTTCAGCGACTTCGTGAACCAACACGACGGCGGCCAGGCCCAGCACACCGCTGATCGCCAGTGGCATCAACACGATGATGATGGCCAGAGACAGCACGATGTTCTGGTTGATGATCCTGCTGCCTCGGCGGGCGTGCTGCAGCGCCTGCGGGATCAGCCGGAGGTCGTGGCCAGTGAAGGCGACGTCAGCGGACTCGATCGCGGCGTCAGAGCCGGTTGCTCCCATCGCAATGCCCACCGTCGCGCCCGCCAGTGCCGGCGCGTCGTTGATGCCGTCGCCGATCATCGCCGTCGGCGTCTTGGAGGAAAATTCGGCGACGATGCTTGCCTTGTCCTCAGGGCGCAGCTCGGCGCGCACGTCGTCGATTCCGGCGATTTCAGCCAGCGCCCGGGCGGTGCGAGTGTTGTCGCCGGTGAGCATGCTCACTTCCACATCGTTGGCGCGCAGGGTCTGCACGGCTTCGGGAACCTCGGGACGCAGCTCGTCGCGGACACCGATCGCTCCGGCGAGAGCGTCATCGACGGTGACTAGGACGCAGGTCTGGCCTTCGGACTCCATGCGCTCAACGTCTGCCTTCAGTGGCCCGGCGTCGATCCACCGGGGGCTGCCCACCAGCACCCGTCGGCCTTCGACGGTGCCGCTGATGCCGTGCCCGGCTTCCTCGCTGATGTCCTGGGCGGCGGGCGCTTCGGGCCCCGCTGCCGCGATCGCCGCGGCGAGGGGGTGCGTCGATTGCTGCTCAACTGCCGCCGCGAAAGTAAGCACCTGCGCCCGATCAAACCTGTCTGCCGGGACCACGCCGGTAACCTCGGGCTGGTTGCGGGTGAGGGTTCCGGTCTTGTCCACCGCCAGGTGACGGATGCCGCCGAGCCGCTCGAACGCCGCGCCAGACTTGATGACCACGCCGAACTGGCTGGCCGCGCCGATCGCGGCCACGACCGTCAGCGGCACGGAGATTGCCAGCGCGCACGGCGACGCTGCGACCAGAACCACCAACGCACGGGTGATCCACGTCTCGGGGTCGCCCAGCAGCGAGCCGATCACGCCGACTAGCACCGCCAGGATCATCACCCCGGGCACTAGGGGTTGGGCAATCCGGTCGGCGATCCGGGCGCGGTCGCCCTTTTCCGCCTGCGCCTGCTCGACCAGGTCCACGAGTGTGGTCAGCGAGTTGTCCGTTCCAGCTGCGGTCGTCTGGACTTCCAGCACACCGGCGGAGTTGATCGCTCCCGCGGGCACCTCGTCGCCGGGCGCAACCTCCTCCGGAATGGATTCTCCGGTGATCGCTGAGGTGTCAAGGCTGGAGCGCCCAGACCGAATGATGCCGTCCGTGGCGATCCGCTCTCCGGGGCGCACGAGCATAAGCTCGCCAGCCGCGAGGTCCTTCGCTGCGACCTCGACCGACGTGCCGTCGCGCAGCACCGTCGCGGTCTGCGGTACCAACTTCAACAGTGCCCGCAGTCCGCCCTGCGCCCGGTCCATCGCCTTGTCTTCCAGCGCCTCGGCGATCGAGTACAGGAACGCTAGCGCCGCGGCCTCTCCGACGTAACCGAGGATTACCGCGCCGACCGCGCTGATGGTCATCAGCAAACCAATGCCGAGCTTGCGCTTCGTGACAAGGTTTCGGATCGCGTCGGGCGCGAACGTATACGCCCCTAGCAGCAGGCCGACCCAGAACAGTACTGTCGCGGGTGTCGCTAGCCCGGACCAGCCCAGCGCCAGGCCTACGCAGAGGGCTACGCCGGAGAAGATCGGCAGTAGCAACTCGGGGTCCTTCCACCATGGCCGATCGAGTTCTTCGATCTCTTTGGCGGGTTCGTGTGCGCATCCACATGCCGAGCTCATGCGTCCGCTCCCTTCTCGCCGCAGCCGGGCACCGAGCATTCAGGGTCGATGCACGGGGCGTTTTCGTCGACAGCCAACGTCGCGTTCACCAGCGCGTTGAGCGCTGCCGCGAGGTGCGGATCGGCGATTTCGTAGCGTGTCTTGCGGCCCTCCGGCTCGGCGACGACGATGCCGCAGTCGCGCAGGCAGGTCAGGTGGTTCGAGACGTTCGAGCGGGTCAGGTCCAGGGCGCGCGAAAGCACGGCTGGGTAGCTCGGGCCGTCGAGTAGTGTCATCAGGATTCTGGAGCGCGTCGGATCCGCCATGGCCCGGCCGAGCCGGTTCATGACGTCGAGGCGTGAAGCAATGGTCAGCATGTGCTGAACAATACATCGTGTGCTGAACTATTCAAAATGTGCTGAACTGACAGTTACGCGAAGGTCCTGCGACCTGCAAGAATTAGTCGATGGGATAGCAGATGACTGATCCTTTGTGGTTCGGCTGCCGCCCAACGCGGGAGCGACGTGGGCGGCGAGGTTCTCGAGAAAGTAACTTTGCAACTACATACCGTTGAATTTAAGTTCAATGTGTAGCTAGGCCCCGGGGTTCCCCACGCAGAACTCGTTGCCTTCCGGGTCCTGCATGACAGTCCACACCAATCCCGGCGCCTCGTGGGTAGTGAGTTCGGTAGCGCCTAGGTCTTTGAGGCGTTCGATAAAAGTTTCGCGCTCCGCCCCGCCAACGTCGATGTGCATGCGGTTTTTCCCAGGTGTCGGATCCTTAACGCGCTGAAATCCCAGCGCCGGGGTGGAATCAACCATCACAAAATCGCCGTAATCCGCGGCGATTTCGCAACCGGTTGCGGCGGACCAAAACTCGGCGAGCTTTGAGGGATCGTTGCAGTCGAAGGTGATCTGCCGGATCGTGAAATTGGGATCGCTCATGAGCATCATTTTAGGGGCGGGGCTTAAAATGCGCTGTCTGGTGTACGAGCGGAGTTAGAGCCTTCCGGCCTAATGGAGTGTTTTGTATCGCGAGGTTTTCTCCCGCGAGAAAGTAGGAACTCGATCTCGTAGCCATTTTCGGCTTCGGTGCCCCAAGTATCAACCTGATCTTCACTGATAGGCTTCCCTTGTATTGTCTTCACGGTAGTCACCGTAATGCGGAAACGGTGTTGTTGCGTAGGGTGGGAGTGTACTTGCATTCGGGTGAGCTAAAGCTTAACGTTGTGCGTTATTGACGCTTTGCGTTATGGGGGGGTAGGGTAAGGCATGATCCAGTCGTTCGGGAACCGAGAGACCGAGCTGGTATTCCTGCGTGAACCAGTTCCGAAACTGGATCCTCGGATCCATAAGTCGGCGAACAAGAAGCTCCACCAGCTCGACGCTGCTGTATCCCTTGACTCTCTTCGCGTACCGCCCGGGAATCGCCTAGAGGCTCTCAAGGGAGATAGGAAAGGGACGTTTAGTATCCGAGTGAATGACCAGTGGAGAATTACATTCCGCTGGAAGGGCGCAGGGCCCGAACATGTGACCATTGAGGACTACCACTAAGGAATGCCATGTCGAACAAGCTGTACCCGCCGATTCATCCTGGGGAGATTCTCTTAGAAGACTTCATTGAGGGATTCGGAATCACTCAGCACAAGCTTGCTGTGTCTATCGGGGTTCCGCCCCGTCGTATTAACGAGATTGTGCACGGCAAACGTGGAATCACGGCTGACACCGCTCTTAGGCTTGCAAAATATTTTGGGGTGGAGCCGATATTCTGGATGAATCTGCAGAACCAGTATGAGATTGAGCTGGCGGAAGATAAGGCCCTCGCCGAGATCGAGCAGATTCAACCGATCCAAGCTGTCTCGGCGTAGCACCTAATCCACGTCCCTGGAGCCTATCGGGACGTATCGCGCGAGGAAATCCAGCTGCTGCGCCACGTTGCGCTCGAAGGCGTCGCCGACGTAGATGTCGAAGTGCCCGCCGGGCTGCATGCGAACCTCTCCCTTCGGGGCCTTCCGCACGTGCCGCAGGGTGGGGCGCGGCGGCGCCAGCGAATCGTCCTCGCACACCGCGAGGTGCGCGGGGCACTGGATTCTGCGGGCGTCGCGGCCGGGGAAGTAGCGCACGATGTCGGCGCCGAAGCGGGCGGTGATGCCCGACGGCGTCTGGTCTCCAGGTGGGATCAGTGCTTCGATGCCGGCGAGCGCGGCGATCTTGGCCAACACCTTCGGCGGGAGCGCAAATGTCGATGCGAACCTGTTGGTGAACGGGCACTGGGAAATCACGGCCGCAACCCGCGGGTCGCGTGCGGCGGTGCGGATGGCGTGCCCGCCGGCGAACGAGGTGCCCCACAGGACGATCCGGTCCGGATCGACGCCGTCGAGCTGCCGTGCGTATGTAATTGCGTTGCGCCAATCCTCCAGTTGGCGGCGCACCTAAAGCAGCTGCCGCGGCTCGCCTGCGCTGGCACCGAAGTGCCTGTAGTCGAACACCAGGCAGCGGTAGCCGGCGCTGCTGAAGCGTTCGGCGAAGGCGTCGAGACGCATCTGGCGCACCCCGCCGAGGCCGTGCGCCATCACAAGCATCGGCGAGCCGAGTCGGGGACAGACAGCCACGCGGCGCAGGAGCCGCCCCCGGAGGGGAAGGACACGTCGGTTCTTGGCATAACGCGAGTCTATGGCGAGCGCTAGGGAATCTGGGGGCGCCGCCTCGTGGACTTGAGTTCTGAGCGCCGCATCTTCGCCTCTCGATGGCGCCGCACCGAGCCCCGCGTTGGCTTCGTTGTGCGACGCGGGGGAGGCGACGGGGCGAGCGCCTCGCGCAAGAGCGCAGCCAGGCGGCGACGTGCCTCAGCGCGGTTACGAATCTGCGATCGTTGCGTCGACGCGCTCACGGTAAGCACGGTGCCGTCAAGGCGGTGTTCGAGGTTGCGCAAGATGCGGTGACGTTGGGCGTCGGTAAGCGATGCGCACGCAGCAATGTCGAGGGAAAGCTGGACCTTGCTGTCGGTGGTGTTGACGCCCTGGCCGCCCGGCCCCGATGATTTTGCAAACCGCTCCGTTAGATCGGCGGCAGCGATGACCGCGCCACCGGGGATCCCCGGGCCGGGGGCGATAGTCAGGTCGTTCATGTCACCCACCCTACGTTTGCGCTGGGGTCGATGAAGAATGGAGAGCCTACCGTGCGCACGATTAATCGCGGTAGATCTCGCGGCGATGGCCTATTGAAAGCACCTCGATTGTGATTGTGCCTTCGTTGATGAGGGCGAGGATTCGGTACGCGCCGACGCGATAGCGCCACTCTCCGGTGTGATTCGCGGAGAGCCCTTTCCCGAATGCTCGTGGGTCGGTGCAGCCTTCCAAGTTGTCTTTGATCCAGGTGGCGATGAGCCGTGCATCAAAGCGGTCCATCTTTTTGAGTTGCTTGCGTGCGCGGGCCGTGAATTCGACTTTGTAGTGGCCGGACGGTGTGGTCACCGGGAGCGCTACTGATCGAGGTCGGCCAGGATGTCATCAAGGCTGAACCGCTCACCGGTGTCGTGAGCGAGAGCGTCGCGAAGCTCCTGTACATCGTGCGCGTCTTCGATTTTCTCCAAGATCGCAGTACGGGCGAAGTCGGAAAGAGTGACTCCTTCGAAGCGTGCGTACTTGCGCACGAGCTCCGCATCGTTATCATCCATCCGGATCGTCACCGTTGCCATGATCGCCCCCTTGGTGAGTTTGAATACAGTGTATTCAGTGGTTGAGCATCGCGCAATGGTTGGAGTGCTCGAACTGCGCAAGACGAGCAGCACACGTCATACCTCGCCACATCCGCCTAGCGTGGGATACTCGGACATGAACTCACAGATCCACTAAGGAGCAAGAGGGAAACGCGCATGAACGAACAGGCAAAGTTAGAGCGGGTCTTCGCTTACCCTTTTGGCGACATTTACGGCAACTACGTGGCCAAGGTGGAGCGGAAGGGGCGCACCCGCGAGGATCTCGACGACGTCCTCGGCTGGTTTACGCAGCTGAGTCCGGAGGAGCTGCACGCGGCCGCGGACTCGGGAAAGACGCTGCGCGAATTCTTCGCGGACCTCACGCTCACCCCGAATGCCAACTTGATTACCGGCAAGGTGTGCGGGGTGCGCGTGGAGGAGGTCGAGGACGAGCTCATGCGCCAGATCCGCATGATGGACTTGCTTGTCGACGAGCTCGCCCGCGGCAAGAAGATGGAAAACATCAAGCGCGGCGAGTAGGTGAATAAAGGACCTGACCCGCCTAGACGGGGCAGATGACGGGGACGCCGGAGTCGCTGAGGATCTTGGCGCGGATGCCGTAGACCTCATCGAGCAGGTCCGGGGTGAGCACCTCGGTCGGTGGGCCCTGCGTGACGCGCTGCCCGGCCTTCATGACGAGGAGCTCGTCGCAGTAGCGGGCCGCGAGGTTGAGGTCGTGGATTGCCACAATTGCCAGCTTGTTGGTACCGGCGATCTCCTCGCGGATCAGTCGCAGGACTTCCACTTGGTGGCGGAGGTCGAGGGCGGAGGTGGGCTCGTCGAGAAGCAAAATGCTCGGTTCGCGCACAAGCATCTGCGCAATGCCAATCAGCTGTCGTTGGCCGCCGGACATCGCGGTGATCATGCGGTCGGCCAGGTGGGAGATGTTGAGGCGTTGCATGACGCGCGCGGTGGCGTCGACGGGGTCACCGCTGGTGCTGCCGCCGTGGTTGGCGGAGATCATGATGGATTCAAACGCCGTGAGCGACGCGCCGGAGAGTAGGTCTTGGGGGACGTAACCGACGTGGTTTGGGCGGTCCTTGTCCTTGACTTCCTGGCCGTCGATGGTGACGGTGCAGGAGCCGGAGGCGGCTTTCTTTACGCCGGCGAGTGTCTTCACCAGGGTGGACTTGCCGGCAGCGTTGGGACCCAGCAGTCCGACGACTTTGCCGCCGTCGAGCGGGGCGAAGCTCATGGCATCGATGATGGTGTTGCGGCCGTACTGGACGGTGAGGTCATCAGCCTGAATAGTCATGGCGTTATCCTTTCCGCTGGGCGCGGGTGAAAATCAGGAAGACGAAGAACGGGACGCCGACGAGCGCGGTGATGATGCCGATCGGGATGGCCACCCCGGGGATGATGGACAGCGAGACCGCGTACGCGATGCTGAGCAGCATCGACCCGGCAGCTGCCGCGGCAGGGAGGAAGAACTTCTGGTCCTCGCCGACGAGCATGCGGGCGACGTGTGGGCCGACCAGCCCGATGAAGCCGATGATGCCGGTGAACGCGACCGAGGCCGCGGCCAGCACAGAGGCGACGATGAGGGTGGTGATGCGCAGGCGCTGCACGTCGACGCCGAGCGCGGCGGCGCGGTCCTCGCCCAGGCGCAGCGCGGTGAGCCGCCACGCGTTGACGATGCAGAAGGGGATCGCGCAGACGATGACGGCGGCGAGGATGATGTTGGCGGTCCAGTTGGCACGCTGCAGCGAGCCCATGGTCCAGAAGACGATCTGTTGCAGCGCCTCGGTGTTCGCGCCGTACTGCAGGAGTGAGAGGAGCGCCTGGAAGAGGAAGGACAGCGCGATGCCGAGCAGGATCATCGACTGCGCGTTCGCGCCCTTCCACACCGAGGCGGCAGCGACGATGAGCGCCGCGATCAGCGCAGTGAGCGCGGCCATGGTCGCTAGGTTGAACTGCGGGTTGGGGATGAGGGCCCAGCCCATGACGATCGACACCGCGGCGCCGAATGCGGCCGCCGCAGAGATACCGAGGGTGAACGGCTCGGCGAGCGGGTTATCCAGGATGGTCTGCATCTGCCCGCCCGCCAGGCCCAGCGCGGCGCCCACGAGGACGGCCATCACGGCCGCGGGCAGCCGCAGCGTCCGGATGACGGTCCGAGTCTGATCGTCGACGCTTTCCGGGTTGAAGACGGCGTTCCAGACGTCGGCAAGCGACAGGTTCAGCGGGCCGACGATGATGGCGATGAGGAAGCTCACCGCCGCCGCGATAATCAGGCCCACGATCGCAAGTGCTTTTCGACGCCCACGCTTCCGGTACGAACGAATCGCGTCGTTCCGGGCGGTTTCCGCCGAGGCCGGGGCGTCTGCCCCGGCGCGCTCTGCGCCGTTGGGGTCGATCTGTCGAAGGGCTGTTGAAGTGGTCATTTACGAGGTTTCACTGTTGGGGTCGGCGAAAAAGGCGCCGCTGTATTCGTAGGGGAGGAAGTCCTTGTGGAACTGCTCGAAGTCTGCTGCCGGGTCCATGTCCTCGAACTCCTCCGGGTGGAGCCACTTGGCAAAGGCCTCGAGTGCGAACACGTTGAAGGGGTTGTCGTAGAACTGGTGGTACACGGCAAAGTAATTACCGTTCTTCGGCGCGTCAAGCAGGTCAATGCCCGGGATCTTCAGCGGGCCGGAGCAGGACTCGATCGCGGTCTGTTCGTCCGCTTGGTAGCCCAGCTCGACGTGGTGGTAGGACTCGGACTTCGACGGGTCGCTTGCCCACTCGCCACCGGTGACGATGAGCTTCTCGGGGTTGATCTCTACGAGCTTTTCTGGCGTCAGCTGGGTGGAATCCGTGCCGAGCACCTCCGGGCCGAGGTTGTGGCCGCCCGCGGCCGTGACCAGGGTGCCGAGGTGGACGTCGCCAGCGACAGAGCAGCAGTCTTGGAAGCCGGCCGCGGTCCACACCAGCGTGTCTGGGCGGTCCTCGATGTTGGCTACGCGGTCTGTAATCGTCTTCACCTTCTCGTCGTAGAAGGCGTTGAACTTCTCCGCGCGCTCCTGCTGGCCCAAGAGCTCGCCCAGCATGGTCATCGATACGGTGGTATTTTCCAGCGGCTTCTGGCGGAAGTCGATGAACGCGTACTTGATCCCCAGCGCGTCGAGGTTGGAGAGGAAGCCGTTCTCCTCGCTTGCCTTCTTTTGGTCGAGCGTCATGATGATGACGTCCGGCTTTTGGGCGAGGAGGTTCTCAGCGGTGACGTCGCCCTTCTGGATGGAGCCGATCATTGGCATATCCTTGGCTTCGGGGTAGTCCTCGAGCAGCTTTTCCTGCAGGGCCGGGGCCGCCTTGTTGAGGTCGTCGCCGTACGCGACCACGTTGTTGAATGGGTTGTCCTGCAGGGTCGCGGTGGCGTACACCGCGCGGCCCTCGGCGAGCACGATTCGCTCGGGGCGCGCCTCGAAGTCGAGCGTGCGCCCGGCGGCGTCGGTGATGTGGACGGCGTCCGCGCTCCGTGCGGCGGACGAGGAGGCGTTCTGCGTCTCGGTCACCGCGGCGGTGTTGTCGTCGCTTCCAGAGCAGGCGGCGAGCCCGAGGACCGTGGCTGCGGAGACAAGGAGTGCTCCGGCGCGTTGGAAAAGTTTCAACTGCAGACCTTTCTTGCTTTAGGTAAGGCTCGCCTTTGCAAGCACTCCTTCTAAAGTAAGGCAAACCTTTCTTTGGGTCAACCCCCTGGTTTTCATTGTGCAATCCAATTCTTCTCACCGGCCTGAGCGGTGGCCAACGGGCGACCGACGATCCACGGATGTAGCGTTGTGCCGGCTGTATGAAACCCGAAAGAATAGGAGAGGAAACTCAAGTGGATCGCGTGCGTGATTTCGCGTTCGGCGCCAGACGGCAATCGAACTACTCCTGGTGGAAACCGTTGGCCGAAATGCTCACCGTGATCGTCATGGTGATCGCGATGACAGTGGTCGTCGGGCTCTCGCTCGAGGCGGCAGGGCTTGACGCCTCATCTCCTGACGTCGACGGCTGGTTTACCTACGCCACCGTGATCGTCGAGATCATTGCGGTGCTCGTGGCAGTCAAACTGGTGGGGCGGCGCTCCGCGGCTTCGGTGCTGTGGAGTGGGAAAGCGCTGCGGCCGCTCACGCTCGTCGCGGCATATCTGTTGGCGTTTGCCGTCATAGCCGTCACGCTGGGACTGATCAGCGTCTACGCGTTCGGCTCGTCGTGGGACAAGGCGTTCGCAGGCTTTTCCAGTACGTTCCCGCTCGAGCTCGTGGCGATTCTGCTTGCCGCGCTTGCCGAGGAAATGCTGTTCCGCGGGCTTGTCTTCCAGGCCTTTACCGCGTGGACGCGGCACCCGCTCGTCGGCGCGATCGCCGCTGCGCTCCTGTTCGTTGCCGTGCACCCCGCAGCTTGGAGCGAACCCCTCGCGTTCGCACACTTCTTCCTCGATGGCCTGCTCTACGCCTGGCTCGCCTGGTATTTCAACGGCATCGGCATCGCTGTCGCAGCACACGCGGCGTGGAATACTGCGGCAAGCCTGCAGGACTACGGGGTGCCGTTGTCGCTGGGCGGGACCGCAACGCAGTTCGTCGCGGCGGCGCTCGCGGTGGTCGTGCTCACCGTTGCGTTCCGTCGAGCACGGCGCCCCCTGCGCCCGTAACCTCCTCCGCCGGGCAACACCGGCGCTGTGCGTCTACGCTTGGCCGCATGGCAATTCACACATGCACCTATATCGCATTCCCCGGCAACGCTCGCGCGATGCTTGAGTTCTACCACTCCGTCTTCGGTGGCGAGCTCCGCATCCTCACCTACGGCGAGCAGCTGGACAACGGCGTGCAGTTCCCGTTCGAACCGCCCCGTGACAAGGTCGCGCACGCGTTGCTGCGCGGCCCGTTCACCATCTCCGGCGGCGACGACCTCGAGCACGACCGCGAGCAACTCAGCGCCAGCGAGTACGGCTTCACCGTCGAAGCGGACTCGCCCGAGGAGGCAAAGAAGCTTTACGACGCCCTCGCTGCAGACGGCGGCGAGGCGCGCATGCCGTTCGCCCAGGCGCCGTGGGGCGAGCACTTCGGCATGGTGGTCGACCGTTTTAACGTCGCGTGGAACGTCACCGCCCCGGGCGGCGACAACGGCGCCAACGCTGCGCAGGCGTAGCGCGGTTGCGATTGGACAGCGGGGCGGGGGTTGCCGTCGCGGGGGTTGACCGGGCGGGGAGCGTCGCAAAGCTCATCGCTGGGGACCACGGGTACGTGGTGCTTGCGGAGTCGCCCGAGCCCGTCGGATTCGCCCTGCTAACGCTGCGCCCGAACTCCGGGGAAAGGGCATCGGCACCCGAATCATGGACCGCGCGGAGGCTGAGGCGCGCGCACGGCACGTGGGCGAGGTGCAGATCAACGTGGACGCCGTTGATGCCGGTGCCCGTCAGTTCTACGAGCGGCGCGGATACACCAACATTGAGCCGGGCCAGGACGTGGCCATGCTGTGCTACATCCGGGAGTTTGGCTCGCCTGCCAGCACTGCGTAGCGATTCGCGGCCGTGCCGTACCCTTGGGCAGCATGGCCACGAAGTACAAATTTTCCCTTCCGAATAGCAACTGGGTCCAGGCGACCACGCCCGCGAACATGGACTTCCTCCTCGCCCGTGCGGCCGAGGCGGAGCAGTCCGTGTTCATGTCGCCGACCATCAGCGGGCTGACCGCGGCGCTGGCGGAGGACGCCGACATGCAGGCGGTCATGAAGGACAACCTCGCCCGGCTCGAGCAGGCGGGGCAGAATCCGCGAGTGGAGCAGGGGGAGGTTAGCCCCGACGGTAATGCGGGCCTGCAGCAGGTGACGCTGTCCGCCTCGGCGGAGGACGGCACGCGCGGCGAGGTGGCGCAGCTGCAGAACTACCTCATCTTGCGCGAGCAGGGCGGCGCGCAACGGTGGGTGGTCATGCTCGCGCTCACCGCGGACGTGGGCCGGATCCAGGAGCTCGCCCCGGAATTTCAGCAACTGCTCGATTCGGTCGAGTTTGTCTAACTCGGGAAACGACCGACTGGAATGTCCTCGCGCTCGCCGGAAAACATCCTGTTGCGCCTCCCCGACACGGAGGAAGATCAGGTCCGCGGGATCTTTGACGCGCTGGAGCAGCGGGGATTCCCGCGCCAGCACCAGCGCCCCCATATCTCGGTGACGTTTGCGCCGCGGATGCGCCAGAGCGCGGTAGAAAGCGCGGCGGCGCTGCTGCCGCCGCTGCTCCCCGCGAGACTGGATCGGGTGGGCACCGTCGTCTTTGGTACCAAGTCCAAGCAGACGGTCGCGTGGTTACTCGAGGCGCCGGAGGCGCTCGAGCGCGCCGCCCGGCAGCTCAGCGCAGAGAACCCTGATGGGCGAGGGGAGCGGTGGGTACCGCACCTGACGCTGGGGCTGCGCCTGCCAAAGTCAATGGTGCCCGGGTATATCGGGGCGCTCGCCGAGGTGACGAACCCGCACCTCAGGGCGCTGACTGCGGATCGGGCTGTGTACTACCGGCCGACTGTTGGCCAAGACCTGCAGCTTTAGGGAGCACCACGGTCGGGTACTTGCGTACGTAGCCGATCGCGATGATGACCAGCGCCGCGGCCGCGCCCAGGATCGTCTCAGCCGTGCGGGCAAGCAGCATCGGCGCGACGGGGGCAGCCTGCACCGTCTGGATCATCAGCAGCGCGGTTGGGGTGATGAAGCTGCCGGCGATGGTGTAGTTGCGGGTCACGTACATCTCAGTGAGGTACTGCAGCACAATGATCCACACCACGATCTGCCACCCCTGCATCGGGTGCGAGAGCAGGAAGCCCGCGACCAGGATGCCCGACAGCGTGCCCAGCACGCGCTCTATCGCGCGGAAGTACTGCACCTTGAACCGCGAGTTCACCAGCGGCGCGACCGCGGCCACCATCGCCCAGTAGAAGTGCGAGAGGGGGTCGATGAGCATCACCGAGAACAGTCCGATCACGCCCGCGAGGAGCGGGGAGAAGAAGAAACGAGCGGCCTCAACGCGCAGCCGCTTGCGGGGCACGGGGCCGGCGTCGGGGGCGCGCGACGGGCGCTCGGGGGCCTTCGCGTTGCCGCCGGGCCCTTCGCCGATGTACTGGGAACACTGGCCGAGCACCAGGCAGAGCAGCGCCGAGCTGCCCGCGATGCCGAACGCCATGAGCGGGTGCACCGGGTCGCGCAGCGAACCGACCGCGGCGACCGAGAAGATCACAAAGACGGAACCGGTCGGCTTCATGTCGGCGGCGAGGGCAATCGTCGCCCACACCGAGGACACCAGCGAACTGACCAGCAACAAGATCCAGGGGCTGAGGCCCACCCAGGCAATTGTTGCGCCGATCGTCACCGACAGGGTCAGCGCGCTCCCGGCCAGCAGATGGTGCTTGCGCCGCACCTGCGGGGTGGCGTGGCGGCCGTACACGCCGGTGAACGCGCCGAAGTTTGCGTAAATTGCCAGGTCAAGTCGTCCAAGCGCCAGCAGTGTAAACATCGGGATCGCCACGCCGAGCGCGGTGCGGAACGCGGGAATATGGTCGCGCTTCGCAGGCCCCATCTGAAACAACGGGCTGAAATGGTGCAACGTTGGCCTCCTGTCGCTTCGCTTCGGGAACTCGCAACACTGTAATCAGTCGCGGAGTGGGGCGCACTCGTTGGCGTCGATAAGCAAGGCCCCGTCGAGCGCAATGCTGCTTGTCGACGCCCCCACGACCACATTCCCGTACCCCCGACCCTCGGAGCGGGCGGCGGTGTGGCCGAAGACGAGTTCCAGGCCGGCGAGCTCGGTGCGGGTGCGCGGCAACCCCTCCGTGTCGCCGATGTTGGCCATGAAGAGGCCGCCAGGGCGCAGGGCGCGCCGCGCGGCGGTGAAGAACTCGACGGTGGTTAACGCGCGGGGCGTGTCCGGCCCCGCGAAGACGTCGCGGACGATCACGTCGACGGAGCCGGGCGCGAGCGCGTGCGTGAACGCCCGGGCTTCTGCAACCGCGAGCTGCACCGGCGGGTCGAACGCCCAGCGCACGAGGTCGGCGAGTGCGCTGTCCAGCTCGACGGCAACGTTGGTGGAATCCGGGTAGCGCTGTTGGAGAAACGATGCGAACGTGCAGCCCGCGGCGCCGAGGTGCACGGCGGTGAACGGGCGCGGGAGGTTGCCGGCCGCCTCGTGCGCGCTGATGAGCTGGGCGAACCAGCGAATGTAGTCGTACTCCAGCACCTCGGGCGCGCCGGGGACCACGTAGGAAGACGGGACGTTGTTGACCTCGAGGGTGAAGCCACCGTCGCGGGACGGGTCCGCCACGATCGCGGCGGTGCCCGTGTCGATGGAATAGGTGCCGGTGATGCGCCGCTTCTCGGCGCGCGGCTTACCGCGGCCCATGTGCATCACCGGCAGTCATGAGCTGAGTGGCCTTAACGCTTGGCGATCGGTCCGAGCACCTGGTCGACCTGCTGCGGCAGAAGCAGCGCGATGAGGCTGTCCAGGCCCGCGAGGCCGGCGAGCGCAACCGGCAGGATCCAGGCGAGGTCCGCGGCGGAGCTGCCTGCGGGGGCTGGGGTGCCCGGCTCGTCGGTGTCCTGCGCCGGTGCGACCTCGACCGGGACGGTCGCGTCGGTGCCAGCGTCGGTGGTGACGTGCAGTTCCTGGGTACCGGACATGTCGGCCGGGACGTCGAGAGCCACGGTCGCCTTGCCCTTTTCGTTCATCCCCTCCGGGCCGTAGGCCGGGTCGATGTCTGCGGTTGCCGTCGCATCGCCGAGCGACACGGTGACCTGCTTCGCGGTCTCGCCAAGTGTGTACTGCAGCGAGGAGAGGTTGATCGTCGCGGGCGTGCCCGCGGTCAGCGGGGCGTCCAGGTGCACGCCGACGTTGGACTGGCCGCCGCGCGGGGCCTTCGCCTTGCCTGCCCCGAGCGCCTCGACGAGGGCGTTGAGGTCCAAGTAGCCCAGGCTGGCCGGTGCGGTGCCGCGGGTGAACGCCTCAAAGTGGTCGCCGCCGCCCAGGATGAAGGTGGAGCCGGCGATGACGTACTTCTTCGCCGGGTCGATCGGCGCGCCATCGACGGTGACCGAGGTGATGCGCGAGCCCTGTGGCGCCTCCGGGTCGTAGGTGTAGGTGACGTTGTCGGACACACCGAGCGCGGCGAACGGCATGGAGTCGCCGTCGCGCCACTGCTGCTCGAGCGCGTCGACGAAGTCCTTGCCGGTGATCTTCACGTAGGTGTTCTCGCCGCCGAACGGCTGGACCGCAAAGGCCTCGGCGTAGGTCACGTCGCCCTGCTCCAGGTCCGAGCGCACGCCGCCCGCGTTCATCACACCGATGTCGGGCGTGATCGCGGAGTTCTGGTCCACGCCCCAACGGGTGATCTCCGCGACGAAGTTGTTCAGCTGGGATTCCACGCCCACGGAGGAGCCGGATTCCTTGCCCTCCTTCGCGCCGCGGTAGAAGTCGGTGCCCGCGTTGCCGACGATGCGCTCGCCCTCCGCGCCAGCTTTCTCCTCGGCCTGCTGCACGATGGTGTCGACCTCCGGTTCGGGGGTGTCGCAGGCGCGGATGGCGTCGGCGTCGAGAAGCTCTGCGTGCTTGACGGTTGCCTTCTTGGTCGCGCGATCGAAGGAAAGATCGACGTTGGCCAGCTGCTTGCCGTACTCGCCGGCCTGGATGACCACGGGACTGGTCTGACCAGGCTCGATGACCTGGTGGGTGTGGCCGAGGAACGCGAGGTCGACGTCCTTGCTGAAGTCGTCCGGCCCGAGGTTGCCCTCGTGCACAAGCGCGACGACAACGTCTGCCTCGCCGGAGTCCTTCAGCTTTTTCGCCAGCGCGTTGGTGGTCTCGACCGGGTTATCCCAGGTAATGCCCTTGATGTTGTCGGGGGAGACCAAGTTCGGCATGTCGTCGGTCACGGTACCCACGAAGGCGACCTTCACGCCGTCGAGCTCCTCGACCGTGTAGTCCTTCACACCGTCGATGGTGTGGGCGTTCGCGCCCAGGTAGTCAAAGTCGGCCTGCTTGACCACGCGCTCCTCGACGTCCGCTGCGCCGTGGTCGAACTCGTGGTTACCAATCGCCGAGACCTTCAAACCCATGAGGTTGAGCAGGTCCAGTGTCGGCTGGTCATCCAGCAGCATCGACTCGAAGGGGGAGGCGCCGATGTTGTCGCCCGCGGAGGTGAAGATGTGGGTCTTGCCCTCGGCGGCCTTGTCCACGGAGCACTTCAGTGCCGCCGCGCCGGGCACCTTGTCGGTGGGCTTCCAATAACCGTGGAAGTCGGTGATGTTGGAGATGGTGAACTCTGCGGTGTCATCGGCAGCGAGCGCAGCGGGCGCCAGTGAGACGGCGAGCGCGGCGGCTGTGGTGGTGGCGAGGAGTTGGACGTTGCGGCGGAAGCGCACGGGTCGGGCCTTTCTGACGAACTGGTGGGAGCAGCACAAAACGCTGCCATAAAACTTAGAAAGCCTTGCTTTCCGCAGGGTGTCTTGCCGGTAAATTCCGGGTGACCGTTAGGGGCTTGGTGCTTCTCGACGCCCCGCTGCCCCCACCCGTATGTCCTAGAGTTCAGTGACCTCGTAGTCTGCTCCTTCGGAGGTGAACCTGAGTGACCCGAGTGGGTAGCTCACGTCACTTGGCCACGACAACGTGCTGGGATCGAGCGAAACTTTCACTCGCTTGCCCACGTACTGTGCCCACTCAGTGCCGGCATCGCTACTCCCTGAGGAGGTGATCTCCGAATACCCCAACCGCAAGTACTCCGTAGTCTGCGTAACCGGCCCCCGAGAGCCGCCCTTGCTTGCCGAGATGTCCTGTGGGCCATCGAAGTGCAGCACCCAGTACTTACTGCCGGATTCAGGCGCCGACGGATCATCAGCGCCAGCTTGGGCCAGTGCTTCCTCGATGGTGAGCTCCTCGACGGTGCCCACGAACTCACCTTCGCCGAGAACCTCGTCATCCGCGGGAGCCTCATCCTGCGCACCTTCTGCCGGGGCTGCTGCTGCAGGTGCCCCCTGCTGCAGCGCCGACGGATCAGTCGTCGAGGTCCATGTGACCTGCTGGTACTTCTCCGGGATGGCATCGATGTGGGCTTCCTCTGGGGCACCAACCTTGGTCAACGTGTCGCCGTCGACGGAGTAGAGCTGGAAGTTCGCATCCGGTTGGGTGGAGTAGTGGTCCTCCTGGTAGAGGCCGTTTTGCGACGCGGACGCGAACACCGCAGCGCGGCTGCCGCCAGCGGAGCGCACCCCGTCCAACAACACCGGCGACGAGGGGCGGGCCTTGCCCTCCTCATCCAGGTGAAAGACCAACACGGGCGCGAACTCGCGCGAGTCCTTCTTCAGCAGCAACTCGGGCGTCCCGTCGCCGGTTGCTTCGATCAGGGCGTAGCTGTACTCGCCCGTGGGCTCTACCAGCGCGTCGGTGTCAAACGCGTACTCGTCCGGGTGCGCGATGACGTTCTCGTACTCGCTCTTCCAATCGCCCTCGCCGGACTGCTGTGAAGAGCTGGGCTCCTTCGCCCACTCGGGGAAGTCCGCGGGGTCGACCTCGGACCCGTCCGGGTTCACAAAGGTCGTGGACTTCACCACTACGGTCTCGCGCTCCCCGTCGCCGGAGCTACAGGCGGTGAGGGAGACGGCGGTGAGCACAGCAACGAGAAGTGCGCTCGTGGAGGCAGGAAGGCGTCGAAAGTTCACACGCCACAGTGTACAAGCAGCCTGTACACATGTCGGTGCGTTGAGGGGAGTCTACTTGCCCAGTTCCTTGCGGCGCTCGTAGGCGATGCGGAGTCGCTCCGCCCGCTCCGACTTATCCTTCTTCTCTATCTCTTCGAGCACGTCGTACTCTTCATCGGAGATTCCGGCGATGGTGTAAACCGCGAGTGCCGCAATGGCCGCGACCGGCCAGGCGACCCAGGCCAGCGACACGTGGAAGGCGAACTGCAGCAGGAAAAACACGGCCGCACCGCAGCTGACGATGGCGCCTGCAGCAATATCGCAGTTGCGCTTCACCTTCAGCTTTCGCTCCAGTTCAGCCTCGCGCGCTGCGTTCACCGCGGGGGAATCGTCGCGCTGCTTGAGGTCGCTGCCGCTGGTGGGGTCCGGGAGGTCGGTGAAAAGCGCAGCGAGCTCACCGCGAGTGGTTGCGGACGCGGCGCGGGCGGTGCGGGCGTCGAACTCGGCGACGTCGAGGTAGCCGTCGGCGAAGTGCTCGCCGAGGCGATCGAGGGCGGAGGTACGCTCTGGGTCGCCGATACGCATCTCAGGACTCTCGGCCACGGGGACATCCTTTCGTTCGGGAACTGCTTCCGACACCCTAACTTAAGGCGTGATCGCCGCCCACCGCGCCTTATCGAGGCAGTCTCCCTAGAGGCCGAGTTTTTGCTGGCGATCGTATGCGATGCGGAGCCTCTCGGCCTTCTCAGCGTGTTCGAGGTCTACCAACTGCTGCAACTCTCCGACGAGCGCTTCTTCCTCTCGAGTGCGGCCAGCGAATGCCACAATTGCAATGCACGCGAGGCCGATGATTGGCCACGACAGCCAGGCGAAACTTATGCCGAACCCGAACTTGAGCAGGAAAAACAATGCGGTACCGAGGCCGAATGTAAGGCAAAGGGCGGAGTCCCGAATTTCCCGGCGGAACAGCTTGTTCTCCAATTCCCTCTCGCGGGAAAACGCGGTCAGGGACCTGGCCCGTTTCAGTTCCTTGAGCTCCTCCTGGGGCGGCGGTGAAGGGAGGTCGCTGAAAATGCCGTCAAGCTCTCCTCGGGTGGTAGCGGCTGCAACACGCTGAGCCCGCTCATCAAACTCGTCGACGCTGAGGTGGCCGTCGGTGAAATGGATGCTCAACCGGGACAGGGCGCAGGATCGCTCGCGGTCGCCAACGCGAATGCTGGGATGTTCGGTCATGGTGTTTCGTTCCGTTGCGGTGCGGTGTGCATCTCGGGGTGGAGACTAGCGGGAGGGGTGAACATCAGGACCGACATTCCACCAATGATTCGTACGAGCGTGCGAACGTGGGGTGGTCGGATGCGACAGCAGCCGGAGGGCGCCTAGTCGTTCCAGCTCTTCGTTCGTGCGAAGAAGCAGGCCATCACGGCACCCAGCAGCGAGACTGCGGCCGGGAGGAGCAGCGAGTGTGACATGGCGAGTGCGAACGGGGCGTGGAGCGCCTCCGGCATCCCGGTGCTCGCACCGGCGCCGCCGACGGTCGCCTCGCCAGCGCCGGGACCGAGCTGGGCGTTGAGCTGCGCGTCCATGAGCGCGGCGATCGCGGCGGAGCCAATGACGGCGCCCACCTGGCGCAGCGTGTTGTACACGCTGGAGCCGGCGCCGGCGAGCGCGGGCTCGAGGTTGCGCGTGGCAATCATGGACAGCGGTCCCCACACCATCGAGTTCGCCACGCCGTTGAGCACGGAGATGGCGAGCAGCCAGTACGGGCTGATCGTCGGGTCGGCGATCCAGGCGGTCATCGCCACCGAAAGGCCCAACATGGTCAGGCCCGCGATGGCGAATGGCTTGGGCTGATGCGTGTTGGTGAGCTTGCCAATCCAGGGCGACAGCACGCCCGAGACCAGCCCCGCGGGCACGAGAAGGAGCGCGGCGCGGGTGGGGGAGAAGCCCTGGACGGACTGGATGTAGATCATCCACGGGATCATGTACGTGGACACGGTAAAGCCCACCGTGGCGATCGTGACCGCGGAGAGCGAGAAGTTGCGGTCCGCAAAGAGGGCGAGCGGCACAAGCGCGTCGCGACGAGTGCGCGACTGCCACGCAACGAACGTACCGAGCAGGACCAGGCCGCCGGCGATGAGACCGAGCGCGCGCCAGTCCCAGTCGAAGCGCTCACCCTCCTGGATACCCAGGATGAGGCAGAACATGCCCGCTGCGCTCAGCACCACGCCGAGCCAGTCGAGGCTGCGGGAGGTGAGCTCGAGGCGCGGGACGTAGATCCACGCGAGCACCAGGCCGATCACGCCGATGGGGACGTTGACAAAGAAGATCCAGGGCCAGCCGGAAGCGTCGACAAGCAGCCCGCCCAACAGCGGGCCGACGATGGTGGCGACACCCGCGGTCGCGCCCCAGACACCCATGGCGCTGCCGCGCTCGCGGGGGCTGAAGGTACGGATCATCACCGCCATCGTCTGCGGGGTGACCATCGCGCCGCCGAGGCCTTGGAAGACGCGGGCGACGATGAGCGTCTCGATCGTGCCGGCCAGCCCGCATGCCAGCGAGGACAGCGTGAAGAGTGCGAGGCCGGAGATGTAGAGGGCGCGGGGGCCGAAGCGGTCGCCAAGCCTGCCAGTGATCAGCAGCGGCACCGCGTATGCGAGCAGGTACGCGCTGTTGACCCAGATCACCGAGCTGTAGCTTGCGCCGAGCCCGGCGGTGATCGCGGGGATCGCTACGGAAACGATCGTCGAATCGACCAGGATCATGAAAAAGCCCAGCATCATGGACCACAATGCGGGCCAGGGGGATCGTTGTTGCGTCACCTCGGACACTCTACCCCGCAGCGCGCAATATGCTTTCTCGCATGAACCGCACCTTCTCCGGCATTGACCTCGCCGCCGACCCGGCCAAGACCGGCACCGCAACCATCCAGGAAACGCCCGCCGGGCTCACGCTTGTCGACGCCACCGCCTCCGCCACCGACGCCATCCTCATCGCACTCGTGACCGGCGCCGAGCTCACCGGCGTGGACGTGCCCGTCGGATGGCCGCGCGCGTTTCGGGAGTTCGTGAGTGCGCACGCGGACCAGCGCATGGCTGCCCCGGCGACCTACGGCCCGGACGAGCGCCGCCGCTTGGTTAACCGCTTCACCGACCTGGAGGTGCGTCGCAACGCCGGGGTGACCCCGCTGCCGGTGGCCGCCGAGCGCATCGCGCACCCGGCGCTGCGCTGGGCCGGCGTGGAGTCGCGGTTGCGCGCGGCGGGCGCCAACGTGGACCGCGCCGGGCGCGGCCGGGTCGCCGAGGTCTATCCGGCGGCTGCGCTGAAGCAGTGGGGGCTGCGCCACCGCGGGTACAAGGGAGCGGACGCCGCGGGGCGCGGTGCCCGCGAGGAGATCGCGGCGGGACTCACCGAGCGCTTCGAGCTGGATTGGGCTGGGCGGGAGGCGGGTGTCACCGATAATGCGGACTGCCTCGACGCGGTCATTGCCGCGCTCGTCGCGCGAGAGGTGCGTGCCGGACGATGCATAGCACCGCCGTCTGACCAGGCGGAACTCGTCGCGGAAGAGGGCTGGGTCTGGGTGCCGCGCCCGTCCGCTTGACCTTGTCCCTACGGCAACCTGTTCACTGATCACCATGACCGCAACCACCATCGGAGAGGCCGCCGAGATCCTCGGCGTCACGCCGAAAGCTCTGCGCCACTGGGAGGCGCTCGGACTCATACAGCCGGAGCGCACCAGCACCGGCTACCGCCTATACCGCGCATCCGACCTCGAGCGGGGCGCCGCGATTGCCCTCTACCAGGGAATCGGGGTTCCGCTCGCGCAGGTCGCAGCGCTTCTCGACGCCTCCCCGTCCCACCTCGCACGCGCCCTCAGCGCCCACCGCGAGGCCCTGGTGCACCAGCGCGACTCCCTCGAGGCGCAGCTGGACGCGGTCGAGACGTTGATCCGCAAACACAAGAAAGGAACGCTCAGCATGTCTGACATGAAGCACTATTTCGGCGAGGAGTTCGCTGCCCACCAGGAGGAGGCGCAGCAGCGCTGGGGCGACACCGCGGAGTGGCAGCAGTCCCAGGACGCGCTGGCCCGCATGGATGCATCGAAGGCGGAACAGCTCAAGCGCGAGCAAGAGGAGCTGGCCGCCGAGCTGGTCGACGCCCGCGACGCAGGCGTCGTACCTGGTTCGGAGGAGGCAGAACGCATTGTGGCGAAACACCGCGACTCGATCGCGCAGTGGTACGAGGTCACCCCGGCGCGCCAGCTGATCCTCGCCCGCATGTACGTCGGCGACGAGCGCTTCCACAAGGCATACGACGGCGCGCAGGACTACCTCCTCGAGCTCATCACCACGCACGCCGAGGCCGCGGGCGTGGATCTGGACGCTCCGCAGTGGTAGGCACCCACCGCGTAGGGTAGGGGCCATGAACGAAAAGTACTCAGCAGACGTTTCGCAAACTGTCATCCTTCCCCAGTCCAAGGACGCGATCTTCCTCACCGTCACGCTCAACGAGGGCACCGAGAAGCCGGCGCTCGAGGTCATCACCGGCCTGAAGGGCCTGGTCAACGGCGTTGGGTTCCGCTGGCCCGAGGCACAGCTGAGCGCCGTGGTGGGCATCGGCGCGAACCTGTGGGACCGCCTGTTCACCACCCCGAAGCCGGAGGGCCTGCACCCCTTCCGCGAGCTGCAGGGGGCGAAGCACCACGCGCCGTCCACCCCCGGCGACCTTTTCTTCCACATTCGCGCCGACGAGTACGACGTCGCGTTCGAGCTCGCCCGGCGTATCAACGCGCAGTTGGAGGGCGCGGTGGCCGAGTACGACGAGGTCCACGCGTTCCAGTACCAGGACTTCCGTGACCCGCTCGGTTTTGTCGACGGCACCGAGTCCCCGCGCGGGCAGGCCGGCGTGGAAACCGCGCTGATCAAGGACGGCGACTGGGCCGGCGGTTCCTACATTGTGGCGCAGAAGTACATCCACAACCTCAAGGCGTGGAACGACCTGCCGGTAGAGGAGCAGGAGAAGGTCATCGGTCGCACCAAGCACTCGGACGTGGAGATGGGCGAAGATGTCAAGCCCGCCAACTCCCACGTGGCGCTGAACTCCGTGAAGGACGAGAACGGCGAGTCGCTAGAGATCGTGCGCAACAACCTGAGCTTCGGCGACGCCATGGGCAACCAGGGCACCTACTTCATGAGCTACGCCAAGGACGTGCGCATCACCGAGCTCATGCTGCGCCGCATGTTCATCGGCGAGCCGGAAGGCAACTACGACCGCATCCTGGACTTCTCCGAGGCGCTCACCGGCGTGAACTTCTTCGCCCCCTCCGCGAAGTTCCTGGAGGAGGCTGCCAGCCACGCCAAGCAGGAGTTCCTCCCGGAGGAGGAGACCCCGGCCGCGCCCCAGCCCGCCACCACGGCCTCTCAGGGCAAGGTCATCTACGGCGAGTAAACCGGGGCGCGTCGCCCGGCGCAGCTAGATGTGCAGGAACTCGCGCAGCTGCGGCGGGAGCGCCCCGCGCCAGTACGGGAAGGACATCGCGGCGAGCGCGGCGATGCCGGCAAGCACGCCGACGATGGTGACGATGCGCTCCGTCTCTTCATCCATGTTGGCGCTCAGGGACGCGCCACCGCCGCCACCATTACCGCGGCCAGTCGGCTCGTCCTTTGCCGGGACTACCTCGCGCAGCGGCGGCAGCTCGCTCGAGTCGATGCCGTAGAACGTGTCCAGCCCGCGCACGTTGAACTGCGTGGACATGTAGCGCTTGTTGGTGTCGGTATTCCACTGCGAGACGACGACGTCCAAGTTGTCGATGGTGGAGCCCGGAACGATGTAGCCGCCGTAGGGCTGCGACCAGTTGGTGGGGGACTGCTTGTCGCTCCAGCTGCCCGCCTTGGCAATGGTGGAGACCGGCACGTCGTTCCAGTCGCGCTCCAGCGTGTCCGAGATGCGCACCTCGATCGCGTCGGTCGCGTCATTGAACATCACCAGCACCCAGTACCCCTGGATGTAGCGCAGGTTCATCTCGCCGGCCTGGACGTTCTTGGACAGGATCGGGGCGGCCTCATCGGTCCAGTTGTCCGTGTCCGGGTCGTAGAGCTCCCACTTCGTGCGATCGTCGATGTCCTCCAGCTTGAAGCGGGACAGGTAGACCGGGTCGGCGCGCTTGAAGGAGGAGGAGACGGCGTAGATGTAGCCGTCGTCGCCCTCCTCCCAGCTGATCAGGTCTCCCATGCCGTTCATGTGACCGTTGCCGGTGTAGCCGATCGACGTCCACTCGCGGCCGCGGGACGTGGACTTCCAGATCTGGGTGTTGCTCACGTTGCCGATGCCGTTGTTCCACATCGCCTGCATGTACAGCGTGCCGTCGATATTGATGATGTCCGACGGGATGAGCGTGAGGTTGCCCTCCTGGTAGTAGCTGATCAGCTTTTCCACCTTGCTGCCGCTGTTCATCGGCCGCTGAACAGCAACGAAGCCGTCCTTATCGGTCTCGGCGATGACGCCGGTGGGGCTCATCCAGGTGCCCTTGCCAAACGCCTTGCCGGTGAAGGAATCGCCGAAGACCATCGCGTACTCGCGGTCATCCAGCGGCGCCATCACGCCGAGGTCGGTCGCGCCCATCCCGATACCCTCCGTCCAGGGGCCGAGGATGTCGCCCTTGACCTGGACCGTCGTACCGTTCGGCATCGCCACCGGGCGCGAGGCGTTCACGGCCGCCTGGCCGGCGAAGTTCTCAACGTGCAGTTCCGACGCGGACTTCGGATCGGAGCTGATCGCATCGCTCGCTTCGTCGGAATTGTCCAGGAAATCGTCCGAGCCCTCAAGCTCGATCTTCTGTGCGTGCGCTGCCTGCGGGGCGGCGACTGAGGAGAGGGCGATAGAACTGGCGACGGCGGCGCACAGCAGTGCGCGGCGGCGGGAAGAGGAGTGCATGCTGTCTCTGTTCAAACTTGGGGGTGAGTAAGGGCACTTATAAGAAGCACAATGAATGTATCAAAGCAGCTGCGATTGCGTAGGGCATTGTTGAACGGGGGTACCACGTGTCTGTGTATCGGGTGTGAAACTCGTCGAAGGCGCGAAACTTGGCTAGTCTGAAGGGCATGTCTCGTTTCAGCCCCTTGAACTGGCCGGTGGTGCGCCAGGTGCGGGACGGTGACCTTTTCGCTCGTGGAGCGAATACGGAATCGTCGAAAAGCAAAGACCTGAAGGGCCGCATTGAAGATGCGGACCGGGTGGTCAAGAGCGTGTGCCCGTACTGCGCCGTCGGCTGCGGTCAGCGCGTGTACGTCAAGGATGAGAAGGTCATCCAGATCGAGGGCGACCCGGATTCGCCGCACTCCCGCGGGCGGCTCTGCCCCAAGGGTGCTGCCTCCGAGCAGCTGGTGAACGCGCCGGGGCGCCTCACCGAGATTCTCTACCGCGCCCCCGGTGCCACGGAATGGCAGACGCTGGACCGCGGCACCGCGCTGGACATGGTCACCGACCGCTTTATGGAGGCGCGCAAGAACGGGTGGCAGGATTTTGACGAGGAAGGGCGGCCGCTGCGCCGCACCATGGGCATCGCCGGGCTCGGCGGCGCGGCCATGGATAACGAGGAAAACTACCTGATCAAAAAGCTCTGGACCGCCTCCGGCGCGGTGCAGATTGAGAACCAGGCCCGCATATGACACTCGTCCACGGTTCCCAGTTTGGGATCCTCGTTTGGACGCGGCGGCGCAACCCAGCCGCTGCAGGACATGGCCAATGCGGACTGCATTGTGATCCAAGGCTCGAACATGGCCGAGGCACACCCGGTCGGGTTCCAGTGGGTCATTGAGGCGAAGGCGCGCGGCGCCAGGATCATTCACGTTGATCCGCGGTTTACGCGGACGTCGGCAATCGCTCACAAGCATGTGCCCATCCGCGGCGGCTCGGACGTCGTGCTGCTCGGCGCGGTGATCAACTACGTGCTGCAGAACGACCTGTTCTTCCGCGACTACGTCACCGCGTTCACGAACGCCTCGACGCTGATCAGCGAGGAATTCCAGGACACCGAGGACCTCGACGGGCTGTTCTCCGGGTACGACCCGGAGACCGGTGCGTACGACAATGCGACGTGGCAGCCGCAGAAGGCGTGGGACGCGAAGGTGTCGTGGGACAACAAGACGGACCCGACGCTGGAGGACCCCAACACGGTCTTCCAGATTCTCAAGCGCCACTACGCGCGCTACACGCCCGAGGTGGTGGAGCAGGCCTGTGGTATCTCGCAGGAGGACTTCTTCTACCTGGCGGACTCCATCGTGGAGAACTCCGGGCGCGAGCGCACCACCTGCTTCGCGTACGCACTCGGCTGGACGCAGCACACCATGGGCGCGCAGTTCATCCGCACCTGCGCGATCCTGCAGCTGCTCATGGGCAACGTGGGCCGCCCCGGATCCGGCATTATGGCGCTGCGCGGGCACGCCTCCATCCAGGGCTCCACGGACGTGCCCACGCTGTTCCACCTGCTGCCCGGCTACCTGCCCATGCCGCAGTCCACGGTGCAGACGTGGGACCAGTACCTCGACGCCGTGTCCAAGCGCGACCAGAAGGGCTTCTGGCAGCAAGGCGAGAACTACGCGGTCTCGCTGATGAAGGCCTACTGGGGCGATGCCGCCACCGAGGACAACAACTGGGGCATGGACCTCATGCCGCGCTTGACGGGCGCGCACTCCACCTACCACACCCTGCAGCTCATGGACCAGGGGCTTATCGACGGCTACTTCGTCTTCGGCCAGAACCCCGCCGTTGCGCAGTCGAACGGGCGGATGCAGCGACTGGCCATGTCCAAGCTCAAGTGGATGGTCGTGCGCGACTTCCAAGAGATCGAGACCGCGACGTTTTGGAAGGACTCGCCCGAGATCAAGTCCGGCGAGCTGGTCACCGAGGAGATCGACACGGAGGTGTTCCTCTTCCCGGCGGCGAACCACGTGGAGAAGGCGGGCACGTTTACCCAGACCCAGCGCCTCCTGCAGTGGCGCTTCAAGGCGAAGGACGCGCCGGGGGATGCGGACAGTGACCTGCAGTTCTTCTACGAGCTGGGGCAGCGCATCAAGGAGCGCGTGAAGGACTCGACGGACCCGCGCGACATCCCGCTGCAGCTGATCACGTGGGACTACGAGACGGATGCCGAGGGCGAGATCGATCCCGAGTCCGTGCTGCGCGAGATCAACGGCTACTACATCGACGGCCCGCGCAAGGGCCAGATGGTGGACAAATTCGCAGACCTCAAGGCGGACGGCTCGACGGCGTCCGGCTGCTGGATCTACTGCGGCGTGTTCGCCGGCGACGTGAACCGTTCGGCGAAGAAGCGCCCCGGCCAGGAGCAGGACGAGATGGCCCTGGACTGGGGCTGGGCGTGGCCGATGAACCGCCGCGTGCTGTACAACCGCGCCTCGGCGGACGAGGACGGTAAGCCCTGGTCCGAGCGCAAGCGCCTCGTCTGGTGGAACGAAGACGAGGAGCGGTGGGTCTCCAAGGACATCGTGGACTTCCCCGTGGACCGCGCCCCCGGTTACAAGCCGGAGCGCGACGCCGTGGGGCCCGCCGCCATCGCGGGCAACGACGCCTTCATCATGCAAGATGACGGCCGCGCATGGCTCTTCGCGCCCACCGGCATGGTGGACGGCCCGATGCCCACGCACTACGAGCCGCAGGAGTCACCGTTCCCCAACGTGCTCTACGGCCAGCAGCAGTCGCCGTCGCGCATCGTGATGCGCGGGGAGCACAACCTGTCGGCGCCGAACTACGGCGAGCCGGGCACGGACGTCTACCCGTACATGCTCAACACCTACCGGTTGACCGAGATGTACACCTCCGGCGCGATGACGCGCACGCTGCCGTTTTTGGCGGAGCTGCAGCCGGAGCTGTTCTGCGAGGTCTCGCCGGAGCTGGCAGAGCGCGTCGGGCTGAGCAACGGCGAGTGGGCGACGATCATCTCGCCGCGTAACGCCATCGAGGCGCGCGTCCTGGTCACCGACCGCATCAAGACGCTCACCGTCGGCGACCGTGCGTTTGAGCAGATCGGCATGCCGTTCCACTACGGCCGCGGCAACTACGCTGAGGTGGCTGGCGACGGGCCGAACGACCTGCTCGGCATCATGCTGGACCCGAACGTGAACATCCAGGCCTCCAAGGTCTCGGCCGTGGACATCCGCCCCGGCCGCCGGCCCCGCGGCGCCGCGCGCGTCGAGCTGGTGCGCGAGTACCAGCAGCGCGCCGGCCTGGACGAGAACACGGGCACAGTGCTTCACGACGCCACGTCGCAGGCCGCCGTCCGCCAGGGACAAGGCGACGCCTCGGCAGCCAAGGACGACCCCACGAAGGACAACATGTCGAACCAGGAAGGGTAAGGCGAAGTGCAGACGAAGAACCGGATCACGGAATCGCCCTCCCACGTGGGCTACGACGGTGAGCAGCGCAAGGCGTTTTTCACCGACACCTCAATCTGCATCGGCTGCAAGGCCTGCGAGGTGGCCTGCAAGGAGTGGAACCGCAACCCGCAGGACGGCGACTACGCCATGTCGGGCATGTCGTACGACAACACCGGCTCCCTCGGGGCGAACACGTGGCGCCACGTGGCGTTCATTGAGCAGAGCGAAGAGCAGATCCAGCAGGCCCGCGAGGAAGGCAAGAAGCTGGTCACGCTCGGGATGCCGGGGATGCCGGGTGCATCGGGGGAGGGTGACGGTGGCGTCGATAAGCATGAGCCCCAGCTGCCGGACACCCCGGACTTCCGCTGGCTGATGTCGTCGGACGTGTGCAAGCACTGCACCAACGCGGGCTGCCTGGATGTGTGCCCGACGGGCGCGCTGTTCCGCACCGAGCACGGCACGGTGGTGGTGCAGGACGACGTATGCAACGGCTGCGGAACGTGCGTGGCCGGCTGCCCGTTCGGCGTGATCGAGCGGCGCGCCGACGGCGGGGTGCAAAAGCGCAACGAGCGCGCGAAGGTGGGGGAGGACTTCACGGTCGGCGAGGTCGCGCCAATCAAGAACGTCGGCGTGGCGCAGAAGTGCACGATGTGCTTCGACCGCCAGCAGGTCGGCGAGGGCCCGGCGTGCGCGAAGACGTGCCCGACCAACTCCATCCAGTACGGCACCTACACCGAGATGCTCGCCGCCGCGAAGGCCCGCGTGGCCGAGCTCCACGCACAGGGCATGACCGAGGCGCGACTCTACGGTGCGAACAGCTACGATGGCGTCGGCGGCACCGGCTCGATCTTCCTGCTTCTCGACGCCCCCGAGGTCTACGGCCTGCCGCCGGACCCCGAGGTGCCCACCGCAAACCTGCCCGAGATGGCCAAGCGGGCCGTCGTCGCGGCCGCGGGGCTCGTCGGCGCCGCCGCGGCGGCATTCGTGATCGGAGGAAAGTAGATGGCAGAGTTCGATTCCTTCCGTCCACCGGAGCCGCCGCGCGGACCGAAGCGACGGAGCGGCTCGACCCGCTACGGCGGCAAGAAGCGGCGGCGCGGCGAGGAGCTCATGGTGCCGCGCGCGGACTTTGAGCAGTACGACTCCTACTACGGGCGGCCGATTGTGAAATTCCCGCCGTGGGAATGGCCGATCGGCGTCTACCTATTCCTGGGCGGCATGGCGGGCGGGTCCTCGCTGCTGGCCGTGGGTGCCGGCGCGACCGGCAACAGGGAGCTGCAGCGCAACACGCGCCTGACCGCGGCGGTTGCCGCGGCGGTGGGATCCGGCTGCCTGGTCATCGACCTCGGGCGCCCCGAGCGCCTGCTCAACATGTTCCGCGTGTTCAAGCTGTCCTCGCCGATGTCGGTGGGGTCCTGGATCCTCGGTGCCTTCTCCGGCGGCGCGATGGTCGCCGCGGCGGCGGAGGCGGACGCGCTCACCGGCGAGCGGGCCCCACTGCCTGGGCCGACACGGACACTCCTGCACGCGCTGGCCACCCCGGCCGGCGTCGCCTCCGGGCTGATGGGTGCGCCGCTGGCCGTCTACACCGCGGTGCTGCTTGGTAACACGTCAGTGCCTATGTGGCAGGACGCGCACAAGGAGCTGCCCAACCTGTTCGTCTCCTCGGCGGCGTGCGCGTCCGCGGGTGCTGCGCTGGTGACGACTTCCACCGGGCACAACGGCCCGGCCCGCGCGCTGGCCGGGGTTGGTGCGGTGGCGGACGTGGTGGCGTCATCAGTGCTCACCCGCAGGCTGACCGAGCCGTTGGAAGAGACGATGGAGCACGGCAAGGCGGGGAAGTTCCTCAAGGCCGCGGAGGCGTTGGTCATCGCCGGCGGGCTCGGGGCGGTGTTCGGCGGGAAGCGCCGCGCGGTCGCGGCGGCGAGCGGTGTCGCGCTGGCTGCGGCGTCGTGCCTGACCCGTTTCGGCATCATCGCCGCGGGGAAGCGCTCCACTGAGGACCCGAAGTACGTGGTGGAGCCGCAGCGCGCCAGGTTGCGCGCCCGCCAGGAGGCCGGCCAGGTCGGCGACTCCATCACCACCGCGTCCTAGCTAGCGCACGCGCACGCGCCCGGTGCCCTCGGTGGTTTCGCCGATGATGGGGTAGCCGGGCACCTCGCCGATGACCAGGAGGCCGCCGGAGGTCTGCGCGTCGGCGAGCAGGAGCAATTCCTCTTCGTTGAGGCCGTCGGCATCAACGTGCGGGCGCACCCAGTCCAGGTTGCGCTGCGAACCGCCCGGGATGAAGCCTTGGGCAAGGGTGTCGCGTGCGCCGTCGATAAGCGGCACCTTCGTGTGGTCGATGACCGCGTCGACGCCGGAGGCGCGCGCCATCTTGTACAGGTGGCCGAGTAGGCCGAAACCGGTGACGTCGGTGGCGGCGCGCGCACCGGCGTCGACGGCGGCGCGGGAGGCGTCGCGGTTGAGCGTGGTCATGACCTCGACCGCCTCGTCGAACCACTCGCCGGTGGCCTTGTGGCGGTTGTTCAGCAGGCCCGAGCCGATCGGCTTGGTCAGCGTGATGGGCAGGCCGGGGGCGGCGGCGTCGTTGCGCATAAGGCGTGCGGGGTCGATCGTGCCGGTGGCGGACATGCCGTAGATTGGCTCGGGCGCGGAGATGGAGTGCCCGCCGGTGACGGAGATGCCGGCCGCGCTCGCGCCGTCGAGCCCGCCGTGGAGGACCTCGCGGATGAGCTCCTGCGGGAGGACGTCGCGCGGCCAGCCAAGCAGGTTGATGGCGGTGATGGGGGTGCCGCCCATGGCGTAGACGTCGGAAAGCGCGTTGACCGCGGCGATCTTTCCCCAGGTGTACGCGTCGTCCACGACGGGGGTGAAGAAGTCGGCGGTGGAAATGACGGCGAGGTCATCGCGCACGCGGATCGCGGAGGCGTCGTCGCCGTCGTCCAGGCCGACGATCACGCTGGGGTCGTGCACGCCGACGAGGCCCTTGACGGCGTCTTCCAGCTCGCCGGGCGGGATCTTGCAGGCGCAGCCGCCGCCGGCGGCGAATTGGGTGAGACGAATCTTGGGGTTCGTGGTGCTCATGTGGCCTATGGTAGCGTTTTGCGCGGAGGCGTACGTGTCCTGGTGGGCGCCCCAGTCTTCAAAACTGGTGAGGCCGAGCAGCTCGACCTGGCAGGTTCGATTCCTGTCCGTCTCCGCCACGCTTTTCGAGGAGGACACGAGCTTGACCGACCCGCGCCGCCACATCCCCCGCACCGACGCGCTGCTGGCGTTGGCGCAGGACACGCCGCTCGCCGCGCACGCGCTCAAGGCCCTCGCGCGCACTACGCAGGACGCTTGTCGACGCCACCTTATCCCACCCCACGCCGCCGAGTCCTACTTCCTCGCACTGGTTGGCAAGGGTGTCGCCTCTATGACGCCGGTGCTCAACGCGACGGGCGTGGTGGTGCACACCAACGTGGGGCGCGCGGCACTCGCGCCGGAGGCCGTCGACGCCCTCGTCGACGCCGCGGGCTACGTGGACGTAGAGATGGACCTCGCGACCGGCCGCAGGTCGCGCAACCGCGGGGCGGGCGCGCGCGACGCGCTGCTCGCGGCGTGCCCGGCGGCGGAGGATGCGCTGGTGGTCAACAACGGCGCGGGCGCGCTCCTGCTAGCCAACGCGGCGCTGGCGGAGCACGGCCGCGTGCTCATCTCGCGGGGCGAGCTCATCGAGATCGGGGCCGGGTTCCGCCTGCCGGAGCTCATCGAGTCGGCCCGCGTCGAGCTCGTCGAGGTGGGCGCGACGAACCGGACGCACCCGCACGACTACGAGCGCGCCGCCTCGGGCGCGAGCGCCATCCTGAAGGTGCACCCGTCCAACTACCGAGTCCACGGCTTCACCGCCGAGGCGGGCGTGGCGCAGCTGCGCCACATCGCCGACGCGCACGAGCTTTCCCTCATCGTGGACACGGGCTCCGGGCTGCTGCGCCCGGACCCGGCGCTTCCCGACGAGCCCGACGCCACCACCGCGCTGCGCGCCGGCGCCGACATCGTCCTCTTCTCCGGCGACAAGCTGCTCGGTGGGCCGCAGGCGGGCGTGATCCTGGGGCGCAAGGACGCCGTCGAGCGGCTGCGGCGGCACCCGCTGGCGCGCGCGGTGCGCGTGGACAAGCTGCGCCTCGCCGCGCTCGAAGCGACCGTCCGGCTGCGGAACACACCCACCTCAGCGGCGCTGCACGCCGACCCCGACAAGCTGCGCACCCGCGCCGACGCGCTCGCCGCGGCGCTGCGGGAAGGCGGCACGGCCGCGCGCGTCGTGCCGCACGACGGCCGCGTCGGCGGCGGGGGAGCACCCGGCGTCCCGCTCGCCGGCTGGGCGGTGGCGGTTGACCAGTCGCTCGCCGAGCCACTCCGCCTCCAACGCCCCGCCGTCCTCGGCCGCGTCCACGACGGCGCGCTGCTGCTCGACCTGCGCTGCATCCCACCCGCGCGGGACGCCGAGCTCGCCCGCGCCGTCGCCGAAGCGGGGCAGCAATGACGCCCCCGACGTACGTCATGGCAACCGCGGGCCACGTCGACCACGGCAAGTCCACCCTGGTCAAGGCGCTCACCGGGATGGAGCCGGACCGCTGGGAAGAGGAGAAGCAGCGCGGGCTCACCATCGACCTCGGCTTCGTCTGGGCCCGACTGCCGCGGGGAGCCGGCGACCCCGTCGACGTGGCCTTCGTCGACGTGCCCGGCCACGAGCGCTTCATCGCCAACACACTCGCCGGCGTCGGCCCCGCGCCCGCCGTCCTCTTCGTCGTCGCGGCCGACGAGGGGTGGATGGCGCAGTCCACCGACCACGCCGCCGCCATCGACGCCTTCGACATCACCGACGCAGTCATCGCAATGACCAGGGCCGATCGCGCCGGCCGCGCGCGCCGCGACGAGGTGCGCGCCGAGATCGCGCGCCACGTCGCCGGCACCACGCTGGAGGGCGCGCCGGTCGTCGAGGTCTCCGCGCACACGGGTGAGGGGATGGTGGAGTTGGGGCGCGTGTGCGTCGATAAGCTGCGAAATGCGCCGCGGCCCGACCCGGACGCGCGCGTGCGACTGTGGGTCGACCGCGCATTCACCATCAAGGGGGCGGGCACCGTGGTCACCGGCACGGTCACCGCGGGCACGATCCGCCCTGGCGACACGCTGCGGCTCGGCGCGCGGGACGTGCAGGTGCGCGGCATCCAGTCCGAGGACACGCCGATCGGCGCGGCTGCCCCCGCGATACGCGTCGCGCTCAACCTGCGCGGGGTCAGCGCCGAGGAACTCGGCCGCGGCGACGCGCTGTGCACCCCGGGCGCGTGGGAGCAGACCTCGCTTATCGACGCCCACATCACCACCGGCCAACCAGCCACCAACCTCCCGCACGAACTGGTCGCGCACGTAGGCACCGCGCAGGTCCAGGCGAAGGTGCGGCCGTTCGGCGCCGACTACGTGCGGCTGGTGCTCGACCGGCCGCTGCCCCTGACGCTCGGCGACGCGCTCGTGCTCCGCGGCCCCGGCGCCCAGCACATCCTGGCGGGCGTGCGCGTGGTCGATGCGGACCCGCCGGAGCTGCGGCGCCGCGGCGACGGCAGGCGCCGCTCCGAGCAGCTACCCGCGCTGCCGTCGTTGGATGCGGAGATCACGCGGCGCGTGGCGGTCACGCCCACGCACCTGGCTCGGCTCGGTTTCGACGTGCCGGCGGCGCCGCCGGCGGGCACGGTGGCGTTCGCCGGGTACTGGGTCCGCGCGAGCCAGGTGATGGAGTGGAAGCGCGAGCTGGCGGCGGCGGTGGCGGAGCACGAGCGCGACAACCCGCTCTCCGCGGGCCTCTCGGCTGGCGCGGCGTCCGATCTGCTTGAGCTGCCCGACCCGAAGCTGCTCGCGCTGGCGGCCGCGGCGGCCAAGCTCACGCTCGCCGGCGGGGGGGTGACCAGCGGCGCGCAGCGGGACCTGGGGCCGGGCGTGGCCCGCCTAGAGGAGCACTTGCGCGACCAGCCGTTCCGTGCGCCGGAGGCGGCGGACCTCGCGCGCTGGAACGTGGGCGAGAAGGAGTTGGCGGCGGCGGAGCGCGCGGGCCGCATCGTGCGCCTCGGCGACGGCGTCGTGCTGCTCGCCTCGGCCCCCGCCCGCGCCGCGGAGCTGTTGCGCGACCTCGACTCGCCCTTCACCGCCTCGCAGGCGCGCCGCGCGTGGGACACGACCCGCCGCGTGGCGATTCCGCTGCTCGAGCTTCTCGACGCCCACGGCATCACCCGCCGCCTCGACGGCAACCTCCGCGTGCTGCGTTGAAATCCCGAAACCTTATTAGACGTTGAAAACACCCCGCCGGTTCCCTGCTCGGCCGAAAGTGAAATCCTTCTCACAAACCATTGAACCCGCAGGTCAAGCAGGTTTATGCTGTGTGGCATGACGCTTCTCGACGACCTGATCACCCTCGACAACCGCGGCATCGACCTTGTTGCCGCGGCCGCGTCGTCAAGCGCCGACACGCTCATCTCCCGCGGCATGGACCCCGACCGCGCCGCCCAACTTGCCACCGCCGCCGAGGTCTTCTTCGCCCCGGTACGCAACCGCCGGGCGCAGACCGCCTGCGTCGACGCCGCACGCGACCGCGGCCACCGGATCGACACCCTCGCCTTTATCGCCCGCTCGTCTCGCAGCCTGACCAAGGATGCGGATCGCTGGAAATACCGCCGCGCCCTGTGCGAGACCGACGGCGATTTACGCACCATCATGCGCGAGGCGAAGAAACTCAAAAAGAAGCTCGCCCCACCGACACCGCGGGCACCGAAAGCAAGCATTACCTACCACGACAAGGGCTTATCCACCTTGCACGTGACGGGGCGCACCAGCGACGTGCTCGCCGCCTACCACGCAGCACACCCCGACCCGGCAGCCTGGTTGACCGGTAATACCACCGCCCGTGCTGCCGCACCGCAGGTGACCACGGTGCTTAACATGGACATCGGCGAGTTCGCCGCCTGGCGCACCCACTCCAACAACGCCGCCGAGATCCAGGTGCAGCTGACCAACGGTGAGTGGCTTGACGGTGCCGAGTTGGTCAACCGGAAGCTCAACAAGGCCGGCTATATCGCGTTGATCTCGCCGACTGACGGGCCGGTCAACCTGTACGCGACCACCCTTGCCGGGGATGACCCGGCCAACCCGAGGCGGGCGACCCGGGAGCTGCGGCTGTTGATGAGTGCGGACGGGCCGACGTGCGCCTGGGCGGATTGCCACCAGCCGGCGGATGTCTCCGAGGCGCACCACCTGACTGAGTGGGCCAGCGGGGGTGGGACGGAGATTGGGAACCTGTGCTGGTTGTGCACCTACCATAATCGGCAAAACGGCAGGCCAGGACGCGGCAGGATGCACCGGCACCGCGGGCGCGTCACGTGGCAGAGCCCGAGTGGGTATCGAATACCCGGCGGGGTTGATCACGCCGACCCCGACAGACGCGCACAACGCCTCGCCCACATCTGACACACGCCCGCCTAGTCTGCCGGCGTGACTCCGTCGCGCTCTGCTATGAAATGCTGCAGCGTGCGGTCGGGGGCGCGGTGGTGCCCCTCGGTCTCGAGCCCCGACGCCGCCTGCGCGCGCTGCTGGCGGCGCAGCTGCACCTTCTCCACTTCGGTGAGATAGTCGCCCGCGCCGCTCCACGAGTGCTGGGGCGCGAACCCCGCGAGCCGCGCGCTGTGCAGGTCCGCGAACGATTCGGTTGGCGTGGGGTCCGGTTCCGGTGCTGGCGCTGGTGCTGGTTCCGGTTCCGGGTCGGGGGCGGGAGTGTCATCGACGATGCCGAAAATCTCCGTCGGCGCCGCCATCTCGGCCGGACGGTCGCCGCCGGTGAGCGAGACGTAGCGCGCCGTGTGCAGTGGCTTGACCTCCTCGTCTGGGTCCGTCGCGTAGTCGTGCTCCACGGTGACAGCCCACGAGCCGTCGGGGAAGTCGACCACGGACCAGGGGCGGCGCGGGCGCGAGTCGGGGACGCTCAGCGCGGGGACGAGTACGGGCCCTTCGCCCGGTGAAGCGACGTCGAGGGCGGCCATGGCGTCGATAAGCACTGTCCTGGCGTAGACCTCTGGGGCGCCGAGGGCCGTGGCTTCTTCGACGAACTCGACGAGGTCGAGCGCGTCGTCGCCGGTGAAGCCGCCGAGCACGCGGCCGTCGTAGACCGCGACGACGGTGTCGGCGATGCGGTGCAGGGCCACGAGCCACTGGCCGGGGGAGAGCATCTCCAGCTCCTCGGCGGAGAACTCGCCCGCGGCGGTGTCGATGACCATCATGTCGCCGGGCGGGAGGACCCACGCGCCGGCCGGGGTGTCGTTGCGTGGCACGGCGAGCTGGGTGGGAGGCAGGATCACGGCCACGTCGAACTGGCCGGTGGCGGCGTTGAACCGCAGCTCTGCGGTCGTGCCCGGGCGGAGCAGCGACTTGTGCACGCGCTCGATGTCGGGGAAGCGGGCGCGGTCCTCGGCGGGGACGGTGCCGATCACTGCGCCGTTGTAGCGGACGCGCCACGACCCGGTCAGCGGGTTCGCCTCGAGGTCGACGTCGATGTACGAGGTGGCGCGGTTGGCTTCGAAGTCGGTGAAGAGCGCGGCCTGCACCACGTGGGTGAGCCGGATCTCTTCGCCCGCGCCCCAGATAGCGGGGGAGAGGGGGTAGCGCTGGAGTCCCACGGCCTTGGCCTCCTTCGGCTTGTGTCGTTCGTTGCCGTTTACTTTAGGCGCTCCGACACACTACGCGGCCTGGTGCCCCGCTTCCTTGTCGCGAGACGGCAGCACCTTCTTCACGCCGGAGACAATGGCCAGCACGATGAGACCCACGATGAGGCCGGTGACCAGGGAGATGCCGGTGTCGACGAGCCAGCCGAGCGCGCCGCCGCCGACGGCCTCGACGCCGCGCTCGATGAGGTCGTGCGGCCAGTGCCAGCCGAAGACCTCGTGGAAGCCGCGGATGATCAGGTGTCCGCCGACCCACAGCATGGCGACGGTGCCGATGATGCCGATTGCGGCGAGCACGTACGGCATGCCCTTGACCAGCGCGCGGCCGAGTCCTGGCGTGCGGCCGCGTTCGATCATGCCGTGGCCGATGTCGTCGACTTTCACCAGCAGCGCAACGGCGCCGTAGACCAGCACGGTGAGGAAGATGCCCACCGCGATGAGGACGGCAGCTTCCATCCAGATGGGCTGGTCGGCGACCTCATCGAGCGAGATGATCATGATCTCGGCGCTGAGGATGAGGTCTGTCGTAATGGCGGACTTCACCAGCGAGTCTTCGTCCGCAGCCGACTTGTTCGCGGCGCGCTCCTGCTCGGCCTTGTCGTCGGCGGTGAGCTTGTGCACGATCTTTTCGGCGCCCTCGAAGCAGAGGTAGGTGCCGCCGACCATGAGCAGCGGCACGAGCGCCCACGGCGCGACCGCGTTGAGCAGCAGCGCGATCGGCAGGATGATGAGCAGCTTGTTGCGCAGCGAGCCCTTGGTGATCTTCCAGATCATCGGCAGCTCGCGCGCGGGCGTGACGCCGGAGACGTACTGCGGGGTCACGGCGGCGTCGTCGATGATGACGCCGACCGCCTTGCTCGAGGTTTTCGCGGTCATTGCGGCCACGTCGTCTGTTGATGCCGCGGCGGTGCGCGCGATCAGCGCGACGTCGTCAAGCAGTGCGAGGAGTCCACCAGCCATCTTCTTACCTTTCTGTTGACAGCGCTCCAAGCTTATCGACGATCACCCGCCCCGCCCACTCCGCACGATTCGGGCGGTTCCGGCGGCCCCGATGTGCTCGGGTACGCTGATGATGCACTACACGGGAGCTGGGCGCGAGCGCCTGGCTGAGATTCCGCGTTACGCGGTAAACCGTCGAACCTGATCCGGGTAATACCGGCGATAAGGAAGGAAGATTCGCATGACTGCGGCACCGAAATCCAACTCCTGGCGCGTGATCGACATTGTCACCGCCGCCGTCCTCGGCGTGGCCTGCGGCCTGCTGTTCGTGCTGTGGAACGGTGTGGGCTACGCGGGCTACAAGGCTATCGACGCCGTCACCCCCGGCCTCGGCGGCCTGTTCACTGGCATCTGGCTGATCGGCGGCGTGCTGGGCGGGCTTATCATCCGCAAGCCGGGCGCGGCCGTGTTCGTGGAGGTGCTCGCGGCGTCGGTCTCCGCGCTGCTGGGCAGTCAGTGGGCGATCGAGACCGTGTACTCCGGACTTGCCCAGGGCTTCGGCGCGGAGCTCATCTTCCTCATCTTTATGTACAAGCGCTTCTCGCTGGACGTCGCGGTGCTCTCCGGCATCGGCGCGGGCGTGGGCGCGTTCGTGCTCGAGCTGTTCACCTCCGGGAACCTGGCGATGAGCCTGAGCTACAACCTGATCTACCTCGTGTGCACGGCCATCTCCGGCGCGGTGCTCGCGGGCCTGCTCGGCTTCGTCCTGGTCAAGGCGCTGGCGAAGACCGGTGCGCTGGACCGCTTCGGTGCGGGCCGTGAACGGCTGCGCGCACAGGCAGGCACGCCGAACCCGGGCCGCTAGATGCCCGCGATCCTGGCCGAGGGCCTGAGCTACCAGTACGCCACCCGCGCCGAGCCCGCGTTTACCGGCGTGGACCTGCGCGTCGAGCGCGGTGAGCGCGTCATCCTCACCGGCGATTCCGGCTCCGGGAAGTCCACGCTGCTTGCCGTGCTCGCCGGTCTGGCGGGAGGCGACGACGAGGACGGCCACAGCACCGGCACGCTCAGCGTCGACGGTACGGTCGGCATGGTGATGCAGGACCCGGAGGCGCAGACCATCCTCACCCGCGTGGGTGACGACGTCGCCTTCGGCGCGGAGAACCTTGGCGTGCCGCGCGAGGAGATCTGGCAGCGCGTGCGCGCCTCCCTCGACGCCGTGGGCCTCGACGTGCCGCTGGATCACAACACCGCGCACCTCTCCGGCGGGCAGAAGCAGCGGCTCGCGCTCGCCGGCGTGCTCGCGATGGGGGCGGACATCCTCATCCTCGACGAGCCGACCGCCAACCTGGACCCCGCGGGCCGCGACGAGGTCATCGCGGCGGTGGAGCGCGTGTGCAACGACACCGGCGCCACGCTCATCGTCGTGGAGCACCGCCCGCGGCCGTGGGCCCACCTGGCGACGCGCGCGGTGCGGCTGGGCGCGGAGGGGGTGGATGAGGTGGGCGTCGAGAAGCTGCCCGGCGCCCCGCAGCTGCCGCCTGCGCGCCGTGTGCCGAGCGGAACCCCCGCGGCGCTGACGACGCGCGGTGTGCAAACGCGCGTGGGGCCGCCGCGCGACCTGACCATCCCCGAGGGTGCGTCGACCGTGATCACGGGGCCGAACGGCGCGGGCAAGACGACGCTCGCGCACGTGCTGGCGGGCCTGGACGCGCCGAAGGCGGGCGAGATCATCTACGCGGACTCGATTACCCGTGGGCTGACCACGCCGGCGATCCGCTGGAAGTCGGCGCAGCTCGCCGAGCGCATCGGATTCGTCTTCCAGGAACCGGAGCACCAATTTGTCACCTCGACGGTGCGCGAGGAGATGGCGCTGTCCGGCGCGACGCAGGAACGCATCGACGAACTGCTGCGGAGGCTGCGCCTTTCGCACCTCGTCGGCGCGAACCCGTTCACCCTCTCGGGTGGGGAGAAGCGCCGGCTGTCGGTCGCGACCGCACTGGTCAACGCGCCGAGCCTCGTGCTTTTCGACGAGCCCACGTTCGGCCAAGACGACCGCACCTTCGCCGAGCTGGCGCGCCTGATCCGCGAGCTCACCGAGGTGGGCGTGACGGTGGTGTCGATTACGCACGACGAGGTGTTCATCGACTCGCTCGGCGACCACATCATCCGGTTGGAGGCTGCATCGTGAACCTGCTCGAGGGGATGAACCCGGTCACACGCATCCTGGGCCTTGCGCTGCTGACAACGCCGCTGTTGGTGAGCATCGACTGGGTCTCCGCGACCGTCGCCATCGTGGCGACGCTCCTGCTCGCGCCGCTGTGCGGGGTGGGCTACGGCAGGTTCGCGCGCCGCGCCTGGCCGCTTCTGTTGCTGGCGCCGCTCGCCGGCATCCCGATGGCGCTGTACGGCCAGTCGGGCGGCGAGGTCTACCTGGACTACGGGCTGATCCAGGTCTCGGAGCTGTCGGTGTCGCTGGCGTGGGCGATTACGTTGCGCGTGCTGGCGGTGGCGCTGCCGGTGGTGGTGCTCTCCGCCGACGTGGATCCGACGGATCTTGGCGACGGGCTTGCCCAGGTGCTGCGCCTGCCGGCGCGGTTTGTGCTGGGGTCGGTCGCCGCGCTGCGCATGCTCACGCTGCTGCGCGAGGACGTGGAGGCGATGCGACGCGCGCGGCGCTCGCGCGGGATCGCGGACATGAACCGGGTGCGCTACGCGTTCTCGCTCGCCTTCGGCTTGCTCGTGATGTCGTTGCGCCGCGCCGGCAAGCTCGCCACCGCCATGGAGGCGCGTGCGTTTGGGCGGTCGGGGACGCGCACGTGGGCTCGAGAGTCGAAGATGCATGCTCGCGACTGGGTGGTGCTGGCGGTGTGCGTGGCGCTCGCCGCCGTCGCGCTCGGCGCGGCTTGGGCGACGGGGGAGTTTCGCCCGGTGTGGGCGGTGGGCTAAGTGCCGTACACGCTGCTTATCGACGGCCCCTCCGGCGCCGGAAAGACCTCGCTGGCCAACCAGATTGGCGCCGCGCTCGGCATCCGCGTGGTGCACCTGGACGACTTTTATCCCGGCTGGTCGGGCCTCGCGGAGGGGGCGGCGATGGTGGCCCGCGACGTGCTCGACCCGTTCGCGCCCGGATACTGGCGGTGGGACTGGGAGCGCGACAGGCGAGGGGAGTGGGTGCCCCTTGACCCGCGAGCGGATGTGATTGTGGAGGGGGTGGGGGCGGTCACGTGGGCGTCGATAGGCAAGGCCCGGGCGCGGGGCAGCGTGGACACGCTGCGGGTGAGCGCCGACGATAGCTTGCGCAAGCGGCGGGCGCTTGCACGCGACCCGTACTACGCCGAGTTTTGGGACATGTGGGCCGCGCAGGAGGCGCAGCTCGCCTGCGTTCCGGTGGACGTGGAGGTGCGGCGCGTTTAGCCGGCCGGTGTGAGCTCGACCTCGTCGGCCCAGGTGAGCTCGATGCCGAGGGCGCGGAGCCACTCCATCGCGTCGTCGTCGTGGCGAGTGATGCCCTCGACCGCGCGAAGGGTGACGTCGATCGCCTTTTCGGCTTCTTCGGCGGTGATGAGGCCGGCGGAGCAGGCGGCGGCGAGCTCGTCGATGTCCACGACGTCGATCGGGTTGCCGGTCAGCGACACAAGGTCGACGTAGAGGTCGCGGGTGCGCCAGACGTCGCCGTCAACGTCAATGTCCGCGACGTCGAAGTAGAAGTCTTGCTCCTTCTCCGCGCCCTCGCGGAAGTGGAAGATGTTGGCGCGCAGACCAAGCTCGGGCAGCAGCCAACTCTCCAGGTAGCCGAAGCGGGGGTGGTTCGCGCCGCGGGCCATGTAGAGGCCGAAGTCCGTCACCTTGTACGTGTCCACCTCGCGGAGGAAGCCCTTCGGGTCGGTGTTGGTGTTCGACGTGGTGTCGAAGCTTTCCTGCTTCACGGGGTGAAGGTCGGCGCTCATGGTTACTACCTCACGTGGAAACTAGCTGCGGTGGGGGCGAACTTGCAGACGTTGTCGGCGGTGCGGGCACTGCCGTCAATGACTGCCAGGACGCGGCCGGCGCCTGTCGCGGCGGTGCCGGACAAGGTGGTCGGTCCTGTCGGGTTTATCCCGTGGTTGCCCAACGGCGTTACACCGGTGCGGAAATTGTCGAGGTTGATCCAGTACGCATTCATGAGGCCCTGGTCCTGCGCTGCCGCCGGCGTGCCGAGCGCCGTGAAGACGAATGTGGCCTCGCCCGCGGCGGCGCCAGGCTGGGGGCTCGTGGCGGGGCCGGGGACCACGAGCGCGGAAGCAGTGGAGTGCATACCAGGGCCGATGCAGTTGGAGGAGACGGTCGGCCAGGCGAACTGCGTGAACGCGGGCGCGTCCTGCGGCAGCTCGGGGCCGCCGAGCTCGCCTTGCCCGGCGTAGAAGGCGAGGGCGGTGCGCAGCAGGTTGGCCGCGTCAGCGGGGACGAACGGCTGGCTGGCAAACGCCTCGACGCGCGCAATGGTCTCGTCGTTCGGGCGGCCCAGCGTGTCGAGCGGGTTGGAGGACGTCGTGGAGCCGACGGTGACGGGCCCCGCGGAGGGAGCGGCGTGCGCGGCCGGGGCGACGGCGAGCGTGGCGGCGGCAAGTGCGCTAGCAGCGGCGATGGCGGTGGTTCGCACGGCGGTGACGTCTTCCTTCGGGGTCTCGGGGCTGGGGGCTCGACGCGGGGTCTGGCGCGCACGAACGCGCGCAACACACCCGCACCTTGCGCAACTACAGCAACAGTAGTCACTTTTGTCACACTGTCAAGGTGGGGTGGAGGGGCGTCGATAAGCGAAATGCTCCAAACGTGCGAGTTGGGCGCGGCAGGGGTAAGGTTTAAGCGTTCTACCGCCTATGTATAAGGAGCACCGGATCAGTGTCGCATCCTGAATTTCGTAACGTCGCCATCGTCGCCCACGTTGACCACGGCAAGACCACCCTGGTGAACGGCATGCTGGAGCAGTCCGGTGTGTTCGGCGACCACGGCGAGCATGGCGACCGTGTGATGGACTCCGGCGAGCTTGAATCCGAGCGTGGCATCACCATCCTGGCCAAGAACACGGCGATTCGCCGTAAGGGCAAGGGCAAGGACGGCCGCGACCTGGTCATCAACGTTATCGACACCCCGGGCCACGCCGACTTCGGCGGCGAGGTCGAGCGCGGCCTGTCCATGGTGGACGGCGTGGTGCTGCTTATCGACGCCTCCGAGGGCCCCCTCCCGCAGACCCGCTTCGTGCTTGGCAAGGCCCTCGAGGCCAAGAAGCCGGTGATCATCTGCGTGAACAAGACCGACCGCCCGGACGCGCGTATCGACGAAGTCGTGGAGGAAGCACAGGACCTTCTCCTCGAGCTCGGCGCGTCCCTGGAAGACCCGGAGGCCGCAGAGGCCGCCGAGAACCTGCTCGAGTTGCCGGTGCTCTACGCCTCCGGCCGCGAGGGCCGCGCGTCGCTGGAGAACCCGGGCAACGGCAATGTCCCGGAGAATGAGGACCTCCAGCCGCTCTTCGACGTCATTTACGACACCCTGCCGGAGCCGTCCGCCGAGATCGACGCGCCGCTGCAGGCCCAGGTGACCAACCTGGACTCCTCCTCCTTCCTCGGCCGTATCGCGCTGATCCGCGTGTACAAGGGCACCGTGAAGAAGGGCGACACCGTCGCGTGGGTCCACTACGACGCCGAGGGTGAGCAGCACGTGAAGAACGTGAAGATCGCCGAGCTGCTGGTCACCGAGGGGCTCGACCGCGTCCCGGCGACCGACGACGTGGTTGCGGGCGACATCGCCGCGGTCTCCGGTATCGACGAGATCATGATCGGCGATACGCTGTGCGACCCGGAGCACGTCGAGCCGCTGCCGCGCATCAAGATCGATGACCCGGCGATCTCCATGACCATCGGCGTGAACACCTCCCCGATGGCCGGCCGTAACGGCGGCGACAAGCTCACCGCGCGTATGGTCAAGGCCCGCCTGGATCAGGAGCTCATCGGTAACGTCTCCATCAAGGTGCTGCCGACCGAGCGCCCGGACGCCTGGGAGGTCCAGGGCCGTGGCGAGATGGCGCTGACCGTGCTCATTGAGACGATGCGCCGCGAGGGCTTCGAGCTCACCGTGGGCAAGCCGCAGGTGGTGACCAAGGAGGTCGACGGTAAGACCTACGAGCCGTACGACCACATGATCATTGACGTCCCGTCCGAGCACCAGGGTGCCGTCACCCAGCTCATGGCCAACCGCAAGGGCCAGATGACCACCATGGGCAATGCCGGTTCCGGCGACTGGGTCCGCATGGAGTTCGACGTGCCGTCGCGCGGCCTCATCGGCTTCCGCACCACCTTCCTCACCGAGACCCGCGGTGCAGGCATTGCCAACTCGTACTCCATCGAGCACCGCCAGTGGGCTGGCGAGATCAAGGGCCGCCCGACCGGCTCGCTCGTGGCTGATCGCTCCGGCCAGGTCACCGCGTACGCGCTGCAGAACCTCGCGGACCGTGGCGACTTCTTCGTCGAGCCGGGCGCCGAGGCGTACGAGGGCATGGTCGTCGGCGCGAACAACCGCGACGAGGACATGGACGTCAACATCACTAAGGAAAAGAAGCTGACCAACATGCGCTCCGCCACCGCGGACGCGACCGTCACCCTGGCGAAGGCGCGCACCCTGTCCCTGGACGAGGCCATCGAGTTCTGTGACGACGACGAGTGCGTCGAGGTTGCCCCGGAGGCCATGCGCGTGCGCAAGATCATCCTCGACGCCACCGAGCGCGGCCGCGCACGTTCCCGCGCGAAGGCAAAGAACAAGTAAGCGGTCTCCCCATGCACGTCCCCGCACGCAGGTGGTGTGCCGCGTTCGGCGCAGCGCTGCTGCTCGCGGGGAGTGCCGGGTGCGCCGCCAACCCCGGTCCGCCGCCGCTAGTGGACCCCGCCGAGGTGCAGGACGTCCCCGGCGGCGACACCAGCGCCAACGATGCTGGTGACGGCGCCGCGGAGCCGGACGAGGAGACGTCGACGAGCAGGCCCTCGCAAGGCCCCGAGCGGACCCAGATCACGGTCGGCACGGACGCGCTGCGCAACGGCCTGAACCCGCACCTGCGCGCCGACGAGTCCGCGACGGTGCGCAGCATCGCCAACCTCGTCCTGCCCAGCGCGTTTGTGGACGGCGTCCGCAACGACGAGCTGCTCGTCGCGGCGACGCGGCTGCCCACCTCGAGCTACGCCATGACGGTGCGCTACGTCATCGCGCCGGAGGCGCAGTGGTCCGACGGCACGCCGATTACCGGCGCTGACTTCGCCTACCTGTGGCGCGGGATGTCGCACACCCCGGGCGCGATCGACGCGGAAGGCTACGACGCGATCGTGGGCGTGCGCGTCAGCGGCGACGGCGGAAAGGTCGTCGACGTGGACTTCGCCCGCCCGGTGGGGCAGTGGCAGAGCCTGTTCCAGCACCTGCTTCCCGCGCACCTCTTCGCGGCGGACGCGTCGGACTTCCGCGCGGCGCTGCACGACACGATCCCGGCGTCGGCCGGCCGCTACATGGTGCGTGAGGTGGACCGCGGCCGCGGCACCGTCACGCTCAACCGCAACGACAGGTTTTGGGGCGAGTCGCCCGCGCAGATTGACATCATTAACCTCCAGGAGGTGCGCACGACCACCCAGGTTGCGGACCAGCTGCGCGCGGGCCAGCTCGCGTTCCTGGACAAGACGCCGCAGGAGACGTCGTCGCGTGTGCTCGACCTGCTGCCATCAACGCAGACGCGCCTGATCAGCACCCCGCGCACGCTGGGCGTGAACGTGTCAGTGACCTCGGGCCTGTCCCGCGGGATGCGCGAGGAGCTTCGCTCGCTTATCGACGTTCCACTGCTCGCCCCCATCAGCGCCGGCCGCTCCGCGGACCTGGACCCAGCCGAGCCTACCCCGCCCCTGGAAGGCGAGCCTGTGCGGCTGCAACAGTTCGTGGAGAAGTACCGGCCGCTGCGCATCGGCGTGGACGCCTCCGACACGGCCGCGTCCGCCGCGGCGCGCTCGCTCGCGGACATCCTCAACGGCCGCGGAGTGCGCGCGAGCGTCGTGTCCACCGATACCGCGTCGCTGCTGTCCAGCAGCATGCCCGATGGCAACGTTGACGTGCTGGTGGGGTGGCGGTACGACGCGGGGACCACCACCCAGCTGGCCGGGCGCGTGGCCTGCCCTACAGGCAAGTACCTGGAGGAGAACGTTTCCGGGCTGTGCACGCAGGAAAACCAGCTACTGGCCAGCGCCATCCTTTCCGGCGAGGTGGGCCAAGGCGAGGCGGCGCGGCGCGTCGCCGACATCGAGCAGCAGGAGGTGCTCTGGGTGCCGGTGGTGCGGGAGCGCCGCATCCTGGCGCTCGGGACTACAATCGACGGCCCCGACGCGGACCTGCAACGATGGAACCAAGGCCTGTCGAGCGCCGCGCAGTGGACGCTCACCGGCACTGAGTAGCAGCCGAGCAGCGCACGCCGCCCAAACCAATTCAACGCAAGGAGTAGACAATGCACACCACCAACAGGGACCTCGCCGGCTACCGCGTGGTGGCGGTCCACGCACACCCGGACGACGAGGCGATCACGATGGGCGGCACGCTCGCGGACCTGGCGGCCCGCGGGGCGGACGTGCTTGTGGTGACCTGCACGCTGGGTGAGGAAGGCGAGGTCATCGGCGAGCCCTACCAGCAGCTCACCGTGGACCACGCCGACCAGCTCGGGGGCTTCCGGATCCGGGAGCTGCAGGAGTCGCTCGCGGCGATGGGAGTGCGCGGCGCGCTCCTCGGCGGCGCGGGCTGCTACCGGGACAGCGGGATGGCCGGGTCCAAGGCGCACGAGAATCCGCGGGCGTTTGTGCATGGGGGGCAGGGGAGCGTCGATAAGCTTGCTGCCCTGCTCGAGGCCGAGCGGCCGCACCTGGTGCTGACCTACGGACCGGACGGTGGGTACGGGCACCCCGACCACATCCGCGCGCACGAGATTGCGCACGCGGCCGCCGAGCAGGTTGGCGTGCCGCGCATCCTGTGGGCAGTGCGGCTGGCGGAGGAGACCAACGCGCTGCTTCCCGCCGAGGCTCCGGAAGGCTGGCGGCTGCCGGAGGACGGCGAGCTCGACGGCGTTGCGCATTCCGACGTCGCGGTGCGGCTTTCCCACACCGCGTACAGCGCGAAGGTGGCGGCGATGCGCGCGCACGCCACCCAGCTGTGGATCGCGGACGGGCGCACCAGCGCCACCAACCCGCACTCGGTCGTGGGGCAGGGGCCGGTGGTGTACTACGCGTTGTCCAACCTCATCGTGCAGCCGATTCAGCCGTACGAGCACTTCCAGCTTGGCGCGGGCGTGCCGATTGAGCGCCCGGAGGACGGGGTGCTCGGGGGTCTGGCTCGGTGACGGAGCCGGCCGTGCGCACGGACTACTCGCGCGGCGAGGTCGTCGCCGCGATGGTGTGGCTGGGCATCGGCGCGCTGGTGTCACTGCTGCTTGAGGTGGTCTACCTGGGCGCGCGCGTGGGCAGCGTCCCCGTGCCCGCGACGGTGCTGGTGGCGCTCGCGTTCAATGTGGTGCTGACCAGGACCGCCCGGTTGTGGGCGCGCGGTGGAGCGTGGATCGCCTTCGTACCCCTGGCGGTGTGGCTGGGCGGGTTTTTCGCCCTCATGTTCGTGCTTCCAGCTGGCGGCCCGCAGCTCGTGCCGGATAATATTCTGACGTTGCTCCTGCTGTTCGCCGGAATTTTGGGTGGCGTTTTCCCGATGCTCCGAGCGAAGTGACATACTGGACGGCATGACTTACGTGATTGCTCAACCATGCGTGGACGTGCTGGACCGCAGCTGCGTCGAGGAGTGCCCCGTCGACTGCATCTATGAAGGCAAGCGCATGCTCTACATCCACCCGGACGAGTGCGTTGACTGCGGCGCGTGCGAGCCGGCTTGCCCCGTCGAGGCCATCTTCTACGAGGACGACACCCCGGACGAGTGGGCGGAGTACTACGACGCCAACGTCGGCTTCTTTGACAAGCTCGGCTCCCCGGGCGGCGCTGCGAAGACCGGCCCGACCGGCTACGACCACCCGCTTGTAGAGGCACTGCCGCCCCAGAACCAGGACTAGGACCGTGTCGACCATGCCCACCATGCCCGCACAGCCTCGTCGCACGCCCCTGGGGGAGCGCCTGCCCGAGTTCCCGTGGGACACCATCGCGGACGCGAAGGCGAAGGCGGCTGCCCACCCGGACGGCATCGTCGACCTCTCGGTGGGTACCCCCGTCGACCAGGTTGCGCCGTCCATCCAGCTCGCGCTCGTCGAGCACGCGGCGGAGCCGGGCTACCCGCAAACCGTTGGGCTCCCGGCCCTCCGCGAGGCGATCGTGAGCGCGATGGCGCGCCGCTTCGCCGTCACCGGGTTGGATGAGCGCTCGGTCCTGCCGGTGATTGGCACCAAGGAAGCCATCGCGTGGCTGCCCACGCTGCTTGGCCTGCAGGGGCAGAAGGTGGTCATCCCGGAGCTCGCGTACCCCACGTACGAGGTCGGCGCGCTGCTCGCCGGCGCTGAACCCGTGCGCTCCGACGCGCCCGTCGAGGGCGCCGCGCTGGTGTTTATTAACTCGCCGTCGAATCCCTCGGGGCGTGTGCTCAGCGAGGCCGAGATGCGCGAGTGGGTTGAGTTTTCGCGCGATACCGGCGCGATCATCGCGTCCGACGAGTGCTACCTCGGCCTGCCGTGGTCTGCGGAGCCACTGAGCGTGCTCGACCCGCGCGTGTGCAGCGAGGACATGACCAACCTGCTGGCGCTGCACTCGCTGTCCAAGACCTCCAACCTGGCCTCCTACCGCGCCGGCTGGATCGCGGGTGACACGGACCTGGTCCAGGAGCTGCTGTTTGTGCGCAAGCACTCCGGGCTCATGGTGCCCGGCCCGATTCAGCACGCCATGCGCGCCGCGCTTAACGACGACACCCACGAGGAACTCCAGGCCTCGACCTACGCCAAGCGACGCGCAACGCTCATGGCCGCGTTGCTCAAGGCCGGCTTTACGGTCGACCATTCCGAGGCCGGCCTGTACCTGTGGTCGCGCCGCGACGGGATGGGGGCCCGCGAAACGCTGGACTGGCTCGCGGAGCGTGGCATCCTGGCGGCGCCCGGCGACTTCTACGGACCGGCCGGTGAGGCCCACGTTCGCATCGGTCTCACCGCGACGGACGAGCGCATCGCCGCCGCCGCGCAGCGACTCACCGCGGCGTAAACACTGCGTATCCACCGCGCGCGTTTTTCTTCTCAATACGGCCACGTACTAAGCTACATGGGTTAGCACGTGGCCGTTTCGCGCTGCCGGGAGCCGGCGATCGGCGCGGCGGCGCTGGAGACGGCGCAGGACAATGTCTCGGCAGGAAGAAGGAGGCGCGGGTAGCGTGAGCAGCTCAGCAACCACCGAGCGTATGGCGAACGGTCTGCGCGAATTTATCAAGTTCGGTCTCGTCGGCGGTTCCGGCGTGGTGGTCAATCTCGCCATCTTTTACGTGGCGAAGAAATCGCTCGAGGCGGGGTTGGACCTTCACGAGGCCGATGCGCTCATGAGCATCCCGGGCACCCGGTTCAACATCCGCTGGTACCACCTGCTCTCTACGTTGGCGTTCGTCATCGCCAACGTCTGGAACTACCAGCTCAACCGCTCCTGGACGTTCCGCAAGATCGAGCAACGCAACTGGTTCGCGGGCTTCTTCCCGTTTCTCGCCACGGGCGCGATCGCGTTCCTTGTCTCGCTGACCTTCATGACGCTGTTTATGAACCCGACCTCGCCAATCGCGTTGCCGGACCACATCTTCGACGATTCCTCCGGCCTGCGCACCAAGTCGTACTGGGCCCAAGGCTTATCGACGATCATCGCCACCCCCGTCAACTTCATCATCAACAAGCTCTGGGCGTTTGCGAAGCCGAAGCCGACCGCTCCGCACGCGGGGGAGTAGCGCGCACAAAAAACTCCCCGCCCTGCTCGTACAAGCCAGGTGGGGAGTGAGGTGTTTCAGCTAGTTGGCGTGCAGCGCCTCGTTGAGTTCGATGCCCTTTGCGGCAACGACCTCGATGGCTCCGGAAGTGGAGTTGCGGCGGAACTGCAGGCCGTTGGCGCCGGAGAGCTCGAGCGCCTTGATGGTGGCACCCGCTTCCTTGCCCAGCGCCTCGGCGACCTCGGCGGTGAGCACGACCTTGGCTCCGGCGGTGACGTAGAGGCCGGCTTCGACCACGCAGTCGTCGCCAAGCGAAATGCCAATGCCCGCGTTCGCTCCGAGGAGGCAGCGCTGGCCGAGCGTGATGGTTTCCTTGCCGCCTCCGGACAACGTGCCCATGATGGAGGCACCGCCGCCAATGTCGGTGCCGTCGCCGACGGTCACGCCGGCGGAGATGCGGCCCTCGACCATGGAAGCGCCGAGCGTGCCGGCGTTGAAGTTGACAAAGCCCTCGTGCATGACGGTGGTGCCCTCGGCGAGGTGGGCGCCGAGGCGGATGCGGTCGGCGTCGCCGATGCGCACACCAGCGGGGACGACGTAGTCGACCATGCGGGGGAACTTGTCCACGGAGTAGACGATGACGGGGCCGCGGGCGGCGAGGCGGCCGCGGGTCATCTGGAAGTCGGAGACCTCGCAGGGGCCGTAGTTGGTCCACACCACGTTGGCGAGCAGGCCGAATACGCCGTCCATGTTCGCACCGTGCGGCTTGACCAGGCGGTGGGAGAGCAGGTGGAGGCGCAGGTACACGTCGTACGCGTCGATCGCCGGCTCGTTGATGTCAGCAATCTGGGTCTCGACGGGGACGCGTGCCACGCCGCGGTCCTCGTCGGGGCCGACCAGGTGGGAGAAGCGCGGGTCTTCCTCCTCCAGGCGGGTGGTGCCGGTTTCCGTCACGGGCTCGCCCAGCTTGGGGGCGGGGTACCAGACGTCGAGGACAGTGCCATCATGGGTCACCGTGGCAATTCCACGGGCAATCGCTGAAGTCATGACAGCTAGCTTAGATCATTCTGCCCGGTTGTCCCCGATGCGCCCCGAACTGCCGCAGACCGGCGCTTGGTAAACAGTGACGCGACAACGAGCGCTGCGGAAACGATGAGGACGGCGAGGACTTGGCCGCGGGCGGTGGCGTCGATAAGCATGAGGGCCACGAGCAGAAGGAGGGCGACGAAGGTGGCCCACGGGACGATCATGCCACCCTGGACCTCGACGGCGGCGTGGCCGGATCCGGCGCGCATCTGCGGGCGCAGGCGGATGTAGCTTAGCGTGATCATGATCCAGGTGACGATGAGGCAGCCGCCGACCGCGTTCATGAGGAAGCTGAGCAGCCCCGGCGGGTTCCACCATTGCAGACCGACCGCGACGAACGCGAAGACGACGGAAACGATGACCGAGTTCGTGGGCACGCCGTTGGCATTGGTCTTGGCGAGCCACGCGGGCGCATCCCCCTCGAGTGCCTGCTGGTAGGCAAGGCGCGAGGTGCCGAAGATCTGCGCGTTGAACGCGGAGAGCAGCGCGAGGACGATGACGACCTCCATGAACCCGACGACGCCCGGCACGTTGGCCATGGACAACACCTGCGTGAACGGGGAGTCCGCGGCGGAGTCGGCAGCGTCGATCTGCGCGTAGGGCAGCAGCAGGATGATGACCACGACGGAGCCGACGTAAAACAGCGCGATGCGCCAGATGATGGAGTTGACCGCGTTCTTCACGGCCTGCGCTGGGTTCTCGGACTCGGCGGCCGCGATGGTGACCACCTCGATACCACCGAACGCAAACGCGACGGCGAGCAGCCCGGCCGCGATACCCGGGATGCCGTTCGGGGCGAAGCCGGATTCCTGAATATTGGTCAGGCCCACAAAGTCGTGGCCGGGGAGGATGCCCAGGAAGAGGGCGGCGCCGATGACGAGGAAGCCGATGATCACGACGATCTTGATCATGGCAAACCAGTACTCAAACTCGCCGAAGCCTTTTACCTGTGCCAGGTTGACCACGGCGAAGAACACCACCGCGACGAGCGCGGGGATCCACTGGGGGACGCCGAACCAGCCGCCCATGATCGCGGCGGCGCCGGTGATCTCTGCGCCGCCGACCATGATGAGCAGGAACCAGTACAGCCAGCCGAGGAGGAACCCGGCCCAGTGGCCGAACGCCTGACGCCCGTAGGTGGCAAACGAGCCGGAGGAGGGGCGCGACGCCGCCATTTCTCCGAGCATGCGCATCACGGCGACCACGATGAGCCCCGCGATGAAGTAGGCGATCAGGATGGCGGGGCCGGCGGCGCGGATGCCCTCGCCGACGCCCAGGAAGAGGCCGGCGCCGACCGCCATGCCCAGCCCCATCAGGGTGAGGTGGCGGGACTTCAGGCCGGAGCCAAGCTCAGTGCCCTGCTCAGGGTTGTGATCAGGGCCAGTTCCTGTGGTGGTGCTCATCGGTTGTTCCTTTCAACGGCTTTCGCGGCAGTGGCGCGGAAGGAATCTGTATTGGTCCACAGCACGCCGGCGATCGCGGCGACGCCGACGACCACCGCCACAGCGAGCAGCTGCATACGCCCCTCCGGCGTGGTGAGCATGAGCACCACGAGTGCTGCGGCGAGCAGGATCGTGGCGAGCGGCAGCACGGACGGCGCCCACATGCGCACCTGCGTGATCTCGCCCGTGGCCACGAGGCGCGGGTGGAGGCGCAGGAAGGAGAAGCTGATGGCAAACCAGATCACGATCAGGCAGCCGCCGACCGCGTTGAGCAGGAATGCGAGCAGTCCCGGCGGGTTCCAGTACTGCAGGGCGACGGCCCCGAACCCGAAGCAGACGGAGACGATGACCGCGCGCATGGGCACCCCGCGCGTGTCCGTGGTGGCAAACATCTGCGGGGCGTCGCCGCGCAGCGCCAGGTTGTGCAGGAAGCGGGAGGAGCCGTAGATCTGCGTGTTGCACGCCGACAGCAGCGCAACCACGATGACGGCCTCCATGATGCCCACCGCGCCCGGGACGTTGGCCAGGTGGAGGACGGCGGTGAAGGGGGACTCGGAGGCGTCCTCGGCTCCGCCGATCTGCCCGAACGGCAGCAGCATGACGATGAGGAGGACCGAGCCGATGTAGAAAAACCCGATGCGCCAGATGATGGAGCGGATCGCGGCGTGGACCGCCACCTCGGGGTCCTCCGACTCGGCGGCGGCGATGGTGACCAGCTCGATGCCGCCGAAGGCGAATGCGACGGCGAGCATGGCGGTGGCCACGCCGCCCCAGCCGTTGGGCATGAACCCGACCTCGGCGATGTTGCTTGTGCCGACGAAACTGGTGCCGGGCAGCAGACCCAGCCACAGTGCCACGCCCAGGGCCAGGAACGCGATGATGACGGAGACCTTGATGAGGGCGAACCAGAACTCGAATTCCCCGAAATTCTTCACCGCAGCGAAGTTGATCACGGTAAACACCACGATGGCCGCGAGCGCCGGGATCCACGGCGAGATGCCGAACCAGGCGGCAATGATGGCGGAGGCGCCGGTGATCTCTACGGCCATGATCATGATCATCATGAACCAGTACAGCCAGCCGATGGCAAACCCGGCCCAGGGGCCGAGTGCCTGCTCCGCGTAGGTGGAAAAGGTGCCGGAGGACGGCCGCGCCGCCACCATCTCTGCAAGCATCTGCATGATGCACACGGTGATCGCGCCGGCGATGAGGTAGGCGATGATCACCGCCGGCCCGGCAGCGGCGATGCCCACGCCGGTACCGAGGAAGAGCCCGGCGCCGATTGCGGAACCGAGCCCCATCATGGTCAAGTGGCGGGTTTTGAGGCCACGCTCAAGCGAGACGGAGGCAGAAGTCGGTGCGATGACCGACGCGCTGCCAGGGGAATCCTGAGAAGACATGGTCTTACTCTAATCGTTGGCACCGCGTCGCGGGCCAATAAGGCTCGCATCGCCCCAGCTGGGGGCTTGAATGCTAATCGACGCTTCCCTGATCCCTCACGACCGGACAATTGCTCATCGCCTCGCGCCGGATGAGCAAGTTGTCCTGCCCGGCGATCTCTTTGGCGGGGATCTCGCGGTCCAGGCGAGCGTCGTACACCACCGATTCCGGTTCGATCATGACATTGACGCCGATGGTGCAGTTATCGCCCAGGTCCACGCCGAACACGCCGGCCGAGGGGTGCATCGTGCAGTGCTTGCCCACCCGCATTGGGGTGCGGGCGGGCTGCGTGGAGCGCGACGCCATGAGCACGGAGGACAACGCCAGGTCCGCGCCCTCGCCGATCACCACGGACGAGGACAGGCGCCCCTCGACCCGCGAGGGGCCGAGCGTTCCCGCGTTAAAGGAGACGTATCCCTCGCGCAGGACCGACGTGCCCGGCGCGAGGTAGGCACCGAGGCGGACACGCTCGGCCTGCGCGATGGACACGCCCGAGGGGACGACGTAGTCCACCATGCGCGGCACTCGCTCGATGCCCCAGACGTGGATCGTGCCGCGGGAGCGCAGGTTGGTGCGGATGAACTCGAAGTTGTCCGTCAGGCACGGGCCCTTGTTGGTCCATACCACGGGCACGAGGTGGCTGAGGCAGTCCTCCATGTTCAACTCGAGCGGCTTGACCAGGCGGTGGGAGAGCAGGTGCAGCCGCAGGTAGACGTCGTGCGCGTCCACCGGCGGCTGTGACAGGTCCGGGATGCGGGTGCGCACCGGGACGAGCTCCACCAGCCGGTCGCGGTCCAGGCCGACGAGGTTGAGGAACCGGTCGGACAGCTCGTTCGCGCTGACGCGCTCGGTGCTCGCGGGGGCGGGTGGCTCGGACGGTGTGGCGTCGATAAGCGCTGGGCTCGGGTACCAGGTGTCCAAGACGGTCCCGTCCATAGCGATGTTGGCAATTCCGGTTGCTTCCGCTCCAATGGGCATGTCCTCATCCTAGGCGGATTGCCGCCCGTAGGATGAGTGGGGTGAACACGCTAGACCTCTTTGCAGACCCAGTCGATCTCACCGCCGCGCTCGTGGACATCGAGTCGCCGTCCCACCACGAGGAGGCGATCGCCGACGCCGTCGAGGGGGCGCTTCGGGCGCTTGCCGACGCCTCCGGGGACGGTGCAGTCGACGTGCAGCGGATTGGCAACACCGTCGTCGCCCGCACGCACTTCGGGCGCGAGCAGCGCGTCGTGCTGGCGGGACACATCGACACGGTGCCGCTGGCGGACAACACGCCGCACCGCATTGAGGGTGACACCATGTTCGGCTGCGGGACCGTGGACATGAAAAGTGGCATGGCGTGCTACCTCGGGGCGTTCGCGCGGCTCGTGCGCGGCGAGGCCGAGGCGCCGGGGGAGCGCGCGGCGTTTGATATGACAGTCATTGCCTACGAGGCCGAGGAGGTCGCCCAGGAATACAACGGGCTGTTCCACCTCGAGCGGGACCACCCGGAGCTGCTGGCCGGCGACATCGCGCTGCTCGGCGAGCCGTCCGGCGGGGTGATCGAGGCCGGCTGCCAGGGCACGATCCGCGTCTTTGTGGACGCGCACGGCACCCGAGCGCACTCCGCGCGCTCGTGGCTGGGGCACAACGCGGCCCACGACCTTGCGGGTGTGCTGACCCGCATCGCCGCCTACGAGCCGCGCCGCGTCACCATCGCCGGCTGCGAGTACCGCGAGGGCATCAACGTCGTCGGCATGGAGGGGTTCGTGGCCACCAATACGATCCCGGACCACGCCAGGCTGATTGTCAACTTCCGCTATGCGCCGGACCGGGACGTGGAGAACGCGAAGGCGCACCTCGAGGAGGTGCTCGCCCTGGAAGACGGGTTGACGCTTGCGTACGACGACGTGGCGCCGGCCGCGCTACCGGGGCTGGACCACCCGGTAGCGGCCAACCTGGTGAAGGCCGTGGGCGGGAACTTCCGTGCGAAGTTCGGATGGACGGACGTGTCCAGGTTCTCTAACCTTGGTGTTCCGGCCGTGAACTTCGGCCCCGGCGATCCGGGCTTTGCTCACAAGAAGGACGAGCAGTGCCCGATCAGCCAGATCCGTGAGGTGTTCGCGCAGCTCATGGACTACCTGTCTCTTCACTGAACATAGAAAACTTTCCACGCACAATTACTATGGCACCGCACACCACACCCCGCCCCGACCGTGACCGCAAGCTCCGCGGCCCGCTCATGCTGCGCAGCGACAACGAGCAGGCGTCCACGCATGACCGCCGCCTGCTCGAATCGCTCGGCTCCTCCGACCACGACTGGAAGCACGCGGACCCGTGGCGCGTCATGCGCATCCAGTCCGAGTTCGTAGCCGGCTTCGACGCACTCAGCGAGCTGCCGAAGGCCGTGACCGTCTTCGGTTCAGCGCGGCTGGGCGAGGGCACCCCGGAATACGAGCAGGCGTACCAGGTTGGCCACGGGCTGGTCGAGGCCGGCTACGCCGTGATCACCGGCGGTGGCCCGGGCCTGATGGAGGGGCCGAACCGCGGCGCGCATAACGCCGGCGGCATGTCGGTTGGCCTGGGCATCGAGCTGCCATTCGAGCAGGGGCTGAACGACTGGGTCGACCTCGGCCTGAACTTCCGCTACTTCTTCGCCCGCAAGACCATGTTCCTGAAGTACTCGCAGGCGTTTATCGCGTTGCCTGGTGGCTTCGGCACGATGGACGAGGTCTTCGAAGTGCTGTGCATGGTGCAGACCGGCAAGGTGACCAACTTCCCGATCGTGCTCATCGGCACCGACTTCTGGTCCGGCCTGGTCGATTGGATGGTCAACCAGCAGCTCGAGCGCGGGCTCATTTCGCCTGGCGACGAAAAACTGTTCCTGGTCACCGACTCGGTCGAGGAGGCCATCGCGCACATCGTGGAGACGCACCAAGTGATGACGGATGAGCGCCTCGGCGACGCGCAACGCGCTGGTGGATATGAGTAACTCGCTTGCGCGGGTGATGGCCATCGTGAACCGCACCCCGGACTCCTTTTACGACAAGGGCGCGACCTTTGCCATTGAGAAGGCAGCTCAGCGTGCGGACGAGGTCATCGCGGCGGGCGCGTCCATCGTGGACGTCGGCGGCGTCAAGGCCGGACCGGGCGATGAGGTGGACGTCGACGAAGAGATCGACCGCGTCGTCCCGCTGATTGCCGAGGTCCGCGCGCGCCACCCGGAGGTGTCCATCAGCGTGGACACATGGCGAGCGAGCGTCGCCGAAGCAGCTATCGACGCCGGCGCGGACCTGATCAATGACACCTGGGCGGGCTGGGACCCCGAGCTCGTCGAGGTGGCGGGCCACCACGCGGTCGGTTACGTCTGCTCCCACACTGGTGGGGTGGTGCCGCGCACCCGCCCGCACCGCGTGCATTTTGATGACGTCGTCGCCGACGTGATCCGCGAAACTTCAGCGCTGGCCGAGCGCGCCGTGGACTACGGCGTGCCCGCCGAGCGCGTGTTCATCGATCCCACCCACGACTTTGGCAAGAACACGTTCCACGGCCTGGAAATCCTGCGCCGGATCGACGAGCTCGTTGCCACCGGCTGGCCGGTGCTCATGGCGCTGTCCAACAAGGACTTCGTCGGCGAGACGGTGGGCCGCAACGACCCAGCGCAACGCGTCGCGGGCACGCTCGCTGCCACCGCCTGGTCGGCCGCCCGCGGCGTCGCCGCCTTCCGCGTCCACAACGTCGCGGAAACCGTGGACGTGATCCGCATGACCGCGGCGATCCAGGGCACCGCCGCGCCGCTTGCCACCGTCCGGGGGCTCGCGTGAGCAGCCCGCGCGTGAGCGTGGTCATCCCGGCGCTGAACGAGGAGCGCACCGTCGGCGACGTGGTGCGGACCTGCCTCGAGTCGCGTGCCGCGCGCGACGGCGGGGAGGTGCTGGTCATCGACTCCGACTCCACAGACGCCACTGCCAGCGAGGCCGCAGCGGCGGGCGCCCGCGTGGTGAACTGGCGCGACGTCGGACCCGCCGAGACCGTTCCCGGCAAGGGCGAGGCCCTGTGGCGCGGGGTGCGCGCCGCGAGCGGAGACGTTGTCGTCTTCGTCGACGCGGACGTGACCTCGCTGCGCCCCGGCTGGGTCGACGCGCTCGCGGCACCGTTTGCGGACCCGGCGATCCACCTGGTCAAGGCCGCCTACCCCCGCGAGCTCAACGGCGGCCCCGGCGGCGGCCGCGTCACCGAGCTCACCGCGAAGCCGCTGCTGCGCGCGCTGTTCCCCGAGCTCTGCCACATCTCCCAGCCGCTCGCCGGCGAGTACGCCATCCGCCGCAGCACCGCGCTGAGCCTGCCGTTTGTCGCCGGCTACGGGGTCGAGGTGGGCTTACTCCTCGACGTCGCGGCCTCCCACACCCCCGCCGCCGTCACCGAAGTGCAGCTCAGCGCGCGGCGACACCGGAACCGTCCGCTGGAGGAGCTCGCGCCGATGGCAGATGTGATCGTGGCGACGATCCTGGATCGGGCCGCGGGGCGGGGCGCGCTGGGCGAGGTGCAGCAGCGCGTTGCGTGGGGCGGGAAGTAGAATAGCGCCCATGCTCTCTTGGATTATCCTGATTCTTGTCTTGGCGCTGTTCAGCGTGCTGGGGACGCTGCTGGCGTCGTCGATTTTTGGGCGCGGTGAGACGCAGCCGCCGATGCCCGACACGGAAAATGTGAAGGCGGCGAATCGCCGCGCGGTTGAGGACGGCAACTTTGACGACATCCAGCTTGAGGTCGTCCACCGCGGGTACCGGATGGACCAGGTCGACGCACTCATCGCGCAGCTGACCGGCCAGGACACCGCGGAGTGGTGCGACGACGAGGCCGCTGCGGCTCGCCCGGCGCAGCCCCGCAATCCGCAGAAGGTGGACTCGCACTCGCTCACCGAGGGCGTGAGCGCGGCGGAGTTTGAGGCGCCCGAGACGCTGGAGCCGGCACCGAAAGCTGGGGGAAATCCGTACGGAAAGGCATAGTTAGCTACCGAAATGCTGCTTGGCCCGGATGGTCGGGCTCATACAGGCGTATCATTGACTCCATACGTCATTGAGTTCAAAGGAGAGAATACGCATGGCAGCAATGAAGCCGCGCACTGGTAGCGGCCCGATGGAAGCTGTAGAAGAGAGCCGAAAGATTGTGATGCGCATTCCATCCGACGGCGGCGGGCGGCTCGTCGTGGAGATGAGCAAGGAAGAAGCAGCCGAGCTGGGCCAGCTGCTTATCGACGCTGCGGGGCAGTAACCCACGGCGTAGCCGCATTCACCCTGCACCGCTTGGCCCGGTCGGCGGTGCGGTAAGCTTTCCACATGCTCAAAGACATCGTGGACGTGCTTGCAGACCCGGCAGATCTTTCCCCGTTGCGGGGCGAGGACGACTTTTCGCGCCTCGTCTCCGAGACGGGGCATTCTTATGACGTGGCCAAGCAGGGCTACGTCACGCTGGCCAGTGGAAAGGGCCTGAACCACGAGGGCGACTCGATCGAGATGATCCACGCCCGCGAAGCCTTCCTCTCGCAGGGGCACTTCGCGCCGTTCGTCGAGGCCGTGACGGAGCAGGTGCAGGACGTGCTGGAGCACAGTGCGCCCGAGCCGGGCGACCCGTCAGCAGGGGAGGCACGCGGCGTGGCCGAACCGGCCGTGCTGGAGGTGGGGGCCGGCACCGGCTACTACCTGGCGCACACGCTGGACAGCGTCGGCGGCGCGCGCGGTATCGGGCTGGATATTTCCATACCCGCCGCGAAGCACCTGGCCAAGTCCCACCCGCGCGTCGGCGCCGTGGTGGCCGACGTGTGGAGCCAGCTGCCGATTCGCGACGGTAGCGTTCACGCCATCATGGATGTCTTCGCGCCCCGCAACCCGGCGGAATTTGCCCGCGCTCTCGCGCCCGGCGGAGAGGTCGTCGCGCTCATCGCGCACCAGGGCCATCTCGACGAGCTGCGCGAACCGCTGGGCATCCTCGGCGTTGAGGCGGGCAAACTCGAGCGAATGGTGGAACAGGCCAAGGGCCACCTGGAGCTGGCCGCGGAGCCGCAGCTCATCGAGTACACGATGCGCCTGGAGCGCGACGCGATCGCCGCGCAGGTAGGGATGAGTCCTTCGGCGCGCCACGTGGCGCCGGAAGTGCTGCGGGAGCGCCTCGCGGCGCTGCCGGAGCACATGGACGTGACGGCGCGCGGCCAGCTCGTCCGGCTGCGCAAGGCGTAGGCCGGAGCGAGCGCCTACTGGGCGCTGGGGAACCCCCGGCGCCACTCGTTGTAGATCTCGGCGTCGCCCGCCGCGCGGGAGCGGATGCCGATGTAGCCGGTGGCGGACCAGATGCGGGATGCGGTGACGACGCTGCCGCCGCCTGCGTAGACTTCGAGGGTGGAGCCGTCGACGATGACGGTGATGTTGTCCTCATCGTCGTCGTGGATCTCCGCGACCGCAGGGGCGCCATCCAGTCGGTCGACGGTGAGGGTCTCCCCGTTGTGGGTGATCACAGCCACCGGCTCACCGTTGGCGTCCAGCACCTCGGCCTCCACGGACGAGCCCGCGGGGATGTCGCACAGCGCCGTCCACATCAGTGCGTGACGCGACGACTGCACCGCCTCCGGCAGCCCGCCGGCGGGGACCTGGTAGAGCTGCCCGTGCTGCAAGGTCGCGCGACGCGGCAGCGTCAGCGTGTTCGCCCAGCCCTCGGACTCCCAGTTTGGCTGCTTGGTGGGGTCGCCGTGGCGGCCGGAGTCCGTCATGAAACCGAACAGGTAGGTCCGCTCGTAGCGGTCCTCAGCGTTCGACGGCTCCAGGGTGTAGGCGGAGTTGCGGGGGCGCGTGAAGTCGTGGCCGTAATCCAGCGGCTTTGCCGGGGAGGTCACGGTGAACACGCTACCCTTGAGCACGCCGACGAGGTACACAGTGCGGTCCTTGCCGTCGATCTCGGCGGTGAGGAAGAGGACGTCGTAGATCTCGCCGTCCACCTCGTCTCGCAGGCGGGAGATGCGCGGGGCAACGAGCGGCTTGGTCACATCGAGGCCGGGGTCGCCGTCAAAGGTCAGTGCGCCGTCGACAAGCCAGCTCTGGCCGTCGTGCGAGGAAAGGACGACGGGCACGGGTGCCTCGAGCGAGCCGGTGACCGCGAGCATGAGCCAGCCGTCGTGGCCGCGCTCGCGGTTGTCATCTTCCTCCCAGTCAGGGACGACACAAGGGGAGCGGAAGTTGGTGTATACCTGGCCGTCGACCTCCGTGTCCTGGACCACCGCGCCGAGGCGCTTGACGCCGGAGGAGGGGAGCAGCTCGCCGGTTTCGGACTCCTCCAGCTCCTCGCAGAGCGCGGTCAGGTCGTCGGCGTGCGCGCGCTGCACGGTGTCACCCGCAGAGGTGTTGGAGGTGAAGTACAGGTCCGCGCCGTCATCGGTGGCGACGACAGCACCGGCGCGGACGTTGAGCTCGCCGCCGACGGCAACGAGGGCGTCGTTACACTCGAGCCAGCTGAACGGGTCCTGCTCGCTCATGTCGTGTCCCCACGCGCTCGGGGCGTCCGGGGTGAGCTTGTACTGGTAGAACATGTGCCACACGCGCTCGCCGCGCTCGCCGGCGCGGATGACACCTGCGGGGCCCTCGAGGATGCCGCGCTCGGCGGTCACGTGCAGTTCGGGTCTGTAAACGCTCATACTTAGTTCTGTTTCCTCTACAGCAGCTTCTTGTATACGTCCACGGTTTCCTGCGCGATGGTAGACCAGGAGAACGTGTCGCGGGCGCGTGCCAGGCCTGCGGCACCCATGCGCTTTGCCGTCTCCGGGTCCCCGGCCAGCGCGTTGACTGCCTCGGCGAGGGCGTGCTCAAAGGCCTCCGGATCGTGCTCGTCGTAATCAACGAGGGTGCCGGTCTCGCCGTCAACCACGACCTCCGGGATGCCGCCGACTCGCGACGCCACCACGGCGGTCTCGCACGCCATGGCCTCCAGGTTGACGATGCCCAGCGGCTCGTAGATCGACGGGCAGACGAACACGTCCGACGAAGCGTAGACCTCGCGGATCTTCTCCGGCGGCAGCATGTCCTGCACCCAGAAGATGCCGTCGCGCTGCGCGCGCAGCTTCTCGACGAGCCCCTGCGTCTCCGTCGCAATCTCCGGGGTGTCCGGGGCGCCGGCGCAGAGGATCAGTTGCACGTCCTCGTCGAACTGCTGCGCCGCCTTGAGCAAGTGGGGCACACCCTTCTGACGGGTGATTCGGCCGACGAACGAGACGACCGGCTTCGCCGGGTCCACCCCGAGTTCCTCCAGAATCGTCGCTTGGCCGGGGTACCAGTTGGCGGTGTCGATCCCGTTGAGCACCACGTGGACCTTGTCCGGCTCAATGCGCGGGTACGCCCGCAGGATCGCGTCCTTCATGCCGGAGGACACCGCGATGACCGCATCGGCGTACTCCATGGCATTCCGCTCGCTCCAGGAGGAGACGTTGTAGCCTCCGCCGAGCTGCTCGCGCTTCCACGGGCGGTCCGGCTCCAGCGAGTGCGCGGTGACCACGTGCGGGATTTCGTGGAGCTGGGATGCCAGGTGGCCGCCCAGACCCGCGTACCAGGTGTGGGAGTGCACCAGGTCCAGCCCGCTCGCCGCGTTGGCCATACGCAGGCCGGTGGACAGCGTCTTGATCGCGCCGTTCGCGTCGGTGAGCTCCGGGTCTACGCCGTGGACGTAGACGTTGTCCATCTCGCGCGGCGTCCCCATGCAGTGCACGTCGACGTCGATAAGCTCGCGCATAAAGCGCGTCAGCTCAGTGACGTGCACGCCGGCACCACCGTAGACCTCCGGTGGGTACTCTCTGGTCATCATTCCGACTCTCATGAGCCCCAACAGTAGTGAGGAATGCGCGGCGCTGCAGGAACCCGAACGGGAGGTGTGGTGCGTCCCCCTAAAGTGGTGAAAATGTGTACATAGCCACTGCGAGAGAAGTTGCTTTTCAATACTCTGGTGGGCGTGAAAAGCCAGCCAAGAGTCCTCGCCATCGTCCTCGCGGGCGGCGAAGGGAAGCGACTGTTCCCACTGACCGCCGACCGTGCCAAGCCTGCAGTCCCGTTTGGCGGTAACTACCGCCTCATCGACTTCGTCCTGTCCAACCTGGTCAACGCGGGTTACATGCGCATCGCCGTGTTGACGCAGTACAAGTCCCACTCGCTCGACCGCCATGTCGCCACCGCGTGGAACGTGTCCGGCCCAACCCCGCAGTACATCGCGTCCGTGCCCGCGCAGCAGCGCCGCGGCAAGCGCTGGTACAACGGCTCGGCGGACGCGATCGTGCAGTCGCTCAACCTCATTTATGACGACAAGCCGGACTACGTCCTCGTCTTCGGCGCGGATCACGTCTACCGCATGGACCCGTCGCAGATGGTGGAAAACCACATCGCCTCGGGCAAGTCAGCCACCGTTGCCGGCATCCGCGTGCCGCGTGCGGAGGCCACCGCGTTCGGCTGCATCCAGTCCGACGAAAACGGCACGATCACGGAGTTCCTGGAAAAGCCGGCCAACCCGCCGGGCACCCCGGATGACCCGAACGTCACGTTCGCGTCGATGGGCAACTACGTCTTTTCCACCGAGGCGCTCGTGCAGGCCCTTCTGGAGGACGAGCAGAACGAGGACTCCGCCCACGACATGGGCGGGGACATCATCCCGTACTTTGTGAACCAGGGCGAGGCGAACGTCTACGACTTCTCCGAGAACCACGTGCCGGGCGCGACCGAGCGCGACAAGGGGTACTGGCGCGACGTCGGCACCATCGACTCGTTCTACGAGGCGCACATGGACCTGATCTCCTCGCACCCGATCTTCAACCTCTACAACAACGTGTGGCCGATCCACTCCACCGAGGACGGCAACCTTCCGCCCGCCAAGTTCGTCATGGGCGGCATTGCGCAGGAGTCCATCGTGGCCTCCGGGTCCATCATCTCCGGCGCGACGGTGCGCAACTCCGTCCTGTCCACGGACGTGCGCGTAGAAGAGGGCGCGACCGTGGAGGGGTCCGTGCTCATGCCGGGCGTGCGCGTGGGCAAGGGGGCAGTGGTGCGCCACTGCATTTTGGACAAGAACGTCTACGTGTCCGATGGTGAGATCATCGGCGTCGACCCGCAGCGCGATCGCGAGCGCTACAAGGTCTCTGACAACGGCGTGGTCGCCGTTGGCAAGAACGAAGTAATCTAGCGCTTCGTCACAAGCGTCAGGCCCCCGTCGAGGGGCAGACGCGTGACGACGCCACCGTGCTCCGCCGCGAACGTCTCCGCGTAGTCGTCCGCTTCGCGGGTGGCCGCGGTCTCGCGGTCGCGGCGGGTGGCGTCGGCGACCGTGCCGTCCAGCAGTGAGCCGGCGAGCACGAGGGTGCCGCCGGGGGTGAGGAGGGGCCACGCGGCGTCGATAATCGCCCCGAGCTCAACGGGCGAGACGTCCGCGTAGATGACCTGGTAGGCGTCATTGGCCAGGCGGCCCATCACATCGAGCGGGCGGGCGGTGAGGAAGCGGACCCGCGAGGGCGCGTACCCCGCGGCGCGCACTGCCGCCTTCGTGCCGGACTGCAGCGCGGCCTCGGGCTCGATGCAGGTCAGGGTGGACTTTTCCGGCAGGCCGCGCAGCAGGTGCAGGCCCACGGTGCCCGCGGCCGGGGTGACGGCGACGGCGCCCTGCGCGGCGTCTGCGCGCGCGCCCGCCGCGGCGAGGGTAGTCAGCAGCGTGCCCACGGTCGGGGAGGGCAGGCTCACGCCGTTCTCCTCGGCCTCAACGCGGGCGACCTCGAGCCCGTGGCTGAACGGGTCCGCATCCGCCGCGCCCTTCGCGTGGTTCGCGCGCTGGTCGATGTAGGCGATCATTTGGGAAAAAGCTGTCTCACTCACACCGCACATCATAGCGAGCTGCGGATCGTGAGCGGATTGTTACCCGCCACCAAGCAAAGTGCCGAGCAAAGTGTTGCCCAGGCTCAGTTATCTCTGCCACAATAGAGCAATGACTTCACCGCGCGAGCTGCCCACCCCGAACGCCGACACGCTGACGGGCACTGCGGCGTTTGACGCTGGCCAGGGCGGGATGCCCACCTGGGCCGAGTTGGTTGCGGAGCACGCGGACAGCGTCTACCGCCTTGCGTTCCGCCTCTCCGGCAATCAGCAGGACGCGGAGGACCTCACGCAGGAAACGTTCATGCGCGTCTTCCGCAACCTGAAGAGCTACAAGCCCGGCACGTTTGAGGGCTGGCTGCACCGCATCACCACCAATTTGTTCCTGGACATGGTGCGCCACCGCGCCACGATCCGGATGGAGGCGCTGCCGGAGGACTACGAGCGCGTCCCCGGCACCGACATGACGCCGGAGCAGGCGTACACGGTGGCCAACCTCGATCCCGCGCTCCAGCACGCGCTGGACGAGCTCGGCCCGGACTTCCGTGTCGCTGTGGTGCTTTGTGACGTCGTCGGGATGACCTACGAGGAGATCGCCGACACCCTCGGCGTGAAGATGGGTACGGTCCGCTCGCGCATCCACCGCGGCCGACAGCAGTTGCGCGCGTCGCTGGAGGCGCAGGCACAGCACGATCAAGCGGCGAAGGACCTGATCCGGGCGCGGTAGTTTTACCTGCTCCGCGGGGCGGTGAGCGCACTCGGCGCCGGACGGGCGTACGCTAGGTGCAAATTGGGCCAGTGGCCTCAACATGCGATCGAGCGAGAACGAGGAGTAAAGGAGCGCACTGAGTGGGCGAGGTGAGCAGGGTGAGCAAGAAGATGCCGTCGACCGCCGCGTCATCCGGCGCACCCCGGCGCAAGCAGTTTTCCTCCACCGAGCACCTCAGCCCCGAGGCCATCGCCGCGTTCACCGACAACGAGCTCAGCGCCACGGCGGCGCGTCGCGCCCGTTCGCACCTGATGCAGTGCGCGGAATGCTTCGCCGAGGTGCAGGCGCAGCGAATCACCTCCCAACGGGTGCGCAGCTGCAACGACGACGACCTGCACGCCCCGGACTCGCTGGTCGAGCGGCTGGCGCAATTGCGCAGCGATGACGTCGCCGACCGTCCGTGGGTGGATCCCTCCGCGCAGTCTCACGGCAGCATGCTGGACAAGATGGAAGTAGTGTTCCGCACGCTCAGGCGCCGCGGGTAGAGGGGGCAGGCAGTGTTTTCCAACATCGGCTGGGGCGAGATTTTCTTCATCCTCATCATCGGCCTCATCGTCATTGGCCCCGAGCGTCTGCCGGGCGTGATCCAGGACGTCCGCGCAGCCATTTACGCGGCCCGCAAGGCCATCAACAATGCGAAGGCGGAGCTCAACGGCGAATTCGAGGAGTTTGAGGAGTTCCGCGCGCCCATGCAGAAGGTGAGCAAGTACGCCGCCATGGGGCCCAAGCGGGCGATGGCGCAGATGCTTTTCGACGATGACCGGGATGACTCGGTTGACGCGAACGTCCCCGGAAACGCCGACCCGCGCGCGGCGCTTCGCCACGACCCGCAAGCTCGGACCCCCAAGCCGCCGGTGGACCCGGGTGAGCCGGGCGGCGGCTCCACCCGCCAGGTGGCGCGGCGTGACGCCCAAGGAAAGCGCAAGCCGGACGCATCCGGCGGCGGTTTCTCCTGGGCCGACATCACCTAGGCGCAGGCAGCACCAGGGGCTACTTCACGCCGAGGTTCAAGCTCTTGCCCGCCAGCGAGGTGCGGCGGATCTTCAGCGTGTTTGCAACCTCCGTGATGGCCTTGGCGGCGGGGGAGTCGGGCTCATCGAGCACGACCGGCGTGCCCGTGTCCCCGTGCTCGCGCAGCTTCGGGTCCAGCGGGATCGACCCGAGCAGCGGGACCTCATTATCCGTCAGCGCGGTGAGGCGCTCGGCGACCTGCTCGCCGCCGCCCTCGCCGAAGATGTGCATGGTGGAGCCGTCCGGCATGACCATGCCCGCCATGTTCTCGATCACGCCCGCGATCGGCTGGTCCGTCTGCTGCGAGATCGTGCCGGCGCGCTCCGCCACCTCTGCGGCCGCGGCCTGCGGGGTGGTGACGATGAGCAGCTCGGCGTTGGGCACCAGCTGCGCCACGGTGATGGCCACGTCGCCGGTCCCCGGCGGCAGGTCCATGAACAGGACGTCGAGGTCACCCCAGTACACGTCTGCGAGGAACTGCTGGATGGCGCGGGTGAGCATCGGGCCGCGCCACACGATCGGGGCATTGCCCTCCACGAACTGCCCGACGGAGATGTGGCGGACGCCGTGCGCGATCGGCGGCATGAGCATCTCGTCCACCACAGTCGGGCCCTGCCCCGCGGAGCCCATGAGGCCGGGGATGGAATGGCCGTAGATGTCGGCGTCGATAATGCCCACGGAAAGCCCCTGCTTGGCCAGCGACGTGGCGAGGTTGACGGTCATGGAGCTCTTGCCCACGCCACCCTTGCCCGAAGCGACCGCGAAGACGCGAGTCCGCGAGTTCGGGTCGGCGAACGGGATCACGGGGCCGCTCTGCTGGCCGCGGAGGGACTGCGCGAGCTCGCGCCGCTGCTCGTCGCTCATCGTGTGCAAGGTGACCGAGACTTCGCCCACGCCCTCGAGGTCCTCGAGCACCGCGCGCGTGTTGGACTCGATGGTGTCTCGCATCGGGCAGCCGGCGATGGTCAGGTACACGCCCACGGCGACATCGTTGCCGTCAATGGAAACGGACTCGACCATGTTGAGCTGCGTGATCGGTTTGCCAATCTCGGGGTCCTCGACGCGCGAGAGGGCCTCGTAGACAGCGTCTTTGGTAATCGGGGAAGTATCAGTCATAACGCCTACCAAGTATAGGGTGGCGCGTGACGTGGCAGAAACGGCCTAGCGCGGTCCAGCCATGAGCGCGGGCGGTAAGATGTGGACGTTGCACGCACAGGCCGCTGACTCCCCGGAAAGGACACCGACCATGACTACCCCCTCGCTCCGAAGCCCGCAAAACCGCGAGATCCCAACCGGCTGGCCGGTGGGCAGCTTTGGCACCTACCAGGAGGCGCAATCGGCCGTGGACAACCTGTCCGACAACGAGTTCCCGGTGGAAAAGCTCACGATCGTCGGCGTGGACCTGATGCAGGTGGAAAACATCACGGGGCGGCTCACCTGGCCGCGCGTGCTCGGCGGCGGTGCGCTGTCCGGCATGTGGTTCGGTTTGTTCATCGGCCTCATCATGGGGATGTTCGCGTCCGAGGGCAGCATGTGGCTGCTGGTATCCATGTGTGTCATCGGCGGTGCCGTGTTTGGGCTGATCTCCGCGGCGTTTGCGTACGGGTTCACCGGCGGCAAGCGCGACTTCGCCTCCGCGACCACGATCGTGGCGGGCCGCTACGACGTGCTCGCGGAGCAGGACGTGGCCACTCGCGCCCGCGACATGATCGCCGCGATGGGGCAGCCGCAGCGCCCGTTACAGGGGGCCAACGGCGACGAGCGCTAGGATCAAGAGGACCAAACGGCCGAACGTACTGACCGAGAGGACGGGATCTGTGTGGGCAAGGTGAACCAGCGGTGGCGACGCATCGCCACCGCGGCGATAGCGACAGCGAGCGCGCTGTCCCTCGCGTCCTGCACGCCGTTTGAGCGGCCGGAGATTGCCACCGTACTCAACGTCGGAGCAGAGGGGACGCTCGCTATCGCCGTCGACCCGGCGTCGCCGGAGCAGCTGGTCATCGGAGAGATCTACAACCAGGTCCTCGCCGCGTACGGCCGCCCGGTCGGCCTCGCGGCGAACTCGTCGTTTGCGTCGCGCAGCCCGTTGGACATCCTGAAGGAAGACAACGTCGACATCGTGGTCGGCTGCACGGGCCAGATCCTCACGCAGCTGGATCCGCAGACCGCGGAAAGCTTCGCGCAGCCGAGCGACGAGGCGGACGGAGCCGCGGACGAGAACACGACGAGTAGCGCGTCCGAGGCCGAGCGCCAAGATGAGGTGTATGCCGCCATGGTCGCCACGTTCCCCGCCAACGTTCGCTCGGTGGATCCCTCGCCCGCGCAGGCCTGCCAGGACAGCGAGGCCGCGAAGCAGGGTCTGCCGGAGAACATCGTCCCCATCATCAAAGACGGCGAGCTCACTCGCACCGAGTCGACCCGGTTGAACTTTATTACGCGCGTGATGTCCACCAAGGACATCGAGGAGATGGCAGAGCGCGTAGAAGCGGGGGAGACTGTGCGTTCCGCGGTGGCGGAATGGTTGATGGAGTACGCGAGCATTAACATCAACGCCCCGAAAACCAAAGACGAGGACGAGAAGGACGGGACGCAGCGCGCGGCGTAGCGGAAGGCGTCGAGAAGCGCGCGCCCTACGCGCGACCAAGAAGAAAGGCCCCCAGGACGTGTCCCGGGGGCCTTTGCGCTGCGAGGCGTTACTTGGCGAATGCCTCCTCGAGCAGCGCCTTCTCCTCCTGCTGGTGCACCTTGGCCACACCGGTTGCGGTGGTGGACTGCGCACGGCGGGAGACGCGAACCATCTTCGGCATGTCCGGGATCAGCTCGCGCAGGTGCTCGTTGTAGAACGGCCAAGCGCCCTGGTTGGCGGGCTCGTCCTGGACCCAGCGGATCTCCTTCGCGTTCGGGTAGTTGGCAAACGCGTCGCGGAGGCGGTTGAACGGGATCGGGTGGAGCATCTCCACGCGGATGATCGCGATGTCATCGCGGCCGTCCTTCTCGCGCTTCTTCTCCAGCTCCCAGTAGATCTTGCCGGAGCAGAGCATGATCGTGGTGACCTTGTCAGTGTCGGCGATCTTCTTGTTGCCGCGCTGGACAAAGTTCGGGTCGTCGATAACGGACTGGAAGCGGTTGACCTCGATGAAGTCAGCCGGCTGGGAGACCGCGGCCTTGTTACGCAGCATCGACTTCGGGCTGAAGACGATGAGCGGACGCTTCATCTCACCCATCGCCTGGCGGCGCAGGAGGTGGAAGTGGTTTGCCGGGGTGGACGGCTGCGCGATGGTCATGGAGCCCTCCGCGACGAGCTGCAGGTAGCGCTCGATGCGGGCGGAGGAGTGGTCCGGGCCCTGGCCCTCGTAGCCGTGCGGGAGCAGCAGGGTGAGCGACGACAGCTGGCCCCACTTGGTCTCGCTGGAGGAGACGTACTCGTCGATGATGGTCTGCGCGCCGTTGGCAAAGTCGCCGAACTGCGCCTCCCACGCGACCATGGCGTCCTGGTTGCCCAGGGTGTAGCCGTACTCGAAGCCCATGCCCGCGAACTCGGTGAGGGCGGAGTTGAAGACCTCGAAGCGGCCGCCGTTGCCGGACTCGATCGCGTTGTGGTCGAGCGGGTTGTACGCCTCGCCGTTCTCCGGGTTGTACAGGACCGCGTGGCGCTGGGTGAAGGTGCCGCGCTGGGAGTCCTCGCCCGCCAGGCGGATGAACTTGCCTTCCTCGGCCAGGGAGCCGAAGGCGAGCAGCTCGCCCCAGCCCCAGTCGATGTTGCCGTCCTCAAAGGAACCGCCGCGCTTCTTCATCACGGACTTCAGGCGCTTGTTGGAGGTGAAGTCCTCCGGCAGGTCCACGAACGCGCCAGCGAGGCGCTTGAAGGTCGCCTCGTCGATGGAGGTATCCAGGCCGTGGGTGAGCTCCTGGGAATCGGTGATGCCGGTCTGCTCGCTCGGGTGGCCCTCGTGCTCCTTGACGTCGGCGAACACGGAGTCCAGCTGGTCGTGGAAGTCCTGGGCCGCCTTCTCGGCCTCGTCGGCGTTGATGTCGCCGCGGCCGACGAGGTCCTTGGTGTAGCGGGTACGGACCGAATCGTGGCTGTGGATGCGGTCGTACATCACCGGCTGGGTCACGGTCGGGTCGTCGGCCTCGTTGTGGCCACGCAGGCGGTAGCAGATGAGGTCGATAAAGACGTCCTTGCCAAACTCGCGGCGGTATTCGGTAGCCAGCTGGGCAACCCACGCTGCCGCCTCCGGGTCGTCGCCGTTGACGTGGAAGACCGGGCAGTCGAAGCCCTTGGCCAGGTCGGTGGCGTAGAAGGAGGAACGGCCGGAGTCCGGGGTGGTGGTGAAGCCGATCTGGTTGTTCACCACGATGTGGACGGTGCCGCCGACGGTGTAGCCGGGCAGGCGGGACAGGTTCAGGGTCTCCTGAACCACGCCCAGGCCGGTGAAGGAGGCGTCGCCGTGCAGCATGATGGGCACGACCGGGTGGTCCTCGCGCACGCCGGCTTCCTTGAGGATGTCTGCCTTTGCGCGGGCCATACCGACGAGGACCGGGTCGACGGCCTCGAGGTGCGACGGGTTAGCGGCCAGGGAGACCTTGATCTCGCCGTCGCCGAACATCTGGATGTGCTCGCCCTGGAAGCCGAGGTGGTACTTCACGTCGCCGGAGCCGCCCTGCTGTGCGGACTGGACGTTGCCCTCAAACTCGTTGAAGATGGTGGCAACCGGCTTGCCCACGATGTTGAACAGCACGTTGAGGCGGCCGCGGTGCGGCATGCCGATGACGACCTCGTCCAGGCCCTGGCCAGCGGCGGTGTCAATGACCGCGTCCATGAGCGGGATGAGGGTCTCGGCGCCCTCGAGCGAGAAGCGCTTCTGGCCGAGGTACTTGGTCTGCAGGAAGTTCTCAAAGGCCTCTGCGGCGTTGAGCTTCTGCAGGATGTACTTCTGCTCGGCGTTGGTGGGCTTCGGCATGCCGACCTCGAGGCGGTCGCGCAGCCACTCGCGCTCGTCGCGGTCCATGATGTGGGTGAACTCCGCGCCGATGTGCAGGGTGTAGGCCGCGCGCAGGCGAGACATGACCTCACGCAGCGTCATGGTCTCCTTGCCGCCGAACCCGCCGACGTGGAAGGTGCGGTCCAGGTCCCAGATGGTCAGGCCGTGGGACTCCATGAGCAGGTCGCGGGAGTCCGGCATGGGCAGGCCCGGCTGGTGCCAGCGCAGCGGGTTGGTATCCGCGATGAGGTGGCCGCGGGAGCGGTACGCCTGGATCAGCTGCATCACGCGGGTGTCCTTGTTCACACCGGTGTTGGGCTGGTCCTGTGCCCAGCGCATCGGGGAGAACGGGATTTCCAGGGCGGTGAAGATGTCGTCCCAGAACTTGTCGTCGATAAGCAGCTGCGAGATGTCGCGGAGGAACTCGCCGGATTCCGCGCCCTGGATAACGCGGTGGTCGTAGGTGGAGGTCAGCGTGACCAGCTTGCCCACGCCGAGCTCGGCGAGGCGGTCCTCGGACGCGCCGGCGAACTCAGCCGGGTAGTCCATCGCGCCGACACCGACGATGGTGCCCTGGCCCTTGGTCAGGCGCGGGATGGAGTGGCGGGTGCCAATGCCGCCCGGGTTGGTCAGCTGGATGGTCACACCGGAGAAGTCATCCATGGTCAACTTGCCGTCGCGGGCGCGCTTGACGATGTCCTCGTACGCGTCGATGAACTCGTTGAACGCGAGCTTCTCGGTCTCCTTGATGGCGGCGACGACGAGGGAGCGGGAGCCATCCTTGCCCGGCAGGTCAATGGCCAGGCCGAGGTTGATGTGCTCCGGCTGGACGGCGTAGAACTTGTTGCCGTCCTCCTTGTAGTTCTTGTTCATGTCCGGGTGCAGCTTGGCTGCCTGGACGATGGCGTAGCCGATGATGTGGGTGAAGGAGATCTTGCCACCGCGGGTGCGCTTGAGGTGGTCGTTCACCAGCGCGCGGTTCTCAAACATGAGCTTGACCGGCATGTCTCGCACGGTCGTCGCCGTCGGGACCTCGAGGGACTCGTTCATGTTCTTAGCAATCGCCTTGAACGCGCCCTTGAGCTGGAACTCGCCGGGCTCAACCTCAATGTTGTTGATGTTGTCCAGCGGGGACTTCTTCGGCTTCGGCAACGTTGCCTTCTCCTTGGACGCGGTGGCCTTCGCGGCGGTGGCGGCGCGGTCGATCTGGGTCTCGCGGCCGTCCTGGCTCGGCGCGGCGGTGGAGGAGGAAACCTTCGGGTCGGTCTTCGCCGTCTCCTGCTTCGCAGCCGGCGCAGCGGAGGCCTTGGCGGCCTTGGGCGCCTGCTGAGTCTTCGGTGTCTGCTGAGCCTTCGGTGCCTTGGGAGCACCCTCTGCATCGAAGAGCTTGCGCCATTCCGGATCAACGGAATCCGGGTTCTCCTGGTACTGCTGGAACATCTCGTCAACCAGCCAGCTGTTCTGACCGAACGTGTTATCGCTGCTCACGGCAGGTCCTCGCCTCTTTCTGTCGGGTCTTTACTCGAACTAAATCTTGACTGTAATTCGCTTGATAGCCAGAGCGTTAAAACTCTCTCGCATTCTTCCACGACGCCACCATGGCCTACCCCCGATTTCGGTTGACTGCCCACATCCGGGCATATTCTCCGTCCGATTTCAGGAGGGTCTCGTGGGAACCATCTTCTATGATACGTCCTCCTTCAACGACAACTATGCGGTCGGCCCGTTGCGCGGTGAGCAAACGGTGCGCGACGATGATGGAGGTTCTCCCAGCAGTGGTACGACCAGCAGCGTTGAGGACGGCGTGCTCGGTGGCCGGGTCAAGCGTTGCGGTCGCCTCGTCCAGCAACACCACATCTGGGTGGAGCAGTTCCGCCCGCGCCAGCGCAATAATTTGCCGTTGCCCCGAGCTGAGCCCGCGGCCGCGCTCGCCGACCGAGGCGCAGAACCCGCCGGGGATCGCCGCGATGACGCCGAGGGCGCCGAGCCGGCGCACCGCGTCTTCGATCTCAGCCCGCGAGGCGCCCGGCGCGCCGTACGCGATGTTGTCGGCCACGGTGCCGGGGAAGAGGTAGGATTCCTGAGGCACCTGCGCGAGCGCGCGCCGCCATGCCGGCAGCGGGAACTCGGCGATGTCCGTGCCTGAGGCGGTGATCCGCCCGGCGGTCGGGTCGTAGAAGCGAGCCAGCAGCTTGACCACGGTCGACTTGCCCGCGCCCGTCGGCCCCACCAGGGCAACGGTCTCGCCGGGCCGAAGGTCGAGGTCCAGGTCTTTCACCACCAGGGTTGGGGTGTCGCGCTTGTCGACGCCCCCGTAGCCGAAGCTCACGCCCTCGAGGGCAAGCGGACCGCGGGCGGCGTCGGCGGCGCGCGGGTTGGTGCCGGTATCGGGCACGATCGTGCGCTCCGCCAGGAGCTCCGTGATGCGGTCGAAGCTGACGGTGGCCTGCTGCCAGGAGTCGAAGATCTGGCCCAGTTGCTGGATCGGCCCGTAGAGCTGGCCGAGGTACATGGTGAAGGCGACGAGTACGCCGACGGAGAGGTCGCCCTCGGACACGCGCGTCGCGCCCACGCCGACGACGGCGGCCGTCATGATCTGCGAGATGGCCTGCATGCCCGGGAAGTAGGCGGCGAGGAGCGTCACGGAGCGCATGCGGAGGCGTCGATAGGCGAGCGAAGCGTCTGTGAACGCCGCCTCGGCGCGGCGCTCCGCGGTGTACATCTGCGTGACGCGGATGCCGCCGATGAGCTCGGCGAAATCGCCGTTGACCACCGAGATCTGGGCGCGGGCGGCCGTGAAGTAGCGGCGCGAGAGGCGGCGGAAGATGAGCGTGGCGACGACGATGACGGGCACCGCGCTCATCGCGGTGAGCGTGAGCTGGCCGTCCGTGGCAAGCAGCATGGCGGAGACGCCGACGAGGCTGCCCACCGCCACGATCGCCTGCGCCAGCCCGGTCTGGAGGAAGCTGGAGAGGGTGTCAATGTCCGTGGTCAGGCGGGTGATGATGCGCCCAGACAGGTGCCGCTCGAAAAAGTTCAGCCCCAGCTGTTGCAGGTGCGCGTAGGTGCGCAGACGCAGGCCGTAGAGAAGCCGCTCGCCGGAGCGGGAGGACAGGACGGTCAGGCACGCGTCGGCGGCCCAGCCGATGAGCACGACGGCGAGCGTCGCGCCCGCGATGGCACACAGCGCGCGGAAGTCCTTCGGTGCGATGCCGCGGTCGATCGAGGCGCGGATGAGCGTGGGAAACGCGAGGTCGGCGAGCACGCCGACGATGAGGAGCGCGACGCTGCCTGCGATCAGCCAGCGCACCGCGCGGAAGAGCTGCGAAACCTTGAACTCGTTGCCGCTGCCCGTCGGGGTGCGCAGCCGCGCAAGCGTCGCCTCGTTGAGGTTCGGCTGCTCTCGCGCGGGCGGGAGCTTTGCGACGTCAGCCAGCAACCCAACATCAGCCATGATGGTATGCCGACCGCCCCCGCTGCTGGTCGCGCGGGCGGCGGATGCCGCGGCCAGGTCGGGGTTCGCGGATGTGGAGTGCTCGTCCGGCCAGAGCAGGTGCTCGGGCGCCTCCGCGCTCGCGGGGGCCTGCGTCGCCTCGGGGGTCATGAGTGCGCGGTAGGCGGGTGTGGCGACGACGTCCGCGCGGGGGCCGTGCTCGGTGACGCGGCCGGCGTCGAGGATGAGGACGGTGTCGGCATGATCGACCGTGGATTGGCGGTGGGCCACTGTGAGGACGGCGACGTCGCCGAGCTCGGTGCGAAGGTTGTGCAGGATCTCGGCTTCGGTGATGGCGTCGATGGCGCTGGTGGCGTCGTCAAGCACGAGCACCCGCGGCTGCGAGAGGAGCGCGCGGGCGAGGGCGACGCGCTGGCGCTGCCCGCCGGACAGGGTGAGCCCGCGCTCGCCGACGAGCGTGTCGTAGCCGTCGTCGAGGCGCTCGATGAACTCGTCCGCGCGCGCCAGCCTGGCCGCGCGGTGCACCGCCTCCGTGAGCGCCTCGCCCGATAGCGCCGCGGGCGCGCCGAGGGCGATGTTGTCAAAGACGGAGAAGGAGAAGAGGAAGGCGTCGTCGAAGACGCAAGTCACCCGGTCGCGGAGGTCCTCCTGCGCAAGGTCGGAGTAGGGGGTCGTGGCCAGGGAGGCGTCGACAAGCGCGCACTGCCCGGAATCGGGGGTGTAAAAGCCGCCGGCGAGTTGCACGGCCATGGTTTTGCCGGCCCCGGGTGGGCCGACGATGGCGAGGGTTTCGCCGGGGGAGACGGTGAAGCTGACGTCGTTAAGCACTGTGGTCCCGCCGTTGGAGAATCGCACGCGATCGAACGCGAGCCCGACGGGGCCTTCCGGGGCGCTGCTGCGCGCGGGCTCCGGCGAGTGCGGGGCGAGGGCGAGGACCTCGTCGAGGCGGTCGAAGCTGCTCATACCCATCTGCAGGCGCACGTACTGGTTGGTCAGCATGGACATCGACGAGGTCAGCGACGTCAGATACGTGGTGAACGCCACGAACGCGCCGATGGTGATGCCGCCGCGCATCACAATCAGCCCCGCCGCGACGATCGTGATGACCAGCGCAATCTTGGGCAGCTGTGATAACAGCGGCTGGAAGCGGGCAGTCAGTTTCGCCGCGCGCATCTTCACCGCGTACAGCTCGCGGCCGAGCGCATCAAGCTTATCGACGCTCCTTCGCTCCCCGCCGAACGCCTTGACCACCCGCACCCCGGAGACGGTCTCTTCCACGTGCTCCGCCAAATCCGCCGTGGCCTGCTGGTTTACCCACGTGGCGGCGTAGAGCGCCTTCCGGGAGCGGTTCGCCTCCCACAAGATCAGCGGCAGCAGGCACAGCGCCATTGCCGTCAGCGACAGATTCATACCCACCATGACGACGAGCGTGCCGACCAGCTGCATTGCGCGGGTGAAGAACATGGGCGTTTGGCCCAGGACCATGGCGTACTGGTTGAGGTCCGAAATCGAGCGGGCCACGATCTGGCCGGTGACAATCGCGTCCTGCCCGTTGCCATCCAGCCGGTGCATCGTGCGCAGCAGTTCCACGCGAAGCCAGTGCTGGGAGGTGGCGGAGAGCCGGCCCGACGCCCAGCGGCGCACCGCGCCCAGCGCGTACGTAACCAGTGCGACGCCAACCATCGTCCACGCGGTGCGCGAGACCGAGCCGGTGACGTTGCCCGTGGCGATGTCCACCGCGCGCCCCGTCAGCGCGGGGAGGAGGACCTGCAACTCCGCTGCGGCTGCAGCGGTGGCAAACGCGAGCGCCGCCGTGACCGGGTTGGCGGTCAGCGAGCGGCGGAACAGGGGGAAGCCGTGGGGCACGGCGCTACTTGGTTGCTTCGATGGCGGCGTCGACCTGCGCGCGCTCCTCCGCGTCGTTTTTGCCGCGGCCGAAAATGTTGAGGATCCACTGCGCGAAGCGCTTCGGGTCGACGCTCAGGCCCTGAGAGTCCTGCCCGTCGTCCTTCTTCGGCGGGAGCGGGGTGGTGAACGCGTCCGGCACCGGGTCGAGCGACTGGCCGACGCGCTTGATCACCTCATCCGCAAGCTTGCGGTTTGCCGTGGTGCCAGCGACCGCGCCGAGACCCAGCGGGAGGAGTTTGCCAATCCAGGCGCGGCGCATCTTCTTTCGCACCTGCTTCAGTGCGGCCTTGGTGAGCATGTTGTTTGCCTCAGCCAGGCCCGGGCCGGAGAAGCGTGCGAGCGTGGACTTGGACGGCAGGCGCGAGGCGTTCTCGCCGACGAACGTGTCCACGATTGCGAGGCCCTCGGTGCCCACCAGGGTGGTGAGCACCATTGCGCGGCGCTGCTCAGGGTCGGCCGGATCGTCGCCGCGCAGGTACGCGGACGCGACGGTGTAGAAGGCGGCTAGATCCAGGAACAGGACGGACTCGCCGGCTACTGCCGCGCTGCCGGAGATCAGGCCGACGCCCGGGACCGCGGCGGCGGCACCGACGCCAGCGCCGGTAGCGGAGACGGTGTTGCGGAAGTGCGCATCCATGCGCTTCTGCACGTCCTGCGGGCTTGCGTCCGCGTCCTGGCGACGCAGCCAGTCCACGTACGCGCGGATGGTGCTGGTCTGGAGCGAGACGGCCTTGTCCACGGAGCTGATAAACGCGCGGGCGATCGGGCCGGCGCCTTCGGCCAGCTGCGCACCGTTGGCGGCAGTGACGTCGTCGGTATCGCTGGCATTGCCTTCGCGGTTCGTGCTGTCCTTGTCGTTGTTGCGATCAAGCAGTCCCATGCTTTCCTCCTCCGGGGCGAGCCCGATAGTGTGATATTGCAAACCTATTGTGCACGTTTCGGCCGAACGCTCGGTGATTGCTCGTGCTCACCTGGGCGGTCGGACCGAGTTCCGCACGGTATAGCGTTGCGCGTGCGGTTTCCATTCCCGTTGCCGTTGAGCGTCGCTGTACGTGGCCGCGTTCGCGTCTAGGGTGGGGGCTATGTCGAGCGCTGATCAACCGGTGGTGACCACAAGTGCCGGTCGCGTGCGCGGAATTGTCGACCCGGACACGGGGGTCCGCACCTGGCGCGGCGTGCCGTACGGCGCGACCACCGAGGGCGCGGGGCGATTCCGTGCGCCCCGCCCGGTTGAGTCGTGGACCGGGGTGCGCGACGCGAGCGCCTTTTCGCCCCCGGCCATGCAGGGGTTCTTCGGCTGGACGGACAACGTCATCGGCACGGAGGACTGCCTCACGTTGGACATCGTGCGCCCCGACAACGACGAGGAGTTGCCGGTGGTGGTGTACTTCCACGGCGGAACCTTTGTCACGGGGTCGAGCCACGAGAAGGTTCTCCAGGGGCACTACCTGACGAAGACGACGGACATCGTCTACATCTCGGTCAACTTTCGCCTGGGCGTGTTCGGGTACTTGGACTACCGCACGCTCGGCGAGGACTGCGTGGCCAACCCGGCGCTCTTGGACCAGATCCTCGCCCTGCGCTGGGTCCACGACAACGCGGCCGGGTTCGGCGGCGACCCCGGCCGCGTCACCATCATGGGCGAGTCCGCGGGTGGCGCGGCGGTGATCCACCTGATGTGCGCCCCGGCTGCGCGGGGGCTGTTCCACCGTGCGATTGCGCAGTCGCCGCCCGTTGCCAGCGTGCACTCCCGCGTGCAGGCGGCGATGTGGGTGCGCAAGCTGATCAAGGATATGGGCTTGCCCAGCCAGACCACGTTGGAGGCGCTGCGCGAGGCTGACGCCGAGGCACTGGTGCGGGTCGGGCAATCGATGCTGCTCAACCGCAAAGAGCTCGTCCAGTTCAACACCAGCTTCATGCCCACCGTGGATACGCACACGCTTCCCGCGCACCCGATCGACGTGTTCCAATCCGGTGCCCAGGCGCCGGTCCCGCTGATCATCGGCACGAACGCGGACGAGGCCAGTTTTGCCAAGGCGCTGTACCAGACGAACAAGTCGCGCCTGCGCGCGGCGCGCCGGGCGCTGAGCGTCTACGACCCCGACAACGCCGAGGCAGTGCTGGAGACCTACGACTTTGTGGACGATCGCCGGAAGTTTGCCGCCCTCATCGCGGACGCGGTCTTCTGGGCGCCGTCGGTGATGCTGGCAACCGAGCATCGTCGCACGGCCCCGACCTGGATGTACCGCTTTGACTACGCGTCGACCACGATGCGCCGGATCGGGCTCGGCGCCATGCACACCTCGGACCTGGCGGCGGTGTTCGGCGATGCGAAGGCAACCCGCGCTTCCAAGTTCGACCCGTTCCAGCCGCGCGAGGAATTCGACGAGGTCAGCGCCGCCATGCAGTTCCACTGGGGCTCCTTCTTCCACAACGCGCATCCGGGCGAGAAGTGGCCGGTCTACGGTTTCCGCAGCGACACGGAGCCCGGCCGCGCGACCGCGATCTTCGCGGCGAAGTCCTCCGTGGAGTACGACCCCAAGGCGGCGCAGCGCCGCGCGTGGGAGGGCTTTGACATGCGCGAATGGGGCATGCACAGGCAGGACCTGGTGGAAACGCTCACCGATTCCATCGCCGACGAGGGCAACGCTTAGCGACGCCACCGCCACCCCCTCTACACACCTCCCAGCAATTTCCACCGCGCGTGCACCCGTGCTTTGTGCGCGTCGGCCGACGGCGCGGCGAATTCCTGGCTAGGCTGGGGCAGGCCTGGACTGGAGAGTGGAAGGAAACCGCCGCCATGAGCTTTTTCGAGGACATTGCAGCCAGCCTTGACCGTGAAGGGATTGAATCCCGGGTACACGACGACACCATGTTCGTGCCCATCACGTCCGAGGTGGAAATCCAGTTTGTAGAAATCGACCCGCTCCTGCCCGCCGCCAATGTGTACATTGCCGCCGCGGACGTGGACGAGGACGATGAAGAATTTGAGGCCGCGCTCGTCGCCGTCGTCTTCTCCGTGGAAAGCGCCGTGGAGACCGTGGCAGAGCACATGGCCACCGACCAGGTGATTACCGTGCTGCGCGACCTCCTCGAGGCTACGGACGAGCGCATCGAGGACCTGGAGTTCTTCCCGGATCGCGTCAACAGCCAGCTGGTGCGCGCCGAGGTCGGCGAAAGCGCCGAGCTGCAGGTCCAGGTCGAGGTGGTGCAGGGGACTGCCACCGCGACGGTCGAGTTCATCGCGCTGTCGGACAACTACGACGACCTCATGGACGACGCGATCGGCGAACTCTGGGAGTCCGACGGCGACGCAGAGCTGACCGAGGAGGATCGACTGCGCCTGTTCGAGACCATCCACAGCGAAGCGGTGTCCGAGGCGGAAATGCTCAGCCTCGGCACGTTCACCGACTTCGACCGGCTCTTCGACGTCCTGTCGCTTGCCGCTGACCAGGCGGAGGAGTGGGAAGGCCAGCTCCTCCCGCTGGAAGACGACGAGGACGAGCCCGACATCTACGACATCTTCGGCCACGACGACGTCGAAGATGATGAAGACGACGACTTCGATGATGAAGACGACGAGGACGACGGAGACGACGAGGACTAGCCCGGGCGGGCTACGCCGCCGCGAGACCCTCAAACATGGAGGACGGTGACAGTACCGGGACGAAGTCGCCGTCGGTGAGCCAGACGTAGCTGGCCGCGCGGGGTGACGGAAGCTCGTGGACGGCGCCCGCGGCGTCGATAGGCAAAAGCGCGCGCACCCACCCTTCGGCGACGCGGCGGTCCGTGGGGAGTCCGGAGGGGTCGGTGACGCGGACCTCGATGAGAAACGCGGGCACTCGGTCCTCGCCGTACCCGCGGACTCTTGCCTGCGCGCGTGGGCCGACGCGGCGCCGCGAGATGGCGATGGTGAGTTCGGTGGTGTGACCGAGGCGGGGGAGCCGTTTTGTCGGCGGGCGCCACCGCGCAGTGGGCCGCGCGAGCGAGCGCGGGTGGTGGATCATCGCCGTGAGCTGCTGGAGCGTGTCCGGTTCGCGCTCGCGGATGTGCGCGGCGTACTCAGTGGGCGGCGGGGCGCAGTAGTCGGAAGGCTGGGCGGGGGCGGTGTGCGTTTTGCTTGTGAAGTTCAACATGCCTGGCACTCTAAGAGGAGAGGTGAACACGGCACCGCACAAATTAGAACACAGTGGCGAACGTGTGGTTGTTCTTGCAGTTTGCTCGCTTGGCGCGTGGGTTTAGGCTGTTTCCCGATGACCCCTACGCCCGAACCTCAGCAGCAGCCGCACACACCGCCACGGCCGGCCATCCCGCGCACCATCTGGGTGCTCGTGGGGGCCGCGTTTCTCATCGCGCTCGGGTACGGATTTATCGCCCCGATCCTGCCGCAGTTCACCGCGAGCTTCGGCGTGTCTATGGCCGCGGCAGGCGCGGTCGTCTCCGTGTTTGCCGCTGCGAGGCTCATCGGCGCGCCCGGTGCGGGCATGCTCGTGGACAAGCTCGGCTCGCGGCCCGTCTACATCACCGGCGTGAGCGTGGTGGCGGCCGCGACGTTTTTCGTGGCGTTTGCCACCGCGTACTGGCAGATCTTTGTGCTGCGCTTCATCGCGGGGTTCGGCTCAACCATGTTTACGTTGTCGGCGCAGGCGCTCATTGTGCGGGTGACGCACCCCTCGATACGCGGCCGCGCCAACGCGATCTATTCGTCAGCGTTCCTGTTGGGCAACATCATCGGCCCCATCATCGGTGCAGCCCTGTCGTTCCTGGGCTTCCGCATCCCGTTTGCCGTGTACGGGCTGATGGTGGGCGTTGCCGCGCTGTTCGTGTGGGTGGCTACGCACAACCCGCAGGGGAGGGCGCAGTTGCCGCCGCCGCTGCCGCCGATGCAGCTGTCCAGCGCGCTGCGCATGCCCACGTACCAGAGCCTGCTGTCCTCGGCATTTGCGCACGGCTGGGTCAACTTTGGCACCCGCGTGTCCATCCTGCCGTTGTTCGCCGCAGCGGTGTTTGCCAACGGCGGCGCCGCTGCCGGCTTTGCGCTCACCGCCTTTGCGTTCGGCACCGCGGTCACGCTGCAGTTCTCCGGCAGGCTCGCGGACAAACACGGGCGCAAGCCACTCATTATTGCGGGCCTGATCACTACCGCCGTGTTCACCGGCTCGATGGGGCTGGCCACCGGCGTCGTGCCGCTGCTCGTCCTGTCCGCGCTTGCGGGTGTGGGCAGCGGGTTGATCGGCCCGGCGCAGCAGGCGTCGCTCGCGGACCTCATTGGGAATAACCGCTCCGGCGGCAAGGTGCTCTCCACGTTCCAGATGGCGCAGGACGCGGGCCAGATCTTCGCGCCGATCGTGGTGGGGCTGCTCGCCCAGGCCTTTGGGTTTGGCGTAGCGTTTGTGGCCTGCGCGGGGATTGCGGTGGCGTCGATAGGCGTCTGGCTCACGCGCGGAACTGAGACGAAGGAGACTTAGGATGAGAGTGCTGCTGGACTGCGACCCTGGCATCGACGACACGTTCGCGCTGACCTACCTCACCGCCGCGCACCACGCCGGCGAGCTGGAGCTGGACTGCGTGACCACGACCGCGGGCAACGTTGAGGCCGAGCAATGCGCGCAGAATGCCGCGTGGGTGCTTGCGCAGTGCAACCTGCCAGCGATCCCCGTGGCCGCAGGCGAGCCGCAGCCACTCGAGCTTGCGCTGACCACCACCCCGGAAACCCACGGCGAGACGGGCTTGGGCTACGCGCACGCGCCCGCGCGCCACGTGGCGACAGACTGGGACATGCTCTGGTGCGACGCCATCGAGCGCGGTAGTGAGGACCTCCACCTCATCGTCACCGGCCCCATGACCAACCTCGCCGTGTTTGCGCGCCGCCACCCGCGCCACTTCGCGCAGCTGCGTCACATCACGGTGATGGGCGGCAGTGTGAACTATCCCGGGAACACCACTCCGACCGCCGAGTGGAACTTCTGGGTCGACCCGCACGCGGCGCAGGAGGTTTTCGCGCGCACGCCGGTGCCCATCACGCTGTGCTCGCTGGGCGTGACCGAGCAGATGCTCCTGGACCCGCCGCGCCTCGAACGGCTCGTCGCGGCGCTGGGGGAGACGCCGATCGCGTCCGCGCTGCCGGAAATCACGCGCTTCTACTTCGAGTTCCACGAGGACGTCGGCGAAGGCTACCGCGCCCAGCTCCACGACCTGCTCACCGTCCTCATCGCGCTTGGTCGCGTCGACACCGCCGTCGCCGAGGCCACCATTGACGTCGAAGCCGCAAGCGAGCTCATGCGCGGCACCGTCGCCGCCGACCTGCGCGGCATGTGGGAGCGCGAGCCCAACGCGCGCGTGGTCACCTCGGCGGACATTCCTAGCGCTTGGGCGCTTGTCGACGCCGCGTTCTCCCTCCACGCACGATTCACCGCAGGAGATGAGCAGCTCAAGGCGGGGTATCACCTCAAGGCGGAGGAATAGCTGGTACACTTTCGCCGTCTGCTTCGCCGAGGTGACATAGGCGAAACCCTGTCGACCACAGGACTAGTTTCCCCTTTTCCGCGTATTACCCCTGGAGAACCCCCATGTCGCACGATACCGACGACCGCCTGCCGTTTCCGCCCAAAGGGCCGGTGAAGCCCCCGACCGACATGGCGCTTGGAGACTGGACCCTGCCACAGCGCCTCCTCGTCATCGCCGGCGCCCTGTGCATCGCCGCAACCTGGGCGTACCTCGTGCTGGTCCGCCCGAGCAGCTGGGACAGCGTCGGCGGATCCACCGAAGCGATCATCACCCTGTGCGGTTACGGGCTGGGCACCGTCCTGCTGCTCGCGGCGACGCTGCCCATGCTTCCGGCGCGCACGCTGGGCCTGATCCCGCTGGCCATCCTCATCAACTCCGTCGTGGGGCAGATCGTCGGCTCGATCGGGCTGCCGCTCTACCTGGACACGATCGGCACCGTGCTCGTTGCCGCGCTCGCTGGGCCGATCGCCGGCCTGACCACCGGCGCGCTCAACAACGTCGTCTGGGGGCTGCTCAACCCGGTGGCGCTCCCGTTCGCGGCGGGTTCCGCGCTCGTCGGGTACCTCGCGGGCGTGTTCATCCACCGGCTGCACGCGCTGCACTCGATATTCACGGTGGTTGGCTACGGCATGCTGCTGGGCCTGGTCGGCGGCGCCGTCGCCGCGCCGGTGGCCGCGTTCGTGTTCGGTGGCACCGCGGGCGTAGGCACCGGTGCGCTCGTGTCGCTCTTCCGCGAGATGGGCGGATCGCTCATCGCGTCGGTGACCACGCAGGCATTCCTCTCGGACCCGCTGGACAAGGTGATCGTCCTCGCGATCGCCTACGTGACGGTGCGGGCGTTGCCGCGGAAGACAGCTCAGGCGTTCGCGCCGCGTCGAAAAAGCGCACTCCGCGCAGCGTGATTAATCCTCTCACGGCGCTGGCGGCGGGGGCGTGCGGGTGGATCCTGGTCCTCGGACTGAATTCGCCCGTGGTGTCGCTGGCCATGACGGCTGTCGCGTGCGTGCTCGGGGTGTGGCGCACGCGCAACGCTTCGGTGCCGGCGACAACGGTGGCGCTCGCCGTGCCCGTCGGGCTGTCCATGCTGCTCATCCACGCGCCGTACGGCAGCGAACGCATCGCCCCACTGCTCACTGCGGACGGCCTGGCGGTGGGCGCAGCGCTGGCGGCGCGATTCTGCGCGTTGATGGCGTGCATGCTCGCCGCCGTCGCGTACGTCCGCATCCCCGAGCTGGTCAAGGCGCTGCAGGTGCTGCCCGGCGGAAACAAGCTGGCGTACATCGCGGGCGCGACGCTGCAGCTCGTCCCGCACGGCAGCGCGCAGGTGAAGGTGGTGCGCGACGCGCAGGCGCTCAAGCGCGCGCCGGTGCACGCGCGAAACGTGGTGACGCGCCTGATCATGCCGGTGCTCACCGCGCTGCTCAGCCAGGGTGCGAGCCGTGGTGCGGCGTTGGAAACCGCCGGCTATGACTTGCCGGGGAGGCGCACGGTGCTGCGGCCGGTGCCGGACTCCGCGGCGCAGAAGGCGCTGCGGATTGTCGCCCCGATCGCGTGCGTGGCGGTGGTCGTATGGATCTGACGCTGCTGCAGCGCGCGCTGAGCACGCACGACCGCGTGCAGGTCGTCGGCGCGTCCGGCTCCGGGATGTCGCAGCTGGCAAACCAGCTCCACGAGGAGTGGCCGAACGTCGGTGTCGTGGGCCAGGACGCTGCGGCGCACGTGACGTACCTGCGCGAGACGGTGATCGAGGAGGTGGCGATCGGCCTGGAGCAGCGCGGCGTCGAGCGCGCGGAGATGCAGGCGCGCTGCGAGCGCATTCTTGCGCGCACGGGACTTGCGCATTTGGCGGAGCGCCATCCGGCGACGTTGTCTGGTGGCGAGACGCGCCGCCTGGCCATCGCGTGTGTTGCGGTGCTCGAGCCGGAGCTGCTTGTGCTGGATTGCCCGTTCGCGGGCCTTGATACGGAATCCGCGCGCTTGATTGAGCAGCTCGTCGCCTCCTCCCGCGCGCTGGTGCTTGGCTATCAACCACGCGAGATTGGTGGCGCGCAGCTCGGCATTATCGACGCCACACTCACCCCGAATCCGCACCTCACCCCAGTTTCGCTTCCCAGTCCCGTCGAACCGCAGCCTGGTCGTATCGATCTCGGTGCCGTAACCGCGGGCCGCCAGGCACCGCAGCGCAAGTGGTGGCATTTTCGTGAGAAACGCGGCGAGCAGTTCCAGGTCGGTCCGGTCGAGCTTGCCCCGCGCAAGGGCGGGGTGCTGTGGCTCCGCGGGCACAATGGGTCGGGCAAGACAACACTGTTGCGCGCGCTTGCTGGCCTCGACGGCAATCCGCCTCAACCGGTCGGCGTCTCACTCGCGCTGCAGCGCGTGGCTGACCAGGTTGTGGAGACCACCCTCGCGGAGTTCGCCGGCGGCAGCGATGCAACGCATCCGCTCGACCTTCCGCAGGCGCAGCTACGGGTCGCCCAATTGCGCCAGGTCTTCGCCCAAGGCCGGGAGCTCGTGCTTATCGACGAACCCGATACCTCACTCGACGCCACCGGCCGCACCCAGGCGCACCACGTCATCGCGGACGGCCTGCGCGCAGGCCAAGCGGTGATCCTCACCTGCCACGACGAGAGCTTTGTCGACGAGGTCGCAGCCTACGCGGAGGTGGAACCGGTCGTGCTCAAGGCACAAGGGCATAAGCCTTATTAGACGTGTGTTTTGGATGCGCTTTTTGGTTGACCGCTGGGTTTTCTCGTTCGTTCTCGCAGCAGCAGGACTCGAGTGTGTTCAGTTGCCGGCGACCGAGCCGAGCACTCCGCGCGTGGGGGTGACTCATCATGGGATGGGTATGCCACCGTGCGGTTGCCTGGGCCGGCTGCGGATGTGCAGGCGTGTTTGATGCGGCGAAAAATGATGTGGTTGGATGACACGGTGATAGGTGCCTGAAGGCGCAGCACCTGGTGTGGGGGTTCTGCGCGACCTGGGCTTTTGAAAAACCCGCTCGCCCGGCACCTTCGCTCATCATTTCGAGGATTACTGCAATCCGCGTACTACAGTTTGAAACTTCGGGGTCCGCGCCGCTGGTTTAGGCGCGCAGCAGGGCGATGGATGCGTTCCTGGTGTTGCGTAAACCTGCAGTGCACGAAGTTTATACATGCTTTTGCAATTCCGGGAGAATGGTTTGACTCGTTTCTGTGACCGCTAAGCGGTGAGGGTGCCCAAAGGAATCACGTGTACTCCGCTAGGAAGCGTGTATGCATACTCCGTAGCGGTGATAATGGCTAAGTATGCAGGCGACCCGACCCTGTTGGTGTCGACACGTTCGTCACGGAGTTTGATGAGGTTTGCTTCGGCTTGTGGGATCTGCGACGCCCCGAGTTTGACTTCGCAGGCACCCCATTTTCCGTCCTCGGGGTATTCGATGATGGCGTCAACTTCAAGGCCCGTGTTGTCGCGGTAGTGGTAGACGTGACCGTGCTGGAGGGCGGATGCAGCACGCAGGTCTCGGATGACCATGGACTCGAAGATCTGGCCGAAAAACTCTGGGTCTTTCGCGAGACGGTCAACGCCGATACCTAAGGCGGCGCAGGCCAGGCTGGGGTCAGCGAGGTGGAGCTTCGGTGAGGTGCGCAGCCGTGATTTGGATCGGAGCGCGACGCTCCAAGGCTGCAATTCGTCGAGGATGAATATTCTGGTAAGTGCCTGGAGGTAAGTGGAGACCGTTTTCGGATCGACTGTTGTGGCATCGGAAGACACGTCTGCAGCGAGTGTTTTCAACGTTGCTTCGCCAGAAATGTTCCGAGCGATGGATTCCAAGGTCCGACGAATGTTTAGCTGGTTGTGACGTGTGCCAACGCTTTCTGGTACTTCCACGTCGAAGACATTGTCCAGGTACGAGCGATTAAACATGACCGCCTGCTGGGTGTTGGCGCCGAGTAGGCCTGGCCATCCGCCACGTACAGCTTGTTCGGCCATGCCCTTATAGGTGAGCTTGGAAACTCCGCTCACACCAACGCCCGGTTGTAGCTCTGCGAGGCTTACCTGGTTTGTCGACGCCCCACTTTCCGCGAGCGACATTGGACGCATCCTCAATCTTGCAAAGCGTCCCGCACCTGAGTGGCGCGTGGTGTCATCGGCTGGTGCCGCTGACCCTGAAAGGATGAACTCCCCGCGTCCTTGGCGATCGTCAATCTCATGGCGGATCGTGTTCCATATGGCAGGCGCGAGTTGCCACTCATCAATGAGGCGAGGCGTTGGGCCGTTGAGTAAAATTGCGGGGTTCAATTCGGCGAGCGTGATCAGCTCGGGGGATCGGTCGAGGCGTACAGAACTTGCAGCCTTTTGGAGGGCAGTAGAGGTTTTCCCGCAAGCGCGTGGCCCCTCAAGGAGGACACCTCCCATGAACTGGAGAGAGTCCTCCAAAACCTGATCTGCAAAGCGGGAAAAGTACTGCACACCGGCATTGTACCCAATTATGCAACGATTTTATACCCGCTTTTGCAACAGTTTTATACCCGATCCTGCAACGGTTTTATGCCCGCTTTTGCAATTTGTGGATGATGGGAGGCTTCGCTCCTCTGCTACGTGTTACATGAATATGCGGGCTGTGGACGGACGGTCGTAATGGGGTGCGTGTAGGGTACGAAGCCTACGAGCTTTCACCCAGTGCTTAGTGCATACCGAGTAATCGGGTTCGGGGTGGACGCAGCCTGTCGCGCGGTGCCTGCACATCATATGATCGAGCATCGCCATGGTGGGGAGACTGTGCCGCATAATCTTGAGTGGCCGTGTCAATATCACAATTCGCAGGCTGCGCGTGGCACTCGTGGGCATACCGAGCGTCGGCACGGGGGGGGTGTATGTCTCCCCGCATGGGAAAGGCACCGCAGATCTGCGGTGCCTTGACGCTTGAGAGAGCTAGACCGGTTTAGACCAGGCCAGCGTCCTCCATGACCTTGCGCAGGGTGGTTGCGGAGTGGTCGAACTTCTCCTTCTCCTCATCGTTGAGACGGAGTTCGACGGCCTCGCGCACACCGTTGCGGTTCACCACGGCCGGGGTGCCGATGTAGATGTCGTTGTGGCCGTACTGGCCGTCCAGCTTGGCCGAGATCGGCAGGACGACGTCCTCGTTGGCGAAGACGGCGCGGGTGATGCGGGCGAGGCAGCTGCCGATGCCAAAGTCGGTCGAGCCCTTTGCCTGGATAATGTGGTACGCGGCGTCGCGGGTCGCCACGAACATCTCGTCGACCTCCTTGTAGACATCCGGGTTGGTCTCGGCTTCCTCGGCGAGGCGGTTGCGCAGCGCGATACCTGCGATGGAGCCGGTGGAGATGACCGGAAGCTCGGTGTCGCCGTGCTCGCCGATGATGTAGGAGTGGACCGACGAGGCGGACACGTTGTACTTCTGGGACAGGTTGTAGCGCCAGCGTGCGGTGTCCAGGACGGTGCCGGAACCGAGTACCTGGGAGGCGGGCAGGCCGGTCTGCTTCTGGGTGGCGTAGGTCAGGATGTCGACCGGGTTGGTGGCGACCAGGTAGATGCCGTTGAAGCCGTTCGCCATGACCTCCTTGTTAATGGACTCGAAGATCTTCACGTTGCGGCCCACCAGGTCCAGGCGGGTCTCGCCTTCGCGCTGAGCGACGCCCGCGCAGTTGACCACCAGTGCCGCGTCGCGGCAGTCCTCGTAGGTGCCGAAGGTCACCTTGGTGTTGTGGCCGGAGTAGGGGACAGCGTGGTTCAGGTCCTCGACCTCGCCGTGAGTCTTTTCCTCAGCGAGGTCGATGATGGCGAGCTGGTCGCACAGGCCCTGGTTGACCAGGGCGTAGGCGTAGGCGACACCAACGGCGCCGGCACCGATGAGCACGACCTTGTTGCCGGGGGTGATGTTGTTCTGCGGGGTGGACGGGTTCGTGATGCTCACTGTGGTTCTCCTCTTTCCGATACCGTGACCGGTAGACGTTGTTTCCGGCATCCATCATTGCACAACGTTGGGGCCGGTGCCGCGGAGCCGGTCAGAAAACAACGGAATTTCCCGTAAAGTCGGACGTATTCGGGCGAAAGCGGGCACGGTGGCGTCGATAAGCCAGCCCTACTTGAAGTCCTCCTCCGTGTGCGCCGCAGCGATCGCCTTCGGGCGGCCGGTGACGAAATACATACCCGTCATGACGACGAGGAAGACGACGCCGGCGGCGAGGGCGACGTGGTACTGCGGCAGCCACACCATGATGCCGAACGTGAACAGGATGAACGCCACGGCGAACCACTGGCCGTAAGGCCAGAACGGGACCGGGAAGTGCAGCGCGCGCTGCTCGGCGGCCGTCATGCGGCGGCGCGAGGCAAGGTGGGCGATGAGGATCATCAGCCAGACGAAGACGGTGGCGAAGGTGGCGAGCGCGGCGATCGTCTCGAAGACGTTGGGGAACTGCGCGTTGAGGACAACGCCCACGACCAGGACGATGAGCAGGGTCACGGTGGTCATGACGGGGATGTCGCGAACCGTGCGCGCCATCGCCCGGGGCGCGAGTCCCTCGCGAGCCAGGCCGGTGAGCACGCGCCCGGTGCCGAAGAGGTCCGCGTTGATGGCGGAAAGTGCTGCGGTGATGACCACCAGGTTGAGCAGGCCCGCCGCCCAGTTCACGCCGAGGGTGGAGAAGATCTGCACGAACGGGGACTCGTCGCCGGTAATCGTGCGCCACGGGTTGAGCATGAGGATGACCAGGATGGCCAGCACGTAGAACAGCAGGATGCGCACCGGCACCGTGTTCACAGCCTTGGGGATGGAGCGGTCCGGGTCGTCGGCCTCGGTGCCGGCCACGCCGATGATCTCGGTGCCGCCGAACGCGAAGAGGACGAGGATGAACGCGGCAATCATGCCCTCGGGACCGTTGGGGAAGAAACCGCCGTCGTTCCACAGGTTGGCAAGCCCGGTGGCTTCGGGGTGCGTGCCCAGCCCGAAGGCGAGGACGGCCGCGCCGCCGACGATCATGGCCACCACAGCGACGACCTTGATCAGCGTGAACGCGAACTCCAGCTCGCCGAACCACTGCACGCTGGCCAGGTTGGCGGCGCCGATGACCAACAGGGTCGCGGTGATCCACACCCAGGCGGGCGTGCCGGGGAACCAGAACTTCATGTAGATGCCGATGGCGGTGAGGTCCGCCAGGCACACGATGATCATCTCGAAGGCGAACATCCAGCCGGTGATGTAGCCGCCCAGCCCGCCGAGGTGCTCTCGCGCGTACACGGCGAAGGAGCCGCGGACGGGGTGGCGCACGCTCATCTCGCCGAGCGCGCGGAGCATGAAGTACACCACCGCGCCGCCGAGCAGGTACACCAGCAGGACGGACGGCCCAGCGGCCTGGATCGCGCCGGCCGAGCCGTAGAACAAGCCGGTGCCGATGGCGGAGCCGAGCGCGATGAAGTGGATGTGTCGGTGGCTGAGGCCTCGAGCTTTGCGTGCGGTCTTCGCAGGTGTTGGGGAGCTCGTGGACATCGGCGTTGAGCCACCTTCCATAAAGTTGTCCGAAACAATGGGCTTTTACAGCATATTGCCACATTGAGCCTCGCCAAATGTGGGGTTCGGCCTACTGCTTATCGACGCCTCCGTGTCCCCTCCGCCGCGCAACCACCGACGCACCGGCCGCCACGGCGAGCAGCACCGCGATGGCGATGAGGTACGGCGCCGCGGACGCCTCGCCGGCGCCGGGGTCCGCCGCGGCGTCGGTGTCGCGCAGGTCGTCGGCGATTTGGTCGTTGATCCACTCGGCGGCGTCGCCGAGCGGGGCGGCGGAGGCGGCCGCGTTGGTGTCCATGGCGACTTCCTCCGGGTCGTCCGGGTTCACGAACAGTCCGGCGCTGAGCACGCCGGTGAGCTTGCCGTCGCGGAAGACGGGGCCGCCGGAGTCGCCGCCCTGGATGCCGGCTCCTTGGGCGAGTGCGATGGTGAGGGCTTGGTGGGCGTCGAAAAGCGCCATGGGGCTTGCGCCCTCGACGGTCGCGTCGGTGACGGGCAGGCGGGTCGTGGCGCCCGAGCCGTCGGAGGACCAGCCATAGACGCGCGCGGCGGTGTCGGTGCCGGGGACCTCGGTGTCCACGGTGGCGTAGCGCTCCAGGCCGAGGTCCTCGGCGGTGTGCAGCAGCGCGATGTCGCCCTGGGGCGCGGTGAGCCACCGATCCACGGCCACCGTCCGCTGGGCATCGCCCTCGCCGGTCCGCACCGACCCGCCGGCGGTGGGCAGGTGGTCCATGCAGTGGCGCGCCGTGACCACCCAGTGCGGTGCGATCGCGGTGCCGGTGCACACGCCGTCGGCGGGGTCGTCGTTGGCGGTGCGCACGGAAACGACGCTCGCGCCCTCGGACGCGGTTTCGGGGGAATCGGTGGCGAACGTGTCTGATTCGAGTGCGCCGACGGGCGTTGCGGCCAGCGCGGTGAGCGCTGCGACGAGCGCAGCGGCGGCGGGGATCGTGGAGGTGGAGATTCGCATAGTTATGCTCCTTCGTGAAGTGTGGTGGGAAGTGGTCGCTGGGGGAGGTCCTGGCGCGAGAGCGACCGGGTGAACGCGCGCAGGGCTTCTTCGAGCGGGCCGCGCGGGAAGCGCAGCAGCCACACCGACGCAAGCGCGCACGCGGCGGCGATGCTCACGGCCGCGGATGCCGCGCCGGACGGCACAAGGTCCGCAGTGGTCACGTGCAGGCAGTACACCGTCAGCGGCATCCGGCCCAGGGCCTGCAGCGGGTACGGGCAGAAGCGACGGAACACGATGAGGCAGACGGTGAGGACGCCCAGGGAGCAGCCGACCTCGCTGAGGATGGCGATGAGGCCGCCGGTGTGGCCATTGGGGTTGAGGAAGGGGTGGAGGTGGGCGTCGATAAGCGAGCGGGCCCATACGCCGCCGACGGCGAGCGCGAAGCCGAGCGCTGCGAGCCACACGCGCGGGCGCAGGCGCGCGGCGATGAGGCCGGCGACCATGAGCGCGGCCCACTCGAACAGTGGGTACGGCGGGGCGGTGACCGTGAGTGGGAGGCGCAGCGCCGAGGCGAGCGTGAGCGCGGCGAACAGGGCGACGAGCGTGCGCGTGCGCCAGCGCGGCGCCGGGGCGAGTGCGAGGTAGCAGGCGCCGAACGCGCCGAGGACCACCGTGATCGAGCCCGAGAGCGGGGTGAGCACGACGTGCAGGGTGAGCAGGGCCGCGCCACGCAGCATCGCCTGGTGGCGCTGACGCGCCAGCGCCACCCCGCCCGTCGCGCGCGACGAGACCTGCATCGACACGCCCGCGAGCACCGCGAATAGCGCCGACGGGAAGCCGTAGAGCCACGGCGAGGTCGAATCGGTCAGGTGCGCGCACATCATCGCGGCAAGCGCGACGGCGCGCGCGACGTCGAGGCCCGCAATGCGCGCCGGCGGGGGAAGTCTGGAAGCAATTGTCATGGTGCACACGCTAAAAACTGCCGTGTTGCGAGAGCGTTAACGCGCGCTTCGCCCGCGCCCACCGGCGTTAGACTGACCCGCATGTCCAACGTGTTAGTTGTGGAAGACGAGGCCTACCTCGCCGACGCCATCGCCGCCGCCTGCGCCGCGCACGGCCTGCAGACCCAGGTTGCTTACGACGGCGCGCAGGCGCTCGAGATGCTCGAATCCGCCGACGTGGTGGTCCTCGACCGGGACCTCCCGCGCGTTCACGGCGACGAGGTCTGCGCCCGCATCCGCGCCGACTACCCGCACATCCGCGTGCTCATGCTCACCGCGGCCAGCGCCCTCGACGAGCGGCTCGACGGCTTCGCGCTTGGCGCCGACGACTACCTCACCAAACCCTTCGAGGTGCCCGAGCTGCTCGCGCGCGTGGACGCGCTCATGCGCCGCCACACCCCGCCGCAGGCCGACGTGCTGCGCTGCGCGGACGTGCGCATGGACACCGCGCGCCGCACCGTGACCCGCGCGGGCGCGCCGATCGCGCTGAGCCCGAAGGAATTCGCGGTGCTGGAAACCCTGCTCGCCGCCGACGGCGCGGTCCTGTCCGCCGAGGCGCTGCTCGAGGAGGCGTGGGACGCGTTCGCCGACCCATTTACCAACTCGCCGCGCGTGACCATCTCGCACCTGCGCCGCAAGCTGGGCCAGCCCTGGATCATCCACACCCAGCCCGGCGCGGGATACTACGCCGCCGAGGAGGCGCGCCCGTGACGCTGCGCCTGCGCCTGACCCTTGTGTTCGTCGCCACCGTCTTTTCCGCCGGCGCGGCGCTCACCGCCCTCGTGTGCGCATACCTCGCGCTCACACCGGTGCCGCTGCACGTCTCTCTGCCAGGGCCGGAGGGAGTGCTTATCGACGCCGCCATGCCCATCCCCGCCGACATCATCACCGTCGTGCTCGTCACCATGCTGATCGCGCTTGCCCTGCTCACCGCGCTTGCGGGGGCGGTGGGCTGGTTTGTCGCCGGGTACGTGCTCACGCCCGTGCGCCGGCTCGCCACGGTGGCGCGCCGGGTCTCCGACGGCGAGGTCAGCCAGCGCATGCACTACGAGGGGCCTGCCGATGACGTCGGCGACCTGGCCCGCGCCTTCGACCAGATGCTGGACTCGCTGGAAGCCTCGCTCGACGCGCAGCGCCGCTTCGCCGCCAACGCTTCGCACGAGCTAAAAACCCCGATCGCTACGATCCAGACGGTCGCGGACGTCGCGCTCATGCAAGGGGAGCAGAGCGCCACCGCGCTGCGCCGGATTCGCGAGGTCAACGCCCGTGCCGGGGAAACGGTCGAGCGGTTGCTTGCGTTCGCGCGCGCCGAGGCGGCGCAGCCCGGCAGCGTGTGCGGCGAGCAGGTGGACGTGGCCGCGCTGTGCGAGGAGGTGTGCGCGCAGTATGGCGTCGCGCTGCGCGTCGATCCCGCCGCGGCGACGGTTGCCGGCGACGCGGTGCTGCTGCGCCAGGCCGTGGGCAACCTCGTCGCCAACGCGGTCGAGCACGGCGCGCCGGGCACCGCCGCGGTGGTGGTGAGGGTTACGGATGGGGCCGTTGAGGTGGGCGTCGATAATGACGGCCCCGAGCTGAGCGAACGCGAGGTTGAGCGGCTCAAAGAGCCGTTCGTGAGGGGAGCCGGGCGCGTCGCGGGTTCGCACGGGTTGGGGCTTTCGCTTGCCGACGCCATCGCGCGCGCCCACGGCGGACACCTCGACCTCTCGCCGCGTTCCGGCGGTGGGCTGGCCGCGCGGCTGAAGCTTGAGCGGTGGCGTCGAGAAGCGACACAGCGCTAGAGCATCTCGGTACCGGCGATGACGAAGCCGCCGCCGCCTTCGTTCCGGCACAGCGGGGCCGCGTTGAGCACGTCGGCGTGCGCGCCCGGCAGCATGTAGTCCATGCTGCACGACCAGCCGTCGGGCGAGGACCACTCCAACGTCGGCGGCTGCACCTCGCCGGCCTGCAAGGCAGTGATGAAACGCTGGGCCACATCAAACGTGGTGGTGCAGTCCGTGTTGTCGGCGTGCGCGATGAGGGAGAAGTGGTGGGTCTCGCCGGTTTCGGTGTCCGAGGCGCTGACCACGTTGCACGGCGTACCCTCGGGCGCGGCGGTGTTGGAGAGGTCGAACAAGTCCGGATTCGGCTCGCCCTGCTGCACGCTTTCCACCGGCGGGCTGTGCACCGCGGTGTTGCCGTTGGAGATGGTGAGGCTGTGCACGCCACGCTGGATAACGACGGTGTCTTCTGCCGGGCGGGCGAGCGTAAACCCGCTCAGCGCAACCTTCTGCCCGACCTGCAGCTCCGGGTAATCCTTGGTGTACTCGTCCTTGTGTATCGGCTCCTGGCTGCTGAAGGTGTAAAAGCCGACCGTCGGCTCGTACTGCATGGACAGTGCCCGATTGCTGGATCCAGGCGGGGTGTCGTATTCGCGCGCCGGGTTTGCGGGGTCTTCGATGCCGATGTCGCAGTTGAATTGGAACATCTCGTCCTTGCCCTGGGCGTAGCTGGGCGCCATGCGCTCGGTGGGGACCATGCAGCCCTTGGTTCCCACCCCGGGGAAGCCGACGGCGAAGGTCACCGGCGTGGCCTTGAACGTGTCCGCGGGGACCTCAGTAAGGTTGGCGAGCTCCTCGGGCGAGACCTCGCGGACCTCCGTCGTGGTGGGTTTGGTGCTGGTCGTGGATTCGGGTGGACGTGAGTCGGTGGTCTCGCTGGACGCGGTGGTTTCTGTGGTGGTGGTTTCGGTCTCGGGGGCGTCGTCTGGCGCAGCGCTACACGACGCCAACGTCAACGCCGCCGCGGCACAGAGGGGAAGGGCCTTGCGTGTCGGTGAGTGTGTCACGGCTCTCAGTGTAACTGTGGCCTGGGTAACACGCACGAGATTTCTGGGGCGGGCCGGCTAGAAGCGGGCGACGTCGTCAGGCCGCAGCGCGACCACCGCGCCGGATCCCTCCTGGGCGGGGTTGCCGGCGCGGTCCGACGCGCTGCACGTGTTCTTGGCATTGGCGCGGATCTGCTCGTCGCCGGGGAGGAACCACCCGTTCGCGCAGCCCCAGCCGTTCGGCGCGGTCCAGAACCCGGCTTGGCCCTCGACCTCGCCGTTTCTGTAGGCGTCGACGTAGCCGCGCATCGCCGCAAGGGCGCTGTCGCAGGTCGTGCCGTCCTCCAAGGCGATGATTTGGTACGAGCCACCCATCGAACTCTCGACGGTGCCGCAGACATTGCCGGCAGCGCCGCCGGCCGCCTCCGCCTCGGCGGGCGAGCCGGGATCGGTGGTGGTGTAGACGCCGTCGTGCATTTCAAACGTGGCGTCGCCTTTGGTCACCCGGTAGCCGCCGCCGTGGAGGTGGGTGACGGTGAGGCCGTCGACCGTCACCTGCTCGCCCTGCCTGAGACGCTGGGTGCCGGGGTGGAGCTCGGCGCCGGGGGAATACGCCGTGCTGAAACGCCCGCCGTCCTCGTCCCAGTTGATCACGTTCGGAGCCGGCGGATTGGGAACGCCGTAGTCCTCCTCGGTCGGGGGCACGGGGTCGGCGAAGTCCGCGTGGCAATAGGTCCCCGAATCAGATTCGGAGTTGAGCTCCGCTGTCTTGATGAAGCAGTCGTGGAACCAGCGGTCGCCGTCGCCGCCGATGACGTATGCGGTACCGAGCAGGAACCGCTCCGGGTCGACGACGGTGTAGAGGTCGGCCTGCTCCGCCTCCGCGGCACTCGTGTCTGGTGCCTCGGACTCCGCGCTGGGTGCATCGCTGGTCACGGCTTCCGTGCTCGCCGCGGTCGCAGAGGTCGCAGAGGTCGTGCCGTCGGCGCCAGGTTCCCCGCCGCCCCTCCGCAGGCGGCGAGTGCGAGGGAAGCGGACACCAGGAGAACGGACGTGGCCCAACGACGTGCGTGCATACGAAAAACTATAAAGCGGGCTGTGTGTTCCCGCGGCGTTTTTTAGCGCGGAATCTCGTCGACGGCCTCGGTGGCCTCCTGCGGGTACATGGCCACGACCTGGTGGCGCGGCTCGCCGAAGCGCGCCGCGTTGCCGCGCGTCGAGGTCTCGTCGGTGTTATCTGGGTCGTCGGACGGGTCGAGCAGGTCGGCGTCCTGGCAGGTCATGCGGCCCTGCGAGTGCGTGTCCAGCTCGCGGGGGAGCAGCCAGTCCATGGAGCAGTGCCAGCCCTCTTCGGAGGTCCAGTTGTGGAAGCGGTCCGCGTCCGCGCCGTAATCGTCGGCCTTGTATTCCTCCATGACGTGCTGGCCAGCGCTACAGGACGTCCCGTCCTTCACCACGATCACCTCGAGGCGCTCGCCGTACGCGTTGACAATCTCGCCGCACTTGGTGCCGATCGGCTGGGGGTCGTCGGTGGCAATCGCCTTGTAGGTCGTCGGCTCGGTCTTGGCAGCGGCAGAGGAGGAGGCGGCCGCGGCGGAGGACGCGGACTTCGCAGCGCTTGACGACGATCGCGCCGCCTGCGACGCGGCGATCACCTCTTCATCGGACCGGGAACTCGTGGTGCTCGACGCATCCTGGGATGCGTTGCTGTCGCTGTCGCCGCTGCCGCAGGCGGACAGCGGGAGGGCGAGCAGAAGGACTGAAGCTAGCAGGGAAGAAGTTTTACGCATGCGCACATAGTACGGCAATGTTCCTGTTTTGCGGCGGGTGATCGGAAGGGCCTATTACGCCATCATCCCGGTCGCAAACGCGCCGAGCACGAGGACGACCGAGAAGCCCCAGCACAGCGGGAACGCGACGCGGATGTACTTGCCCATGTTGGCACCGGCCAGCCCGAGGCCCAGCCACAGGGCAGGGGAGAACGGGCTGACAAACGTGCCGATGACGTTGCCGACGATCATGGCGGTGGCCGCGCCCATGCCGGAAACGCCGAACGCCGCGGAGGTTTCCTGCACGATGGGCAGGACCGAGAAGTAGTAGGCGTCCGTGGAGGTGGCCAGGTCGAGGGGCACGCCCAGCAGGCCGACAATGACGTGGATGTAGGCACCGACGGACGCGGGCAGGACTGAGATGAGCGAGAGCGCGATCTGCTCGAGCATCCCGGTGCCGTCGAGCACACCGAGGAACATCGCGGCGGCGAGGATCACGCCGGCCATGGATAGCGCGGTCGGGGCGTGGCGGCGCAGCACGTCGTTCTGGTCGTCCAAGGTGGCGAAGTTGGTGATGAGCAGCAGCGCCGTGCCCACCAAAAACGCCGGCCCGGGCGAGGTGATGCCGGAGACGAGGACGCCGATCAGCGCGAGGGTGACGATGACGTTGATCGCGGTGACCCAGGTGCCGGTACGCGGGGTGAGGTTGAATTTGGCGCGCTCCTCCGCCTGGGAGCGGCGGAACTCTTCGGCGATGGCGTTGACGTCGACGGTGGCGGTGGCGTCGTGAAGCGATCGCTTCGAGATACGGCGCTTCTCGGATAGGCCGAAGCCTGCGGCGACAAGAAAGACGAGGACGATGGCGATGCCCTGGGCGGGGAGGAGGTGGGCCCAGATCTCGTTGGGGGTGGCCTCGATGACGCTGGCGGCGCGGCCGACTGGGCCGCCCCACGGGATCATGTTCATCACGGATGCGGACAGCGCGACGAGGGTGAGCAGCACGTAGCGGGACATCCGCATCGCCTTGTACAGGGGCAGGAGTGCCGGGATGGTGAGCAGGAAGGTGGTCGAGCCGGAGCCGTCGAGGTGCGCGACGATCGCGATCGCGGCGGTGCCGAGGGTGACCAGCATGACCTGGCCGCGCGTGGCGCGGATGAGTGCGGTGATGACGGGGTCGAAGAGGCCGACATCGGAAAGGATGCCGAAGAAGATGATCGCGAAGATAAACATCACGACCACCCCCATGACCCGCTCGAGGCCTTCGCCGTAGAAGTCGGTGATGTCACCGATGCCGAAGCCGGTGATGAGCGCGCCGATGATCGGGATGAGGGTCATGGCGATAATCGGGTGCATTTTGCCTTTGAGGAGCACGCCGACGGTGACGAGGATGATGGCCAACCCGACCAGGGTCAGCGCGAGCGGTGAAGTCATGCGGGAAACACTACTGCGCTATTGCGGGACATGTCACATTGGGTGGGTGTAGTGAGTTGCAGCCAAACGGGGGTGGAAACGCCAGCGCGGGGTGCGGATGGCCAACTTGCGGAATAGTCCTGGGGCTCCATGTGGCGTACGCTGGTGAAGCAATGAGCAATTCCGAAAACGCGACCGGCAGCGAAAATGGGCCGGATATGAACTTGTCGGAAACTCAGAACACCCCGCAGGATGTCGCAGCGGACGCAGTTGAGCCTGCCGCTGCAGAAGACACCAGGGATGCGGGTTCCTCTGAGCACACCGGCGCTTCTGCGCAGAAGACTGCAGAAGCCACCGAGAACGTAAATACTGAAGCAACCGAAGCAACGACGCCGAACGAGTCCAGCGAGGAGAATGCAGAGCCGGAAAACGGCTTCACCACGCTGAGCCTGCCGGACAACGTGATCGCGGCAGTGAAGAAGGTCGGCTTTGAAAAGCCGTCCGCAATCCAGGCGGAGACGATTCCGCTGCTGATGCAGGGCCGCGACGTCGTCGGCCTGGCGCAGACCGGTACGGGCAAGACCGCAGCGTTTGCGCTGCCGATCCTGAGCCGCATCGACACGAGCAAGCGGTACCCGCAGGCACTCATCCTCGCGCCGACGCGCGAGTTGGCGCTGCAGGTGTCCGATTCCTTCCAGTCCTTCGCTGACCACCTGGGCGGCGTGCACATCCTGCCGATTTACGGCGGGCAGGCGTACGGCATCCAGCTGTCTGGCCTGCGCCGCGGCGCGCAGATCATCGTGGGCACCCCGGGCCGCGTCATCGACCACCTGGAGAAGGGCTCGCTGGACATCTCCAGCCTGCGCTTCCTGGTGCTGGACGAGGCCGACGAGATGCTCAATATGGGCTTCCAGGAGGACGTCGAGCGCATCCTGGAGGACACGCCGGACGAGAAACAGGTGGCCCTGTTCTCGGCGACTATGCCGAAGGCGATCCGCCGGATCTCCCGCGACTACCTCAACGACCCCGAAGAGGTCACCGTCAAGTCGGAGACCCGTACGAACACCAACATCACGCAGCGCTATCTGTTCACGGCGCACCGCAACAAGCTCGACGCGATCACCCGCATCCTTGAGGTGACCGAGTTTGAGGCGATGATCGTCTTCGTCCGCACGAAGAACGAGACCGAGGAGCTGGCCGAGAAGCTGCGCGCCCGCGGATTCTCCGCCGCCGCCATCAACGGCGACATTGCGCAGCAGCAGCGCGAGCGCACGGTGGATCAACTGCGCGACGGCCGCCTGGACATCCTTGTGGCCACCGACGTCGCCGCCCGCGGCCTCGACGTCGAGCGCATCTCGCACGTGCTCAACTTTGACATCCCGAACGATACCGAGTCGTACGTCCACCGCATCGGCCGCACCGGCCGCGCGGGTCGGTCCGGCGAGGCGATCCTCTTTGTCACCCCGCGCGAGCGTCGCATGCTGCGCTCCATCGAGCGCGTGACCAACGCGAAGATCGAAGAGATGGACCTGCCCACCGTGGACGAGGTCAACGAGAGCCGCAAGGCGAAGTTCATGGACTCCATCACCGAATCCCTCGAGGCGTCCGACCTGCAGATCTTCAAATCCATGGTGCGCGAGTACTCGGCGGCGAACAACGTGCCGATGGATGACATCGCCGCAGCGCTCGCCACGCAGGCGCTTGCGGGCGACGAGTTCCTCATGAAGGAGCCGCCGAAGGACAAGCGCGACCGGCGCGATCGCGACCGTTGGGATCGCGACGACCGTGGTGGGCGCGGCCGTCGCGGACGTGACGACCGTGACGATCGCGGGCGCGGCAAGCGCCGCCACAACGACAGCGAGAACTTTGACACCTACCGTCTGGATGTGGGCAAGCGCCAGCACGTCCGGCCGGGTGCCATCGTCGGCGCGCTGGCGAACGAGGGTGGCCTCAATTCCAAGGACTTCGGCCGCATCACCATCGGTGGAGACTTCACCCTGGTGGAGCTGCCGAAGCAGCTGGACAAGAAGGTCCTGGACCGGCTCTCCGACACCCGGATTTCCGGTCAGCTGATTAACATCCAGCGCGATCACGGCGCACCCCCGCGCGACCGAGGCGGTCGCGGGCGCCGCGGTGGCTTCGGCGACCACAAGGATCGCCGGGACAAGTTCCGCGGCGATCGCCGCGACAGGGGCGGGCGCGGTAAGCGTCACTGGGACTAGGCCCTCGCTGCGGAAACGGGGCCGGTGAGCACAGCGCTCGCCGGCCCCGTTGCGCTTTCCGGGGTGGTTCCAATGCAGACCACACCCGCACAGTAGAGTGAGATGGACTTCACTGCCTCCACTGCGAAAGGGTGCCATGTTCGGACTTCACCGGGGAACGCATCGCGCGCTGACAGGACTGTCAGCGCCATCAGGAAGCCGGGTGGCGCGAGCCGTTGTGGGGTGCGTGCTCGGGGCGATGGCGGTGGCGTCGATAAGCGTGCAGCCCGCCGCTGCCCAGCCGGTGGTGGCGCAGGGCTCCGTGGTGGTCGTTGAGGGCGGGGGAAAGTGCACGGTGGGCTTCAGCGATCCCGCGCACCAACGCAGCCTGATCGCGGCGCACTGCGGGCGCGAGGGCGGCCGGGTGGCCATCGTGGACCCCGCGACCGGCGCGTCGAGCGGCCCCGTCGGAACGTTCTTCCGCTCGAAGGCGTTCGACTCGCGCCTGGGCAATGACTGGGCGGCGATCCAGTGGGACCCGGGCGTGGCGATCGGGGGAAATGGGTACTCGGGGAACGGCTGGGTGCACCCGAACGACATCGCGCTCGGCGAGCCGGTGTGCTACCACGGCAACACCAGCCACGGCGGCGGAGGCGAGACCTGCGGAAAGTTCGCGGGTTCGGTGGGGAACACGTTCTTTGTGGATGCCCCGCTCACCCGCGCCGGCGACTCCGGCGGGCCCGTGTGGGTGCCGGGGCGCGGCTTCGTCGGCGTGATTTCCAGCCAGTGGGCGGCTCGCCAGCTCCCCGTGGTCGGTGGCGCCAACTTCGTCGTTGGCGTTGTGCCAAGCGACGGCCCGGCGGTGTCGCAAACGCAGCTGATGGGGCTGTACATGGAGAACCTGGCTGCCCCGGTGTCGCGCGGCGGGTCCTCGGTCGGTCCGGCGGGGGAGCTGCTCCGCCGGGCGGTCAGTACTGTGTTTGGGGTATTTTCCCGCTTCGGCCTGCCGGAACCGGCCTCTGTGCACTACACTTAGGAGATATTCGGGCGAATTGCAGTTCGCTTCCAGTTTTCTCCAATGCTAGGTGGACCCCATGTCTTCTTCCCGTTCCCTGCTCGCCGCCGCGCTCCTCACCTCAACCCTGCTCGTGCCCGCCCCGGCAGGGGCCGCGCAGCTCGACTCGCCCGTTCAGGGCATGGCCATCGGGACGAGCATCGGGTGGTGCACCCTGGGCTACAACGACAAGGACCAGCACATCAGCTACACCGCCGCGCACTGCGGCAAGGAGGGTGACCGCGTCCACCTCGTGGACCGCGCCACCGGGAAGCAGTCCAAGGACATGGGCACGTTCCGGCCGTCGACCAAGTACGACGGGGCCTTCTCTAACGACTGGGGCTATATCGAGTGGGACCGCGACGTGCGCTTGGGCGACAACGTCTACTCAGGGGATACGATCGTGGCTCCGTCCGCGGTAAAGCGCGGGGCGAAGGTGTGCTACCACGGCGAAACGTCGCACCTGGGCACCGATGAAATCAGCTGCGGCACCTTCTACCGCGCGGTGAACGAGAGTTTCACGCTGCGCGGATCCACGTGGCAGCAGGGCGATTCCGGTGGCCCGATCTGGGTGGAGGGCCAGGGCTTCTTGGGCGTGACATCGGTCGGCCCGGCGGACCCGAACAGCGTCGGCGAGGCCTGGCTTGGCCCGGTGCACGTGAAGGGGAAGCCGATGGGCTGGGGAGCAGCGCCTCGCGACGGCCGCGCGATCACCTCCGAGCAGGCCAGCCGAGAGTTCTTCGCCGCCGCCGGCCTGGACGAGGCCGGGCTGTACGACGGCGTCATTGATAAGAGCACTGCCGGTTCGTCCGGATCCTCGGAGAACGGGTCTAGTGCTGAGTCCAGCTCGGAGAAGTCGCCGGGCGAGATCCTGGCCATCGTGGTGCCCATCCTCGCTATCGTGGTGCCGCTGCTCGCCCAGCTTGCTCAGACCTTTATGAAGTAGCCGCGCGTTCAGGGGCACGAAAAAGCCCCGCGCGCGGCGGGGCAGATGCGTTCTGGGCGGGTTAGACCGGCGCCGGCAGGAACATCAGCACGAAGGTGAGCAGCCAGAGCAGGTTGAAGATGCCGGAGCCTGCGGTGGCAGCGGCCTTGGCCTTCTCAAAGTTCGGCGCAACGTCCGAGGCGTCGCCTTCCGCAGGGGAGAGCGCGCCGAGCGAGCCCATCATCTTGCGCTGCTGCGGGATGACCAGGAAGAACAGCAGGCCCCACGCGATCACGGACAGGATGATCGCCGTGTGCAGGAAGTAATTGGTCTTGTAGGTGCCCCAGTCGGAGGCCATGACGACCGCGCCGAGCAGCGGGACCAGGACGGAGAGCATGCCGTAGGTGGTCGTCACCTTGTGCAGGACGGATGCGCGGCCGGTTGCTTCCTCGCCGCCGTTGCGCGATTCTTCGGCTTGCTTGGGGAACATGGACGTAGAGACAACGACGGGGCCGAGCAGAATGATCGCGGCCACGACGTGCAGGGCGGTGAAAAAGGTAACCATGGTGACTTACTGTAATGGACACGTGCACGATCGTCACAGTTCGCGGCCAGCGGTTTGCGCATGAACCTGGGAACCACTCAGCGAGCGGGCGCCGATGAGGCCGGAAAACCCTGCACATGAGCGTCGCATAGCGCGCAAATCCTCCGCGGGAAGCACGAGGTGATACGCCTGCGCCACGTCCGCGAGCCGGTGCGAGTACGCGCACCGCTTCCTCCGTGCGGGCGGCATCCACTCGCTGGGCAGCTGGTCCGACTTCTCCTGGTTCGCCGCGGCGGACACGACGACGAGGTTGCGCGGGTCGTTGGCAAAGGCGCTGCGCGTGCGACGCGGCCACGCATGCGCGCCGAGATCCCACGCGGCGGACAGCGGGATGAGGTGGTCGAGCTCGACGTCCGCGGGAGTGATCGCGGTGCCCGTGTAGGGGTCGTCGATCGGCGCGGCGCCCCAGCTCGTGTACGGGGTCGAGCAGCTTATCGACGCCACACCATCCCCGCCAAACGCCATCGCCAACGCCTTGGTGCGGGTGGTGCACCCGTCGCCGGTGTCCGCCCAGCCTTGCCCGAACTCCTCGCGCGAGTAGCCGAGCACGGTGGCTCGCGGCGGCCCGGCGCTGGCCACAATGTGCGAGCGCGGGGTGGGAAACGGGGCGATGAACAGGGTGGCGACGGTGAGGAGGGCAAGGTAGTAGCGCATACATTGTTAGACGCGCGCGGGGTGGCACCGGTTCCAACCGCCGCAGAATTTACTTCGCGCGCTGGGTGGCGCCGAGCGCGTCCTCGAACGTGGCCTCGGGGTGGCGCACGGCGTAGTCGGTGACGGCGATGGCCTGGTCGAACTCGGACTCCACGCCCGGCTTCGGTGTGGTGGCCAGCGAGACGATCGCCATCGCCGCGGTGGCGAGGATGACGCCCGGGACGATCTCGTAAATGGTGTTGGCGAGCACCTCGGTCGAGCCCCAGACGAACACGGTGACGGCGCCGACGATCATGCCCGCGATCGCACCGGGCGCGGTGAGGCGGCGCCAGTAGAGAGACGCGAAAACAACCGGCCCGAAGGCCGCGCCGAACCCTGCCCACGCGAATCCGACGAGGCCGAGGATGGTGTCGGAGGGGCGGGCGGCCATGATCATGGCGATGATGGCAATGAGCACAACCATGGTGCGCGACGCGACGAGCAGCGTGGTGTGGCTGGGATCCTTGCGGAAGATACGGAACAGGTCCTCCACCAGTGCCGAGGAAGTGATAAGCAGCTGCGAGGACATGGTGGACATGATGGCGGCCAGCACGGCCGTGAGCACCAAGCCGGCGAGCAGCGGGTGGAAAAGGATGCGGGCGAGGTCCAAGAAGACGGTCTCGTAGCCGGACTGGTCTGTAACCGAGTACGTGGTTTGGGAGAAGAACATGGTGCCCACCATCGCGGTGAAGACCGCGCCGGCGTAGCAGATGGCCACCCAGATCATGCCCGTGCGGCGAGCGGATGTTGCCTGCGAGGGGGACTTCAGCGCCATGAACCGGGTGACAATGTGGGGCTGGCCGAAGTAGCCGAGCCCCCAGGCGATGTTGCCGATGATGGTCGCAGCGGACACCCCGGCGATCAGGTTGAAGTAGTCGGGGTTGCCCTCCGGCCACGGGCCATAGGGGTGGTCCGTGGCGTAGGAGAAGATCTCGCCCGGGTTGTCCACGGCGACCAGCGCCATGATGGGCACGGCCAGCAGGGCGAGGAACATGAGTCCGCCCTGGACCACGTCGGTGTAGGAAACCGCCAGGAACCCGCCGATGAAGGTGTAGAGGACCGTGATCGAGCCGACGATCAGCATGCCGACCAGGTAGTTGCCGCCGAAGGTGGACTCGTAGTAGCGCCCGCCGGAGACCATGCCGGAGGAGACGTAGAAAGTGAAGAAGAAGATGATGATCACGGCCGCGACGATGCGCAGGACGCGCGAGGTGTCGCGGGTGCGGTTTTCAAAGAAGCTGGGCAGCGTGATCGAGTTGTTGGACACCTCGGAGTACGCGCGCAGGCGCGGCGCGACCCACTTCCAGTTGGCCCACGAACCCAGGAACAGGCCGATGACAATCCAGAGCTCGCTCATGCCGGAGACAAAGAGCGCGCCGGGCAGGCCCATGAGCAGCCAGCCGGACATATCTGACGCGCCTGCGGAAAGTCCGGCAACGAAAGGGTTGAGTCCGCGGTCGCCGAGGACATAATCGTCGTACTTCTGCGTCTGGAGCCACGAGTAGAACCCGATTGCTACCATGACACCGAAGTAGATCACAATGGCCATGACGAGCCAGAAACTCTCAGTCACGTGCATCTCCTTGGGGGTAACTAGGTAATGAGTTGGAAAAAGCGTAACGCAGCACACAAGTGCTGTGTGGGGGATTGGAAGAAACGCGTGGTCGTCCGCGCCTGCGAGCGAACCTGCGAGCCCGGCATATTCCCCGGAGTGGTATAAGGGTGGGTATGCCTGAATACCTGCTCCACGGACTTTGGCTGCCGGAGTCCGGGCTCAATATTTGGATTGAGCAGGTCTCTGGCCACAGAGTTGTCACGATCGACGCCGTCCGCGACGGGACGTTCCCGTCGCACGTGCAGTCGTTGCTGAGCAAGAACCACTTTCGCGGCCGCCAGCGGCTGCAGCTGCAAACGCCGAAGGGCAAAGAGGCGATTCTGCGCGCCCCGACGGCGACGTTTTCCCCGAGCACCGCAATCGAGTTCCTCGCTGCGCTGGCGCATCTGGACGAAAGCTCCATGCTCAGCACCGAGGCGCAGCGCGAGACGATCGCCCCGGATCTGCGCTGGCTGGTCCGCGCGTACCTGGGGCTGAACCAATTCGTGCGCGCGGGCCGGGTGACCATCCACGTGCCCCGGCGCGACGGGAACTGGTATGCGCAGTGGCAGCTGGGCACCGGGGTGCAGGAACGCGGCTGGTTGGCGGAGATGATCGCCGCCGCCCCCGGCGTGCTGTCGCTGAACAACCCCAACCTGAGCGAAGATCTCGCGCAAATCCTGACGCACTGGATCGCCACAGCGCGGCTGCAGGCGGTTGGCGTGCCGTCGAGAGTCCGGCCCTACCCGTGGCACGACTTCGTGGCATCGCTGGTCTTTGGCACCCCGCTGCGCCGCGGAAACGCGTCGCTGGTGCAGCAGATCAACGAGTGGGGCGGGTCCATTACCGCGGTCAACCTGCAGCTGGTGTTCCTCGTGGAGGCCCCTGAGGACGAGCCGGAGGACGCCGACGCCGCGGAGGATGCGGAGGACCTGCAGTGGCCCGTGCGCGTGCAGGTGCGCGCCGGGACGGACGCCCCGCGGCCCGCGCGTCTGTCCGACTTCGATGCCCAGACCGCGCAGACGCTGCGCGAGTCCATCGAGGCGGCGATCGATGTCACGGAGTTGGTGGACTACCGCCGGCACCCGCGCAAGGGGTCCACGATCCGGGACTTGGGAAGGGGAGATTGGGACAGCTTCCTCACCACGGAAGAAATTGTCCGGTTCGTGGAGACAGAGGCGTCGAAGCTGCGCCAGGCCGGGTTTGCCGTTATGCTGCCCAAGGCATGGTCCACGGCGGAGACCTCGGCGAAGCTGCACGTGACCCGCCCGGAGAACCCGTACGATTCCTCCACCGTGACCATGATGGGCTTTGACACGCTCGTCTCCTACGATTGGCGCGTCTCCCTCGGCGATATGGAGCTGACCGACGAGGAGATGGAAAAGCTGGTTCGCTCCAAGTCTGGCCTGGTTAAGCTGCGCGGCGAGTGGGTGCTTGCAGACGGTAAGGACCTGTCGCGCACCAAGCAGTACATGAAGCGGCTGCAGCGAAGCTCAGCCGACAAGGCGCGCCTGGAGGCGGAAGCCGCTGAGACGCGCGCCAAGCTGGCTGAGGCCGCCGGTTCGGACGACGCCGCGGAGCTGCGCAAGCTGGCGGACGAGGCCCGCGCGCGCTACGAGGAGCTCGCCGACGACGAGACCAAGGGGCAGGTGTCCGCCGCCGAGCTGCGCCAACTCGCGCTCGAGACCGCGACGGAATCGCCCGTGGAGTTCTCCGGCTCGACGTGGTTTACCTCGCTCGTCGGCGGCCAGGACCGGCCCGCCCCGGAGCGCGTGGACATCCCCGAGGCAGTGCACGCGGAGCTGCGCGATTACCAGCGCCGCGGCGTGGACTGGCTCTACTACATGTCGCGCAACAACCTCGGGGCAGTGCTTGCCGACGACATGGGGCTGGGCAAGACGCTGCAGCTCCTCGCTCTGCTCGCGGTCGAGGAGGCGGCGGGCCGCCGCTCCGGGCCGACGCTGGTGGTTGCACCGACCTCGGTCGTGGGCAATTGGGCGCGCGAGGCCGCTCGCTTCGTCCCGGGGATGAAGGTGGTGGTCCACCACGGCGCGAACCGTTCCAAGGGCGATGCGCTGTTTTCCAAGGCAGACGAGGCGGATCTGGTGATTACCTCCTACGGCGTGGTCGGGCGAGACTTCACGGATTTGGCCCGGGTGCAGTGGGATCACGTGGTGTGCGATGAGGCCCAGGCGATTAAGAATTCGGGGACGCAGGCGTCGAAAAGCGTGCGGGCGATCCCTGCGCGACACCGCATTGCGCTGACGGGTACCCCGATTGAAAATAAGCTGTCCGAGCTGCGCAGTCTGCTGGACTTTGTGAACCCGGGAATGCTGGGCTCGCAGGCGTTTTTCCGCAACCATTTTGCTAAGGCGATCGAGTCGCGGCGCGACGAATGCCTGGCCGATGAGATGGGTGAGCGGCTGCAGCGGCTCACGGCGCCGTTTATCCTCCGGCGCGTGAAAACGGACGCCGCGATTATTGACGACCTGCCGGAAAAGAGCGAGCACGTCGTCGCCGTGGAGATGACGCAAGAGCAAGCGGCCCTGTACACGGCGTTGGTGAACGAGATGAAGCAGCAGCTTGAGCAGCGTAAAGGGATGGCGCGCCGCGGGCTGGTGCTGGCCACGATCACGCGTATCAAACAGATCTGCAACCACCCGGCCCACTTTCTGGGCGACGGCTCGCCGGTGACCATCCGGGGCGCACACCGCTCGGGCAAGGTAAACAAGCTCATGGAGCTCCTGCACCAAGCGGTGGAGCGCGACGAGCGCGTCCTGATCTTCACCCAGTACAAGGCGTTCGGCGACTTGCTGCAGCCGTACCTGTCGGACCAGCTGGGCGAGAAGGTGCCGTTCCTGCACGGCGGGGTAGGCAAGAGCGCCCGCGACGCGATGGTGGAGCAGTTCCAGCGCGACGACGGGCCGCGGGCGATGCTGCTCAGCCTGAAGGCCGGCGGTACCGGGCTGAACCTCACCGCCGCCTCCGTGGTGATTCACATGGACCGGTGGTGGAACCCGGCGGTGGAGAACCAGGCGACGGACCGTGCGTTCCGCATCGGGCAGCGCCGGGACGTGACGGTGTACAAAATGATCACTAAGGGCACGATGGAGGAGTCCATTCAGGACGTCCTAGACGGCAAGATGCACCTGGCCGGCGCGGTGGTCGGCGAGGGCGAAGGCTGGATCACGGAGCTAGACACCGAGGATCTGGCCCGCCTGATCAGCTTCCGAGGGAGGACCGAGTAAGTGGCAGGGAAGAAGCGTCCGAGCGAGGACAACGTCATCTACGCCAACTTTGGCGAGCGCCGGCGCGTCTCGTCCGCGGAGGAGACGGGCGAGAAGGTGCTGTCCGCGCGCGCTTTATCTACCATGTCGGCGCCCGCACAGCGCGTGGTCAACGCGGCGCTCCGCAAGACGGACCTGGGCCGGGCGAACCGCGGGCGCGACTACGCCTCCAAGGGCCACGTGGTGAACCTGGAGTTCAACAACGCGCGGATCAACGCCTCCGTGGTGGGCAGCCAAAACTACCCGTTCGAGGTCTCGATGATGCTGCCGTTCCGCGCGCCGCGCGAGGTGCGCGTCGCGGTCGGCGAGCTGGCGCGCAACCCGGGCGCGCTCGAGCGCGCGATGCAGGGTGACTTCCCGGACACAGTGCTCGACGTGATGCTTTTCTCCAGCCCAAACGAGGTGTATTTCTCCTGCACGTGCCCGGACAGCGCGTCCGTGTGCAAGCACGCGGTGGCGCTGGCCCAGGTGGCGGCGTCGCGCGTGCACACCACGCCGTCGCTGGTGTTCACGCTGCGCGACCTGAGCATGGCTTCGGTGGAGCAGTCGGTGCGCGAGGAGGCGACGTCCATCGCGCGGGAGAACACCGAGCCGGGTTCCAAGTACTTCTGGGCCGGGCGGGACCTGCCGCCGCTGCCGCACCCGAAGGTAGCCCCGATGATTGATGATTCGGACACGGGGCTGCTGCACCGGGCGATGCAGACGGTGTCTTTTACCAACATCGATCAGCTGCGCGCGGTCTCTGACATCACCGAGCTGTATGACGACCTCACCACCGATTAAACTGCCTGCTCAGCATAGCATTTTGGAATATATATTCTATGTTGGTAGGGCGGGTGTCCGGTCGGCCTGGTAGTTGTGTAAAGCATGACGCACGCAACATTTATCCATAGCTCCGATTTGCAGATCGGCATGACCCGAAAGTTCTTAAGCCCCGAGGCCCAGGCTCGTTTTGACGAATCCCGGGAGCGCTCCATCGACGCGCTGGGTAACCTGGCGCGCGACCGCGGCGCGGACTTTATTGTGATTGCCGGCGACGTCTTCGAACACAATTCGCTGGAGGAACGCACACTTGGCCGCGCGCTCGAGGCACTGCGCCGCCTGCCGGTCCCGGTCTTCTTACTCCCAGGCAACCACGATCCGCTCGTTGCGGATTCAATTTTTAGCCGCACGGAGGACATCGAGAACGTCACCGTCCTCTCATCCTCGGAGCCGATCGAGGCGGTGGACGGGGTCGACATCGTCGGCGCGCCGCTGCTGACCAAATACCCCTCGGACGACCTGTGCGCGCAGGCGGTCCGCGCCCTCGAGCCTTCGGACCGGGTCCGCATCCTCGTCGGCCATGGCCAGGTGGAGGGCTTTGGCACGGTTGATGACGAAGCCTTGATCCACCTCGACCCCCTCGAAGATGCCCTCTTGCGCGGAGTGATCGATTACGTCGCCCTGGGTGACTCGCACTCGACGGCCTCGCTGGGCTCCTCGGGCAAGGTGTGGTTCTCGGGAGCCCCGGAAACCACAGACTACGCGGAGCGCTCGGGCACTGCGGGCCCCGCGGGCTTCTCGGGCGCTGTGGCTGGCGGCGAATCCGACTCCGGCAACGCCCTGGTGGTCACGGTGACCAAGGACTGCGGTGCCTCCGAGGTGTCCGTGGACAAGGTACGCACCGGGATTTGGACGTTCGACGCGCTCGGCTGGGAGGTGACCGACGCCGAAGACGTCGCCGAGGTCATCGACCAGCTGCGGGCGTACCCCGACAAGGACCGCACGGTGATTAAGTACGCGCTCACCGGAACGTTGGGGCTCGAAGCGACCCGCACGTTGGAGCGCGAACTGGCAGCGCTCGAGCCGGTGTTCGCCGCGTTGTACGAGCGGGACCGGCTCATGGACTTGCACCTCGAGCCGGGGGAGGAGGAGCTAGACAACCTCCCGCTGACCGGCTACGCCAGCCAGGCGATGCACCAGCTCGTCGGCGAGGCCGCGCAGGGCGATCCGACCGCGCGCGACGCCGTCAACCTGCTGTTCCGATTCTCCCAGGAGGCGAAGTAGCCAATGCGAATCCACTCCCTGACAATCAAGAACTTCCGCGCCATCGACCACCTGAAGCTGGAGAACCTGCCCGACACGGGCGTGGTGATCGTCCACGGGCCGAACGAGGCGGGCAAGTCGACCATCCTGGACGCGCTCGACCTGGTGCTGCGCGAGCGCTATACCGCCAGCGGCAACAAGGTGGAAAAGTACGCGCCCGTAGGCAAGGACGTGGGGCCCGAGGTCTGGCTCGACGCCACCATGGGCGAGGTGTCCTTTGTGGTGCACAAGCGCTGGGTGAAGTCGAAGAAGGCGGAGCTGACCGTCCGCGCGCCGCGCCGGGAAAACTTCTCCGGCAGGAAGGCCGACGACGAGCTGTTCCGAATCCTGGACGAGCACCTGGACCGCTCGCTCATGGACACGCTCTTCCTCCGCCAGGGAGACCTGGACCCAGCCGTGGAGGCCGCAGGCGTGCCCTCGATCACCAGGGCGCTCGACGGCAGCGACGAGCAGGGCGACTCCGCCACTGAGGACACGCAGCTCATGCAGGCCGTGGAGGAGGAGTACGCCAGGTACTGGTCCAACAGCACGCCGCCGAAGCCGAAGAAGGCGGTGAAGCAGCTGGAAAAGGACGTGGAGGCCGCTGCGGAAGCGCGCGATGCGTGCGTCGCCGAAGTGGAGCGCCTCAGCGCGTTTGTGGACGAGGTGTCGCGCCGCGAGGAAGAGATCGCCCAGGTCGACGCGGAGCTCCCGGGGGCGCAGGCCGACCTGGCCGAGCGCGAAGAGGACGCGACCAAGGCGAAGGAACTCGCCGAAAAGGTGGCGGACGCGCAGAAGAAGTACACGCAGGCGGCAATTGAGGTGCAGCGCGCGGAGAAGGACCTGGCCGGGCGTGCCGCGTTGGCCGAGCGCGTCGACACTCTGCGTACGGACTACGCCGAGCTGGAACGATCCCTCGAGCCGGCACGAACCGCGAGCGAGGAGGAAGCCGCCAAGCTGGAGCAGCTTCGCACCACCTCCGCGTCGGCCCGCGAAGCGCTCGTCGGCGCCCGGGCCGCGGTGAAGGAGGCGGAGCAGCGCCGCGACGTCGCCCGCGCGACGCACCGCCTCGAGACGCTCAAGGCGCACCTCGCGCGCGTTGACGAGGCGGAGCAGGCCTACAAGGAACTGCTGGAGCAGGCGCCGAGCAAGGAGATCACAGAGAAGGCGGTGCGCGCCGCGGAGGCGGCAGAAACCGAGGTGGCGCTGCAGCGGAAGCTCCGCGACGCGGCGTCGGCAAAGCTTGCCATCGCGGGCAAGCAGGGCACCATCGACGTTGATGGGCGGGAGGTGCGCGTAGACGAGGGCACCGAGGTGCAGCTTTTCGACGGCACGCAGCTGGCCATCGGCGGATACGACCTCACCTACCGCGCAGCCCAGGGGGCGAAGGACCCCCGAGAGGCGGTACGGGACGCGGAGGAGGCGCTCGCCGGCCTGCTGGAAAATGCCGGGTGCGAGTCCGTCGACGCGATGCGCGACGCGCGCGACGCCTACAAGGCGCACGAGTCCAAGGTGGAGGCCGCGCGCCGGCGGCGCGAGGACGTGCTTGCGGGCACGGACCGCGAATCCCTCGTCGCGGAGCGCGACCGCCTCGTGACGGTACTGGAAGAACTGGCCGACGCGGCAGACAGCGCGAGGAGTGAGATCAGCGAGTCCGACGCGGAGGCGGCCGTGAAGGAGGCCAGCGCCGCGCTGGCAAAGGCCGAGCAGGAAGCGGACCACGCCGAGGCAGCGCTGAAGCCCTACGCGGAACAAAAGGCAGCGAAGGAACTCGCGGTACTTGAAGCCCGCGTCGATGCGAAGGCGAACGAGACAGCCAACGCCAACAAGGAGTTCCAGGCGGCAGAAACCGCACAGACGCAGCAGACGCTCGACGAGGCGCTCGTGGCTGCGACCGCGGCGCTGCAATCGGCAAAGCAGGACGCCGACGAACTCACCGCCGCCGCGGCCGAAGCGGACGTGGAGCTCGCCCAGACGTTGCTTGAGGGCGAGCAGTCCAGGGTTGCCAATATGCAGAAGCGGAAGCACGAGGCCACGATTCGCATCACCGAGCTGCGCGGCCGGATCGAACAGGCGGCGGGTGCTGCGGAGAAGGCGGACAAGGCCGAAGCCGTGTTGGAGAAGGCGGAGACCGCGCTTGCCAAGGCGACCCGTCGCGCGGACGCGATCCGCCTGTTGCGGGAGACACTGCACGCGCACCGCGACGCGGCGCGCGCCAAGTACACTAAGCCTTTCAGCGACGCGGTGCGCAAGCGGGCCAGCATCATCTACGGCAAGGACGTTGCGTTCAACTTCGGCGACGACCTGCAGATTACGGACCGCTCCATCGGCGAGCAGACCGTGCCGCTGAGCTCCCTGTCTGGCGGCGCGAAGGAACAGCTGGCGCTGCTGACACGGTTTGCCATTGCGGACCTCGTGTCCGCCGAGGGGGATTCCGCGCCGGTGCCGGTCGTGGTGGACGATGCGCTCGGTGCGACCGACCCGGAGCGCCTGGCCCTGATGAACACGCTGTTTTCTCAAGTGGGGAGGACCGCGCAGGTGCTGGTGCTCACGTGCTTCCCGCAGCGTTTCGACCGCGTCGCCACTGCGCGGACCGTCCACATCGACGAGCTCAAACAGGCTGGGAGCGCATTCGCGGACGGGGACGCGGACTAGCGGAAAGGAGAGGAGCTGGAGCGCCCGAACTGAATTCACTTATTTTGTTAGGGCAGTCACATCCGCTATGGTGCAGAGTATGAAACACGATGCCCGCTGGCTGAACGACGAAGAGCAGGAACTCTGGCGCCTCATGCTCGCTGCGTCGCGAAAGGTCTCCCGCGTGCTGGACGACACGTTGCAGGCGGAGTCCGACCTTTCCTCGTCCGAGTTTTCGGTGCTGGTCACACTCTCGGAGGCGGAAAACCAGGCGCTCCGTTTGCGGGACCTATGCAGCGAGCTGGAGTGGGACCGCTCCAGGACCTCCCACCAGGTCACGCGGATGGCAAAGCGTGGTTTGGTGACCAAGGAGAAGAGCCCCGGAGATGCCAGGGGAGTGCTTGTGTGCCTGACATCGGAGGGCATGAGCCGCCTCGAGTCTGCCGCCCCCGAGCATGTGGAAAGTGTCCGCCGAGTGGTGTTTGACCACATGGACCCCAGCACCGTTGGCGCGCTGAAGCAGTTCTTCCAAGGAATCATGGACGTCACCAACGTCCCAGGCTACGCCGACTACCGCGGTGCGCAGCCGATGACGGAGCGCGCTCGCCCGTACAACACCCCCTAGGGGTCAAAGATCGGGGTGTATCTCCGGGGAAACCCCGTTGTCGGCCGCCTCCCAGGCACGTTTAATGGGTGGTGTACCGACAAGGATTTGAGAGAAAGGACCGATCATGACCTACCAGAGCTACAACCCCAACCAGGCCCCGAAGCGCCTGACCCGCTCCATGACCAACAAGATGATCGGTGGCGTGTGCGGCGGATTCGCCGACTACTTCGACATGGACGCCACCGTCATCCGTGTGCTGGCCGTCATCCTGCTTCTGTTTGGCATCTTCCCGATGTTCCTGGCCTACCTCGCCGCCTGGATCATCATGCCGGCTGAGTTCTAGCGGCAGCTTATCGGCGTCCCCGCGGCCTCGACGTATACGATCCGGTACGGCCGCCCCGGACCCCCGCCGGTCTCCCGGGGGCGCTATCCGTAGTTCTCGACAATGTCGACGTAGTTGCTCATCCGGTCTGGGAGTTCGGGGGTGAACCAAGCGCTCACGGTCCGGTCTTCGGGTTTTTCGCAGGTCACCGTTGCCCAGTCGCTGCCCAGGCGGCAGTCAAGGTTGTACGTCTCCTTGGTGACGGGGCTTGCGACCGTGACAGCTGCATGCGGCACCTGGGTAACCTCTGAGGACGCCACGTGGGTAACAGAGAATGTGGCTTGCAGTGCGGCATCGAACATCGCGGCGGCGAATTCGCACGAGGTTGCCGAGCCTGCCTTGATTGGAATTCCGGAATCGGTTGTTCCGCAATCGCCGCCGACCTGGCCGACATTGATGTTGTGATTCCCCGCCGGAGGTGCCGGCGCAGCCTCGGGCGCGGGCTGCTCCGGCTGGGCTTCCGGGGCCGCCTCCTCGGCAGGTGGCGCAGCCTGGGCGGGCGTCGGATCCTCGTACTCGGTGACGGTTTGCTTCACCGTCACGGTTTCGGGTGAATCCTGAGCTGCATTAGGGGCGCCACATGCGCTAATGGCAAGGCCGGAAGCGAGCAGGAGCGTGCTGGCGAGTCCGCGTTTCATGTTGGTGAGTGTAACCGAGATTTGAGTAAGGTTGCAGGACTCTGGCAGCCAGCGTTGACGTGTGGTCGGGTGCGCCACCTCCGTGGGCACGCGGAGCATCCGTCTGTTTGCCGGCGGCGCAGGTTCAGCGACGCCACGCCGATCAGCACCGCGCAGAACACCAGCGAGACCGCCTCGAGGATTCCCGGCATGTCCGCGCGTGGGACGGTGAGTCCGCACAGCAGGAACTGGGGCACGACCGCGGCCGGAACGAACTGGACAACCTGGAACTCTGTGCGGGCGAACGCGGAGGCGGTGAGGCCTGCGGCGGTGCCCACCAGGGCGTCGAGAAGCGCAATGGCGAAGAAGCCACACAGTGAGCCGTCGACCTCAACGCCGAGCTATGCCACGCACACTCCGACCGTAATCAGTGTCTGCACGAATGAGCGCAGCGCGAACGCCAACGCGTAACCGGCGATGAATGAGCCGCGCGATACGGGCATGGTGGGTGTGCGCTCGAGTGTGCCTGAGCGGCGCTTCCGCAGCGTCGTGATCGACGCGACGAGGAGCATCACCAGGATAGGGAACAGCGCAAAGATAGCGTGCGCGATCCGCCCGAACGTTCGCGTATCAATGAGAATCCAGTACAGCAGCGAAGGCACCACGAAGACCAACATCAAAATCCGCTCCGGTGCGTTCCGTGACTTCGTCGCGGGTTGCGTGCTCGACGCGTCCCTCGTCCACAAAGAGCTGGTGCTCGCTACTCACCGCATCGTCTTCAACGGCAAGGACACCCGACCCTGTCACCGGATACAGCGAGCGGGAGATTCTCGCTGAGGCGGAAAAATCAAGGCGCGGCACCCCCGCCCCACTACCGCAAGCGCGTATGAGGCCGTCATCGACCTCTCAACGGTGTTGCTCGGCGTGCTCGTGTCGCGCTACCTCCTTCGTGCTGGTCCGCACGCAGGCATGTCTGTATGCAACTTCGGTTGGGTCATGGAGCGGGTGCTCAGAGGTGCGCTGGGGTAGGGACTAACCCGCTGACCCTCGCACGATGAACATGCCGGAGGGGTGATGGATTCCAGGATCACTACCGCCAATGAAGCCGATGCGCCCCGTTTCGCCAGATACCGATACTAAGACCCCGACAACGCCCAGGAACGGTGAAATCGGGGTCTTACTATCGGTATCTGCGATATTGAAGGGGCCAAACGTCTACGCAGGGCCCCGGCGATAACGGCAATAAAACGAAAAAGCTCCGAGACATCACCGGAACGATGTCTCGAGACTTCGGAACTTTCAGTAAACTCCCCGACCAGTTGTAGTGGGTTCTTGGCTACACCCCGGTTACACCGGGTTCCGACTCCGGTTACACGACAGAAGTCAATTATATGACGTGAGCAGGAGCGCTCCTTAGAACGGGAAGTCAGAAAATTCCGCTTCCGCTTCTTCCTGCCTCTCGGCAAGATTCACGCTCCACCGTGAACAAATCGCACATGGGCCGATCACCAGAAACGAGCGTGGTTCAACCAAGTATGCACCGTCACCAGTATTGTCTCCCTCGTTGTCCCTCTCGGCAATCCATCCGGTAAGGCTCTCCTTGGCGGCGCGAACCGTCGTCGAACCCCGAGGTGTCCCCGCTGCAAACGGGAACCGAGTCGAGGCTGCGGATGATATAGATAAGTTTGTTTGAGCCTTCCCGGTTCAAGACGATGAGGCCATCGGGTTTTGTCCTGTTCGGGTCATTGCTTGGGGCCTGAAAACCGATCTCGCGAACTACGCCAGGCTCGTGCGCAACTCGAATCTCGAGCTGGCGACGCTGTTTTCGCAACTTTGCCGGCATCTCTGCCATCTCTGCTACTTCCACTGTCTCTTGAGCAGCGCACACAGCTGCACCACTACCCGGACCTTGATCAGTTCAGTGCTTGCTGTATAGTTCAGTGCATGCTGACTATTGCTTCGCGCCTCGACGTGATGAACCGCCTGGGTCGTGCACTGGCCGACCCCACTCGATCCCGGATCATCTTGACCCTGCTCGACCATCCCGCTTACCCGGCGGAACTGTCCCGAGATCTGGGCCTGACACGCTCGAACGTGTCCAACCACCTGGCATGCTTGCGCGATTGTGGGATTGTCGTCTCCGAGCCCGAGGGGCGTCGGACGCGATACGAGATCGCCGATCCGCACCTGGCGCAGGCGCTGACTACATTGGTCGAGGCTACCTTGGCAGTAGACGTAGATGCCCCGTGCATCGATCCCGCCTGCTCGCTTCCCGGGTGCTACGCAGCTGGAGAGGACGCATGATCCTCACCTCGGTCTTGCAGGCGATAGGCCTGTTCGCAGCTACCAACATCGACGACATCATCGTGCTCTCTCTCTTCTTCGCGCGAGGGGCAGGCCAGCGCGGCACAACCGCGCGCATTATGGCCGGCCAGTACCTCGGATTCGCGGGCATCCTCGGTGCCGCGGTTCTGGTGACCATGGGCGCCGGAGCATTCTTGCCCTCGACCGCAATCCCGTACTTCGGTCTCATCCCCCTGGGCCTCGGCCTCTGGGCCGCATGGGAGGCCTGGCGCGGAGACGATGACGACGATGACGACGAGGCCAAGGTTGCCGGCAAGAAGGTCGGCGTTTGGACAGTCGCAGGCGTCACGTTTGCCAATGGCGGCGACAACATCGGTGTCTACACCCCTGTATTCCTTAGCGTGGAACCTCTCGCAGTGGTCGCCTACTGCGTTATCTTCCTCGCGCTCGTTGCGGTCCTGGTGGCCCTGGCAAAGTTCGTCGCCACCCGCCCGCCGATCGCGGAAGTGCTCGAACGCTGGGAGGACATCCTCTTTCCCGTCGTTCTCATCGGCCTCGGCGTCGTGATCCTCGTCAGTGGCGGAGCCTTCGGGCTCTGACGCAGCGGCAGTGCTCCAAACGGCCCTGACCGGGCGCACCCCTCTCGGTTCAGACCTCAACAACTACCCGCAGCCAGTCCTGCGTGATCGCAGCAACAACATCGCCATGGAGCGCTGCAAAAATCGCGCCACCAGTTGAACGAACCCACAGTCTCTGAGTGCACGCGCCACTACTGTCCATCTACTACAACAAGACGCACAACGAACTCACCCACCCCCGGGAAACCCCAAAACGAAAATCTCGGGACACCGTAGGAACGATGTCTCGAGACTTCATGTTTTCTTCTGGGACATTCAGTAAACTCCCCAACCTTTAGCTCCGCCGCTTACACGTTTTCCGCCGCTTCCTTACACACCCCGCCACGACTCCTGCCACGGAACCCAGCCCTCGCGACAGACCAGCGTCACCACTGACTTTCGTCCTCCGGCAACCGCTGCTCGAACACCGCAATAAGTCCTCGGTTCTCGTGCTCGTCAAACGGGACGGCCATAGGCAAGTCGGTCTCACCTAGAGCGCAAGTCTTGGACAGCCTTTCCTTGCACCAATTGAGCCATTCTTCGGCTTCTGGAACGCCTTCGAGCGCTTCGAGGTACTTCTCAATTGCCTGCCGCTCTTTCCAGGCCTCCACGCGCTGGAGAAGCACTTTGTGACGCTCACCCTCCCTGTGGTGAGCACGGGCGAGCTCCGTTGCCTTTTCGAGTCGGCGCTGCCGGCGCTCAGCCTCAATTCGGTCTCGCTCTTCCACCACTGCGTACCACTGCTCCCTAAGGTGGACGTCGGCAAAGAAGTCTCCGAGCACCGAATTTAGCCGCGTCGGCTTCGCAGGGGTGTCGTTGCGTCTGGTGAAACCGACAGTGAGAGACACCAGGCCTGTGCCTTCTTTGACGTAGTACTTCGGCATTTCTTTGCCCTTGTTGTACGACCAGCGCAGCGAGTCTTCGTAGGCTTTGACTTCCTTTTTCGTCGGCGGCCGCTCGACGCTGTTTTCACGCTCGCTGACCCACACCTCATACGAGCGGTGGTCGGTGTCGAGTGTGACTTTCTCCAGTACTTTCTTGCCGTTGTGATCCTCGGTGTTGTGGGCCGTCACGCTCCACCCGCGGGCTTGTGCCTCGGTGACAACGACGTGCAAAAGCAACTTCGCGCGCTGCTTCGTCTCTGCGCTGTACCACTTAGAGGTTCGCAGAAGCCGGTTGATAGCCGGGTGGAATTTGCGGACTTCAACTTCTCCCCGCAGGACAGGTCCTGGGTCTGGTGACACCCACTCGTCCGTGTCGAGCAACGCAGCGGTCACCGTCACGGGAGAGTCGAAGTGCCATGAGTCGGAGCGCCATTCGAGCTTGAACTCCTTGCCTTTCGGAACAAGGTCTTTCCGCGGTCCTTTGACCCACTTTTCTACGGGGTCCCAGTCGGTTTTCGCCACGTCGCGGTTTTCTACGCGCCTGACGACCCACCCGCGCTGAGAGGCGACCAAGTCTTCGAGCAGGTCGGTCACGCGCGCGTCGAGTGCTACTTCGCTCGCAGGTGGTGACTCTGGCCGGGCATAGGTCGGCGAGGCGACCACCGTCTCGGATGCCGTACCGCGCTTTCGTTTCGGTCTCCGGAGCGGTTCTTTCCCTGCTAACACCCGCTTGCCGCGCTCGGTGACTGTTGCTTGCCAGGTCTTGCCGTGGCCTTTGACCTTGACGAGTTCGTGGCCTTCGAGCGTGCGGGCGGTGGTTTTGTACGTCGAAGGCACCTCAGGGTCGGTAGGGCACCCGTCGACGACCCATTGCAGGACGGTGCGTTGGCGCGGGGTGAGTTCTTTCGCGGCTGGCATGGGTTTATTGTCGCCGGTCGGAACAGGTTGCGCAGCGGTTAGCGGGGCGGGTTACCAGACGTGCGTGGGACTGGCCTGTGGGAAGAACTTTCACCTGCCTCGTCGGTTTCGCTCTCGTTCTCCGCTTTGGCCGCGCCCGGGTATTCAAACGACAGCAGGAGAACCTGCTCGGTGAACTTTATGGCCTTATCCGCGGTCGATTCTTTGACCGACTGGATCTCGTGGGTGGCTGCATTGCCCCAGATTCTGATGCTGTCAGCCCAGTTGTTCTTGATATGCGTCGTAATGATTCCCTTTGAAGCAGTACCACCGCCGAAACACCATTGAGTCGCGCAACGACCGTGTGAAGTCTTCCCGCCACCAGGGACACGGCGACCCCACTATGCGACTTATGCGTGGCTGGGCAGCACAGGCCATTTCGGCTGTCATGTCCGCCGTCGCAGCCAACATTGGTCTGCTCTCGGCAGAGTCGCGCTGGCGCTTCCCGAAGAAGCCCACGCCTCCCACGACCCCTCCGGACGGGCGCAAGACCCGAGGGCGCGACGAGACTGGCACCGACGCTTTCCCCAATGCGCCACCGCTTGCGGCATAGCCCGACCAAGGCCACCGGCTGGTCCTCAAAACAACGAGGACGAAGCCCGTGGCCTAGAGGTCGTGGCTGAGTGCCGAAATTAGGCCCAAAACGGCGTTCAGACAAAGAAAAATGACCCCTCCGAACGAACGGAGCGGGTCACTTTTGTGTTCGCGGCCGTTTTCCTTCGGCCGGCAGGAGGTTTCGTGAAAAGATTGAATTAGTTTCGTGAAAGCCCCACTTCACAGCGTGTCCCCGACAGGATTCGAACCTGCGACCTTCGGTACCGGAAACCGATGCTCTCATCCACTGAGCTACGGAGACAGTGCTTCACCAGCGCATACGTGCGTGGAAAAGCAATACGGTAAAGGGTAGCACTTGGAGTGGGCGGGGGAGTAATCGGCCTGGTCGGTGGCGTCGACAAGCGAATGCGACGGAGTCCGGAATTTCCTAAGCACGTCTATGGAATGGGCCAGGGAGTTTTCACGGATTTGCGGGGGTGGTGTCGCATGATGATTGTGCGCCTTTGAGGAGGCGTGACACGGGAAACAATGACAGCAGAACGGCCGGTACCGAAAGGTACCGGCCGTTCTGTGTGTGTGGAGACCGCTGGAGGGCGAAGCCTCAGCGGTCCTGGCGTTCTAGTGAACGACCATCACGATCAGGTCGCGGGGGCCGTGCACGCCCTCGACGCGGACCAACTCGATGTCGGAGGTTGCGGAGCCACCGGAAATCATGGTGGCCGGCTTCTCCGGGTTAATGCGGCTCATCATCTCCGGGACGCCGTAGACCAGCGAGTCCGGGCGGACGATGACCACGTGGCGGTCGGGCACGAGCGAGAGCGCGCGGCGGCCGCAGAGGTCGCCGGACTCGAGCACGATGGAACCCGTCTGCGCGGAGGTGACCTGGGAGTCGGTCACTGCGGCGCCGATGTCGCCAAGCTGGCGCGGGTCGGACGCGGGGTCGTCCGCGCGGGCTTCGCCGTCGAACTCAGCGAACAGGGAGGCGTCCAGGCCCGGGGCGTAGACGATGTCCTTCGCGCCGCGCTCGGCGAGGATCTTGGCAATGTTGGACGCGAGGTCCGCCTCAGACGTCTCAACGACGCTGGCCTTGTAGTCCAGCAGGCGGTCGATGAGGATCTCACGGAGCTGCTCCGGGGTGTGATCGGAGGTGGTGCGGTACTCGCGCACTGCCTCGACGTGGGACGGGGCCTCGGAGAGCTGCTGCGCATCGCGGACGCGCTTGAGAATCTCCTTCTTTGCGTCCTCGTTACGGGAGGAAACGTTCGGTGCCATGCTTACTTATCCTCTCCGGTGTTCGGGTCGACAAAGTTGGTGGCCTGCGACTCGGAGTCGCGCCCCGGGACGCCGCGCTTGCGCTCGGCGGCGAGCAGGTCGCGCGCCTCGTCCGTCTCCCACCACTGGCGGAAGGACTTCTTCGGCGGCACGGCCACGTCGCGGTACTCCGTCCATCCGGACAGCGGCGCCGGCATGGACGAGATCTCGCCCTTGAAGCCGCCGAGGATGCGGCCGAGCGCGACCATGCGCACTGCCTTGTCCCACAGCTTCGGGTTGCCCCACATGGTGCCGATGAGGCCGAAGGCCTTGGACTCCATGAACGGACGGTGCTGCTCCACCTTCTGGTGGCGCATCTCCAGCAGGATGTCCGTGATCGGGATCTTCACCGGGCAGACCTCGTTGCAGCGGCCACACAGGGACGACGCGTACGGCAGGGAAGAGTTCGGATCATCCAGGTCCTCCATGCCGGTCAGCTGCGGGGTGAGGATGGCACCGATCGGCCCCGGGTAGGTGGAGCCGTAGGAGTGGCCGCCAGCGCGCTCGTAGACCGGGCAGACGTTCAGGCAGGCCGAGCAGCGGATGCACTTGAGGGCCTCGCGGCCGATCTCGTTGGACAACGCCGCGGTGCGGCCATTGTCCAGCAGCACGATGTGGAAGTTCTGCGGGCCGTCGCCCTCGGTCACGCCGGACCAGAGCGAGGTGTACGGGTTCATGCGCTCACCGGTGGAGGAGCGCGGCAGGAGCTGCAGGAAGACCTCCAGGTCCTGGAACTTTGGCACGAGCTTCTCAATGCCCATGACGGAGATCAGGGTCTCCGGCATGGTCAGGCACATGCGGCCGTTGCCCTCGGACTCCACGATGGAGACGGTGCCGGTCTCGGCAACGCCAAAGTTCACGCCGGAGATGGCGACCTTCGCCTTCATGAACTGCTCGCGCAGGTACTGGCGGGCAGCCTCTGCCAGTTCGGCCGGGTCCGAAGTGAGGGACTCGTCCGTGTTGGGCATCTTATCGACGAAGATGTTTCGGATCTCAGCGCGGTTACGGTGAATCGCCGGCACCAGGATGTGGGAGGGGAAGTCCTCGCCGAGCTGCACGATCAGCTCCGCAAGGTCGGTCTCCTGCGCGGTGATGCCGCGCTTTTCCAGCTCCTCGTTGAGGGCGATCTCCTGGGTGGCCATGGACTTGATCTTGACCACGTCGGTCTCGCCGGTTTCGCGGATGAGACCCTCGATGATGTCGTTGGCCTCGGCGGCGTCGCGCGCCCAGTGGATGTGGCCGCCGCGGGCGGTCACGTTGCGCTCGAACTCCTCGAGCAGCTCCGGCAGGCGCGCGCCGACGTCCTGCTTGATGGTGGAACCTGCGGTGCGCAGCTCCTGCCAGTCATCCAGCTCGTCGACAACCTCCTGGCGCTTCACGCGAATCGCGGTGGTGGCGTAGTTCAGGTTGCGGCGCTTGGTGACGTTGTCCAGCTCGTGGTGCGCAGCCTTCTGGAACTTCTCGGTGCCACGCAGGTGGTTGGGGCCAGCCGCGTGGGGCGGCATCTGGGGTTTGCCAAGTGCAACTTTCACAGCATGGTCTCCTTCGAGTAAGCGGCCGACTTGGGAGTCCACGGGTGCTCCTTCGTGGAGGCGAGGATCTCGGCCATGTGCAGGGCGCGGACGCCCGAGTGCTGGCGGCTCATGGAGCCGGCGATGTTCATGAGGCAGGAGGAGTCACCGGCGGTGACGAACTCGGCCTGGGTCTCCTTGATGTGGCGGGTCTTGTCAGAGACCATCGCGGCGGACACCTCAGACATCTTCACCGCGAAGGTGCCGCCAAAGCCGCAGCACTCCTCGCGGTTGGGCAGCTCCACCAGCTCGAGGCCCTCGACTGCGCGCAGCAGCTTGTAAGGACGATCGCCAACTTCCAGGAAGCGGCGGGAGTGGCAGGACTCGTGGTAGGTGACGCGGTGGGGGAAGAACGCTCCGACGTCCTCGGTCCCTGCGACGTCGATGAGGAACTCGGAGAGCTCGTAGGTCTTCTTGGAGGCCTTCTTCGCGCCGTCAATCAGCGCAGAGCTGCCGTAGCGGTCGGCCAGGAAGACGTGCTGCTCGCGGACAGCGCCAGCGCAGGAGCCGGAAGGTGCGACGACGTAGTCAATGGACGGGTCGGCGAATGCGTCGACGTAAGACTCGACGATCGGGACGGCTTCCTTCTGGTATCCGGTGTTGACGTGCATCTGGCCGCAACACGTTTGACCTTCTGGGAAGACGACCTCGTAGCCCAGACGGGACAGCACAAGGGCGGTTGCCTTGTGTGCGTCCGGGAACAGAGCGTCGCCGATACAAGTAGAAAACAGTGCTACTCGCAAAGTGGACTCCTTAGAAAAATTGCTACTGCCGGTTCATCCGACAGCCGGGCGGGTGCATTATACGGCAGGTGCCAGGAAGCTGAGAATATTGGTCTGCAGGAAGACCATCACGCAGACCGCGAGCAAGAAGATAAACGAGTAGCCGACAACCTTCTTGAAGATCTCCGATTCCTTGCCCTCCATATCTACCGCTGTTGCAGCGATTGCGAGCGACTGCGGCGACACCATTTTACCCACAACACCACCGGTGGTGTTGGCGGCGAGCATGAGATCCGGGTTGAGATTCAGCTGATCAGCCGCTGTGACTTGCAGTTTGGCAAAGAGTGCGTTGGCGGAAGTGTCGGAACCGGTGACGGCGACACCCACCCAACCCAATATGGGGGCAGCAAAGGCGAAGAACCCACCCAGGTTGGCAAAGAACTCGCCGATGGTCACCGTCTGGCCGGAGTAGTTCATCACGTAGGCGAGTGCAAGAACGAGCACGATGGTGGCGGCGGACCAGCGCATGCGGTACATGGTGTCCGTCAGCTCCTTGCCCACCTGGCCCCAGGTCAGCGAGTAGCGGCCGTTCTCGTTGAACATGATGTAGGCCAGGGCGACGATGAGGCCGGAGATGACCAGCAGCGTGCCCGGGTTGTTGAGGTAGGCAAAGGAGTAGTCGGCCTTGACGTCGGCGCCGTTGGCGTCGAGAAGCGAGCCCTGCGGCAGGCCCGGCCAGGGGAAGGTGACCTTGAAGGAGCTCAGCCGCTCGGGGATGGTGGAGCCCAGGTTGGCCAGGCCGAAGATGACCACGACGACGGCGTAGGGCATGAGTGCCATCCAGATGCGATTGCCGGGCAGCTCGACCTCGTCGGGGTTCTCCGAGCGCGGGAGCTCAAGGCGTTCGCGCATCTCGGCGATGCCCTTCGGCTGCCAGAAGCGGAGCAGCAGGAAGGCTGCGCCGAGCGCGACGATGCAGGCGACGACGTCAGTGAGCTGGTAGGCGAAGAAGTTCGAGGTGAACCACTGCGCGATACCGAAGGAGAGGCCGATGACCAGGGCTGCGGGTGCGGTCTCGCGGACGCCGCGCATGCCGTCGATAATGCCTGCGATGATGAAGGGGACGAAGAACGCCAGGAACGGGGTCTGGTGGCCAACGATGGCGGCGATGTTCTCGGTCTGCTCGAGGGTGCGGCCACCGACCTCGCCGGCGGTGGTAATCGGGATGGCGACGGCGCCGAACGCAACCGGTGCGGTGTTGGCAATCAGCACGATCGTTGCCGCGCGCAGCGGCTTGATGCCCAGGGCGAGAATCATGGTCGCGGTAATGGCGACGGGGGCGCCGAAGCCTGCGAGGGCCTCGAGCAGTCCGCCGAAGCAGAACGCGATGAGCATGGCCTGGATGCGCACGTCACCGTGGCCCATCTTGTCAAACACGAGGCGCAAATCTTCGAAGCGGCCCGAGGCGACCGTGATTTGGTAGAACCAGATCGCCGCCATGATGACAAAGACGATGGGGAGCAGGCCGAACAGGCCGCCGCGGAAGGCGGAGGAGATGGCCATTCCCGCGGGCATGTTGAAGCCAAAGATGGCGACCAGCAGGGCGGCGACGAGGGCGACGAGGCCGGAGAGGTGCGCGCTGGCTTTCACACCCAGCAGCATGATGAAGAAGGTGAGCAGCGGGATCGCCGACACCAATGCGGAAAGGCCGACGCTGCCCCCGACTGCGTCGGTGAAGACCTGGAACTGGTCCATGTTTGCGCTCCTTGGTTGGAAGGAAATGTATGAAATGCCACGCGGGGCGGTCCCCTGTGTGTGCGCCGACATTCTCACGGAATTATGACACGCGAGTAAACGTATTCGCAGGAGAATTTTGAGAAAAGTACATTTAACGCGAAACTATTTTGAGCTGGGGCGACGCCGGAGACGGGGGTATAAAAGGCGGCCAGACGGGGGAGGAGGTACCACCATGCGAACCGGGAAACGTGGTGCGCACGCGGGCCATGGAGAGAATGCGGTAGGGGTGAATTAGACTTGCACCCCATGACGCCAGCAGACCTTTCTCAGCTCATCAGGACGACGACCGTTTCCGTGCTCAAGCAGCACGACCTCGACGCATCCGTGGTGCCGGACAACGTCACCGTGGAGCGCCCGCGCAACCCGGAGCACGGCGACTACGCCACCAACATCGCGCTGCAGGTGGCCAAGAAGGCGGGGACCAACCCGCGCGAGCTCGCCACCTGGCTGGCCGAGGCGCTGTCGTCGGACGATGCAGTGGACACCGCCGAGGTCGCGGGCCCCGGTTTCCTCAACCTGCGCCTGGCATCCGCCGCGCAGGGGCAGCTGGTTGGCCAGATCCTGGACGCGGGAGAGGGCTTCGGCGGCTCGACCCTGTACGCAGGCGAGAAGATCAACCTCGAGTTCGTCTCCGCAAACCCGACCGGCCCGATCCACCTGGGCGGCACCCGCTGGGCTGCCGTCGGCGACTCGCTGGGGCGCGTACTGGAGGCCTCCGGCGCTGAGGTGACCCGCGAGTACTACTTCAACGACCACGGCGGGCAGATCGACCGTTTTGCCCGCTCACTCGTGGCCGCGGCGAAGGGGGAGCCGACCCCCGAGGACGGTTACGGCGGGGACTACATCAAGGAGATTGCGGGCGCTGTCGTCGATAAGCATGCCGATGCGCTCGACGGCGATGACGCGCAGGTGCAGGAAAACTTCCGCGCGGCTGGCGTGGAGATGATGTTTGCACAGATCAAGGAGTCGCTGCACGAGTTCGGAGTGGACTTCGACGTGTTCTTCCACGAGAATTCACTGTTCGAGTCGGGCGCGGTGGACAAGGCGATCCAGACGCTGAAGGACAACGGCAACCTCTACGAGGCCGAGGGGGCCTGGTGGCTGCGCTCGAGCGACTTCGGCGACGACAAAGACCGCGTGGTGCTGAAGTCCGACGGCAACGCCGCCTACATTGCGGGCGATATTGCCTACGTGGCGGACAAGTTTGATCGCGGCCACGACCTGGCCATCTACATGCTCGGCGCGGACCACCACGGCTACATCGCGCGACTGCGGGCCGCAGCGCAGGCGCTGGGCTACAACCCGGAGGCCGTCGAGGTGCTCATCGGCCAGATGGTGAACCTGGTGCGCGACGGCAAACCGGTGAAGATGTCCAAGCGCGCGGGCACGATCATCACGCTGGATGACCTTGTGGACGCCATCGGTGTGGACGGCGCGCGCTACTCGTTGGTCCGCTCTTCCGTCGACTCCAGCTTGGACATCGACCTGGACCTGTGGACGAAGCAGTCCAGCGACAACCCGGTCTACTACGTGCAGTACGGCCACGCGCGCCTGTGCTCGCTGGCACGCAACGCGCAGGACGCCGGCGTGAGCGCCGAGGGCGCGGACTTCGCGCTGCTCACGCACGAGAAGGAGGGCGACCTGATCCGCACGCTCGGCGAGTTCCCGGCAGTGGTTAAGGCCGCCGCCGAGCTGCGCGAGCCGCACCGCATTGCCCGCTACGCCGAGGAGTTGGCGAGCTCCTTCCACAAGTTCTACGACTCCTGCCAGGTCCTGCCGAAGTCCGGCGAGGACACCGCCCCGATCCACGGCGCGCGCTTCGCGCTGTCTCTGGCCACCCGCCAGGTGCTGGCAAACGCGCTGCGCATGGTCGGCGTGTCCGCCCCGGAGCGGATGTAGGGGGACTGGCGCACCATGGATAACGCTGTAGAAACCCCGTCTGCGCAGCAGTTTAACGAGCTCCCCGCGCACGTCTGGCCCCGCAACGCGGCGCGCCAGGAGGATGGCGTGATCACCATCGCGGGTGTGCCACTGCCCGAGATCGCCGCGGAGTACGGCACGCCCGTCATGGTGGTGGACGAGGACGATTTCCGTTCGCGGTGCCGCGACATGGCAGAGGCGTTCGGCTCCGCCCGCAACGTGCACTACGCGTCGAAGGCGTTTTTGACCCGCCACATCGCCCGCTGGGTCGACGAAGAAGGCCTGGCCCTTGACGTAGCGAGCGAGAACGAGCTGCGCATCGCGCTGGCCGCCGATTTCCCGCCGGAGCGGATCACGGTCCACGGCAACAACAAGTCCGCCAGCTTCCTGCGCCTGTGCCTGGACGCCGGCGTGGGCCACGTGGTGATCGACTCCCGACAGGAGCTCACCGAACTCGCGGCGCTGGCGGAAGAGTGTGGCAAGGTGCAGGACGTCTTCGTCCGCGCCAAGCCGGGCGTGGACGCGCACACGCACGAGTTTATCGCCACCAGCCACGAGGACCAGAAGTTCGGCCTGTCGCTCGCCTCCGGCTCGGCGTATGAGGCCGCGGTCGCCGCGATCCGCTCGCCGCACCTGGAGCTCACCGGCCTGCACTGCCACGTAGGCTCCCAGGTCTTCGACGCGGAGGGCTTCAAGCTCGCCGCCCAGCGCGTCCTTGGCCTCTACGCCCAGATCTGGAAGGAACAGGGCGTCGCGCTCAAGTTCCTCGACCTGGGCGGCGGCTACGGCATTGCGTACATGAACGGCGAAGAGCCGCTGGACGTCGTGGCGGTGGCGAAGGACCTCCTGCGCGAGGTCCAGCACGTTGCCGACGACCTGGGCATCGAGGCCCCCACGGTGGTGGTCGAGCCCGGCCGCGCCATCGCGGGCCCGTCCACGGTAACGGTGTACCGCGCCGGCATCGTCAAGGACGTCCACACCTCGTACACCGCAACGCGCCGCTACATCGCGGTCGACGGCGGCATGAGCGATAACATCAGGCCAGCGCTCTACGCATCGCTTTACGACGCCCGCGTGGCCAACCGCTTCACCGAAGGCACCCCGGTGCCGACGCGCCTGGTCGGCTCGCATTGCGAGTCTGGCGACATCCTGGTGGAAAACGCCGCGTGGCCCGACGACATTGCGTCCGACGACCTCATCGCCATCGCGGCGACGGGCGCGTATTGCTACTCCATGAGCTCGAACTACAACTCCTTCGGGCGCCCGGCCGTGGTTGCCGTGCGCGCGGGGCAGGTAAAACCCATGGTCAGGCGCGAAACGGTCGAGGACATTTTGGCCCGCGAATATTAACCCCGGTACCCGGCCCCGAAAAAGTAGACCAAGCGGTACACTGTGCCGGGTACGCAGACCCGTTACTTGAGGAGAGGGAACACGCATGACCGTCGCAAGCGCCGAAGGCCACAACGGCAACTACCCGGGCAAGGGGATTGGGCACGCCGTGGGCGTGGCCGTGCTGGGCAAGGGCACCGTGGGCACCGAGGTGCTGCACCTGCTCAAGGAGTTTTCTGACAGCCTGGAGCAGCGCGTCGGCGGTCCGCTCGAGGTCCGTGGCGTCGCCGTGTCCAACCTGGACAAGCACAAGGACGCGCCGGAAGTCCAGGACGTGTACCTCACCGACGATGCCTCCGAGCTGGTCACGCGCGACGACGTCGACGTCGTCGTGGAGCTGATCGGCGGCATCGATTACCCGCGCGAGCTGGTGCTCAAGGCGCTGCACGCGGGGAAGTCCGTCGTGACCGCTAACAAGGCGCTGGTGGCGGCGCACGGCTCCGAGCTGGCGGACGCCGCTAACGAGGCCGGCGTGGACCTCTACTACGAGGCGGCCGTCGCCGCGGCCATCCCCGTGGTTGGCATGCTGCGCCGCTCGCTGGCTGGCGACAAGGTGGAGCGGATCTCCGGCATCGTCAACGGCACCACCAACTTCATCCTGGACGCGATGGCGTCGACTGGCGCGAGCTACGAGGACGCGCTGGCGGAGGCGACCCGCCTGGGCTACGCCGAGGCCGACCCGACCGCGGATGTGGAGGGCCACGACGCGGCGTCGAAAGCCGCGATCCTTGCGTCCATGGGCTTCCACACCCGCGTGACCTTTGATGATGTGTACTGCGAGGGGATCTCCAAGATCACTGCGGATGACATCGCGGCGGCGAAGAAGTCGAACCAGACGATCAAGCTGCTGGCCATCTGCGAGCGGCTGTACGACGATGCAGGCAACACCACCGCCGTCAACGCCCGCGTCCACCCGACCCTGGTGCCCAACGAGCACCCGCTGGCCACGGTGGATAAGTCCTACAACGCCATCTTCGTGGAGGCGGAGGCGGCCGGCCGCCTCATGTTCTACGGCAACGGCGCCGGCGGTGCTCCTACCGCGTCGGCGGTGCTCGGCGACCTGGTCGGCGCCGCCCGCAACAAGGTGCACGGCGGCCGCGCCCCCGCGGAGAACCCCTACGCCGACTACGACGTCGTGGCCTTCGACGAGGTCCCCACGCGCTACCACATCAACATGACGGTCTCCGACCGCGTCGGCGTGCTGGCCGACCTCGCTCGGCACTTTGCCGACGACGGCGTTTCGCTCTCCGCGGTGCGCCAGGAAGAGTCCGGGAACGAAGCCCACCTGATTGTGGTCACCCACAAGGCGCTGGAGAAGGACCTGCGCGCGATTGTGCAGCGGCTCTCTGAGCACGACGCCGTCCAGGCGGTTAACTCCGTCATCCGTCTCGACTCCTAAGGCAGGAAAGGAACGCAATGCCCACCGACCTGCAAGTAGGCCTCAAGGCCACCGTGACCGTCCCAGGTTCCTCCGCAAACCTGGGCCCGGGGTTTGACACCCTGGGCATCGCAGTGAGCATCTACGACACGGTGGAGGTCGAGGTCACCGCGTCCGGGCTGGACGTACAGATCTTTGGCGAGGGCGCCGACGAGCTGCCGCGCGACAACTCCCACCTGGTGGTCAAGGCGATCCGCTCCGGGCTCAAGGCGGCTGACGTCGAGGCGCCGGGACTGAAAGTGACCTGCAACAACAACATCCCGCAGTCGCGCGGCCTCGGGTCCTCCGCGGCCGCCGCGGTGGCGGGCGTTGTCGCCGCGAACACGCTCGCGGGCGGTCCGCTGAGCACCGACGAGATCGTCCAGCTGTCCAGCGAATTCGAGGGGCACCCCGACAACGCCGGCGCGTCCGTACTCGGCGCGGCAGTCGTGTCCTGGACGGAAATCCCGGTGGACGGGCGTTCCCTGCCCGAGTACCGGGCGGTGGGCGTAGACGTCGACCCGCGGATCCGGGCGTACGCGCTGGTGCCGGACTTCCACGCCTCCACCAACGCGGTGCGCAAGGTGCTGCCCAGCCACGTCACGCACACCGACGCGCGCTTCAACGTGTCGCGCACCGCGGTGATGACGGTGGCCATCCAGAACCACCCGGAGCTGCTCTGGGAGGGCACCCGCGACCGCCTGCACCAGCCCTACCGGTCCGACGTACTCCCGGTGACGGCGGAGTGGGTCAACCGCCTGCGCAACCGCGGCTATGCCGCGTACCTCTCCGGCGCCGGCCCGACCGCGATGGTGCTGTGCACTGAGCCCGTCGACGAGGCGATCCTGGACGAGGCCCGCGCCGCCGGCCTGCGCGTGCTGGATCTCGAGGTCGCCGGCCCAGTGAAGGCCGAGCTGACGAGCGACTAGGGGCGAGCACCTAGCGCCGCAGGCCGTCCATCCCGCCGCGTAGGCTCGCCACCCCGCGCACGCCGCGAGCCTCGAGCGCGGCGACCGCCCGCGCGGAGCGGGCGCCCGAGGCACAGATGAGCACCCCGCCGCCTTCTAACTCCGGCGGGGTGTAGCCGTCGAGGACCTTGCCCAGCGGCACGTTGATCGCGCCCCGGATGTGGTGGGTGGCGTATTCGGCGGGCTCGCGGACGTCGATAAGCACTGCCCCCGGCGGTATGCTGCCTACTTCCGCGGGCCCGTGCGGTGGGTCAAGCTCGCGGACGCGCTCGGTCACGGCTGGGTCCGCGTTGAGCGGGACGTATTCCCAGGTGCCGGCGAGGCCGTCGAAGTAGCCGAGCGTGCCCACGAGCGGCGTGCCCATACCGGTGGCGAGCTTGAGCGCCTCCATCGCCATCGCTGAGCCGACGACGCCGACGAGCGGTCCGAGCACGCCCGCCTGCGAGCACGACGGGACCGAGCCGGGAGGTGGCGGGGCGGGGAAGAGGTCCTCGTAGACGGGGCCGTGGCCGGCCCAGAAGACGGAGAGCTGCGCCTCGACACCGAGGATGGAGCCCCAGATGTGCGGGATGCCCAGACGTGCCGCCGCGTGGGAGATGACGTGGCGGGTGTCAAAGTTGTCGGAGCCGTCGAGGACCATGTCCGCGCCGGCGAGCCGCGCCACGGCGTTGTCCCACGTCAGGCGCGTGCGGACTGGGTCGACCTCCGTGTCGGGGTTGAGGGCCTCGAGCGCGTCCATGGCGGAGAGCACTTTGGCGTCGCCGACGCTGTCGGTGGTGTGGATGACTTGGCGGTGCAGGTTGGAGAGGGCGACCGCGTCGTCGTCGATAAGCACGATGCTCCCGACGCCCGCGCCGGCGAGGTAGAGGAGGGCGGGGGAGCCGAGGCCGCCCGCGCCGACGACGGCGATGCGCGCGCCGCGGAGTTTCTGCTGGGAGGCCTCGCCGATGAGCGCGGTTTGGCGCAGGTAGCGGCTATCCATCGATGCCCACCCACTGAGTTTCGCCGCTGGCCATGACCTGCCGTTTCCAGATCGGCACCTCGGACTTGACGCGGTCGGCGGTTGCCTCGCACGCGTCGAAGGCAGCGCCGCGGTGCGCACTTGCGGCGAGGACGAGGAAGGCGAGCTGGCCGATGGGCACCTCGCCCGTGCGGTGTGCGGTAAAGAGGCGGATCGGGTGGGCGGCCGCGACCTCCGCGGCGACGCGCCGCAGCTCATCAATGGCGCTGGGGTGGGCCTCGTAGGCGAGGGTGCGCACGCGCTGGCCGCCGTCGTGGTCGCGGACAATCCCGTCGAAGCGGACGAGCGCGCCCATCGCGTCGGTGAGTGTGTCGGTGGTGGCCTGCTGCGCGAGCAGTTCGAGCGGTTGGTCCGTGATGACGGCGCCGATGACCTGGCCGGTCTGCGCGGCGACGTAGTCGGGGTCGGGGCGGCTAGTGTGCATGGTTGCCTTCCAGCTGGTCGAGGAGGTGGGGCAGGATCGGGGCGAGCACCGCGCACCCGTCCTGCACGCCGCCGCGCGACCCGGGCAGGGCCATGATGAAGGTGCCGCGCTGGGTGATACCGGCGACGGTGCGCGAGAGGATCGCGGTCGGGGTGGAGGCGAGACCTTGCTGGTAGAAGGCGTGCGCGATCCCCGGGAGCTCGCGGTCCACAAGCGCGGCGACGGCCTCGATCGTGCGGTCGTCGGGGCTGACGCCGGTACCGCCGGAGGTGAGGACGACGCTGGGCCGGCGGGCGATGGCGTCGCGCACAGCGGCGTCGATGTCGGCGTCCGCGACCACGGTGGCGTCCGGGGTGCGCAGGCCTATTCTGCGCAGGAATTCCACCGCGATCGGCCCGGATTTATCCTGGTAGATGCCTTGCGACGCCCGCGTGGATGCGACGATGACCTCTGCGTTTCTCATAGCGTCCCCATCGTACCGCCGGGCACTACAGCGGGTACGCGGCGGCGAGCTCGCCGGCCCGCAGGGTGGCACCCGCGGGAATCCGGATGAGGTGCGTCGCCTGCGCCCCCTGCGCGAGGAGGTGCGATGCGGGGCCGCCGATCGGCCGAAGCGCCCCGTGCTCGACCGCGCCACGCAAGAACTGCTCCTTGCTCTCCAACCCCGCGACGTCGCAAGCAAGCGGCGCCAGAATCGGCTCGGGCGCGCGCCCGAGCAGCGGCGCGACGTAGGTGCGGAAGCTGACCAGCGTGGAGATCGGGTTGCCGGGCAGGCTGATCACGGGCGTCTCGGCGAAGCGACTGAGTCCTTGCGGACCTCCCGGTTGCTGTGCCACGTGCCCGTACCAGCCCTGGCGGAAGACCTGGCGGACCACCTCGAATTTGCCGTGGCTGATCCCGCCGGAGGTGACCACCGCGTCCGGCGCGTGCTCCGCGATTGCCTCCCGCACCTGCGCCTCCAGCTCGTCCGGATCATCGCTGGTGCGCACGTGCGCTGCGACCCCGATGCCGTACCGCGCCGCCAACGCCCGCAGCATCGGCCCGTTTGCGTCGGGGATCGTCGCGGGGCCGACAGGACTTGCGGTGACTTCGGCGCCCCCGGTGACGATGACAATCCGCGCCGCCCGCACGACCTCGACCTCGCCGATGCCCTGGCTTGCCAGCGCGCCGACGAGCGCCGGGGTAACCGGCGCGCCCGCCGGAGCGAGCTCCTCGCCCGCCGCGATGTCGGAGCCCGCCCGCCGCACGAAGGCGCCTTCCTCCGTGGCCGGCAGGCGCACGCGTTTGCCCTCGCCGACGAACTCGCCCGGGGCGCACGCCTCCACAGGCACGACCGCCCGCGTCCCGCGCGGCAGCTTCGCCCCCGTCATCACCGGCGCCGCCAGCGCGCCGAGCCCTACCGGGTACGCGGCGTCCGGGTCCGCGCCCGCAGCAACGGTGGGGCCGACTACCGCCTCGCGAGCGCCCACCTCATTCACCGCGTACCCATCCATCTGCGAGTTTGTAAAAGGCGGTTGCTCGCGCGGCGCCACCACGGCGCCGGCAAGCAACGCCCCGCGCGCGGCAGCGTCAAGCGGCGTGGTCAGCTCGGTGCGGCGTTCACCGAGCGCCTCCGCGATCGCGGCGGCGTGTGCTTCGGGGGTTCGGCTCATGGGGCCATCGTACGGCGCAGCCCGCAGGTATCGTGTGAGCATGCAGATCCACTACTTCGCCGCCGCCCGCGCGGCCACCGGCACGCCGTGCGAGGACGTCGGCGAGTTCTCAACGCTCGAGCAGTTGCTTATCGACGCCACGTCGCGCCACACCGGCACCACCGATTCCGGCCAGACGCTCGCGGACATCGTGGCGCGCTGCACGTTCCTCGTCGACGGCACCCGGTCGGATCCTTCCACGCTGCTGGCCGGCGCGTCGCGCGTCGACGTGCTTCCACCGTTCGCGGGTGGGTAGTGAAGTTTTTCCGCACGTGCGGAAAAACTTCACCCGTGTTCCGCCGGGATGAGCCTGACCTTCCGGGCATCTAACGTGCAGGTCACCTGCGTTCCGAGCGCGAGATCCTGGCGCAGCACCGCGTCGCGGTCCACGAGCAGCGAAACGTAGTGCTCGGTGTACTCGGTGTGCTCGGCGTCCCCGCCCACGGCCAGCTCAACGGCGGCGCTGCCTCCCGGCAGGAGGTCGATCGCGCTGACCCGCCCGCGGAGCAGGTGGGAGCCCGCAGGCTGTGGGGCGCGAATCAAAGAGAGCGCGTCCGGGGGGAAGGAGGCGCGGAGGGGGCGGGGCACGGTGGCGTCGGTAAGCGGTGGCCCCTCGAGCAGGCTGAGGTCCGCGAGCAGGTTCATGCCCAGTAGGCGGGCGGAAAATGCGGTGGCGGGGGCGGCGAGCTCGTCGGCGGCGGGGCGCAGGCTGACTACGCGGCCGCTGCGCATGACGGCGACGTGGTCCGCAAGCGTTGCGACGTCGATGGCGTCGTGCGTGACCACGAGCGTGGTGCGTTCGCGGGCCGTGGCCTGCAGCAGGCGGCGCCACTGGGCGGTGGTGGCGGTGTCGATGGCGGCGAGCGGCTCATCGAGGATGAGCACGCGGGGGCGGGCGGCGAGCGCGCGGACCAGCGCGACCTGGGCGGCCTGCCCGCCGGACAGCGCGGGGACGGGGACGTCTGCCAGCGATGCGAGCCCGGCCGCGCGCAGCAGCTGCTCGGCGCTGCGGGTGACCATAGCGAGCGCGGTGCGCGGCGTCGCGGTCGGCGGCAGTGCGGGGTCTTGTGTGAGCAGCACGACGCCCCGTTGCTTTGCAGCGTCCCTGGCCAGCGTCGTCTTCCCCGCGCCATTCGGCCCGATGAGCGCCGTTGTGGCGTTGGCGGGGAAGCGGGTGGCCCCGGCAAGGACTTCCCTGCCGCGCGCGTCGGGGCGGGTCAGCTGGCTGAGAGTCGCGGCGTCGATCGCGCCGGTCTCCCGCGGTTGTTCCGGGGGCCGGCGTCGGCCGCGCCACTGCGCGAGCGCGGCTGGCAGGGCGGTTGTCACAAGCGCGAGGACCGCGAACCCCACCAGGATGGCGGAAAGCCCGTATGCGAGTGACTGGTCGACCTCGCGTGCCAGGTAGATCCCCAGCGGCATGGTTCGTGTGGTGCCAGGCATGGAGCCGGCAAAGGTGAGGGTGGTGCCGAACTCCCCCAGCGAGCGGGCGAACGCGAGCCCAGCGGCGGTGACGAGAGCCGGGGCGATGGCGGGCAGGATAATCCGGCGAACGATCCGTCCCGGCGGGATCCCGACCGCCGCCGCGGACGCGGCCACCCCCTGACCCAGCTGTCGCAGTGCGGAATCGAGCGTGATAACCACGAACGGCAGGGCAACGTACACGTGAGCGGCGACAACGCCGGGGAAGGCGAAGGCGAACTGCCAGTGCAGCGCGTCGAGGAGCGGGGCGGCGAGGCCCCGCCTACCGATGAGTGCCGAGAGTGCAAGGCCCGCGACCACCGGCGGCATTGCCAGCGGCAGGAGGACGAGGAGCCGCGCCAGCCACGACCCGCGGCGGACCCGTTGGAGCCACAGCGCCAGCGGCGTGCCGAGCGCGACCGCGATGACCGTGGCAAGCGTGGCCGACGCAACCGTTACCCGCAGCAGCTCGTGCGTTTCCGGTGTCCGGAGCACGGCGTCGAGGTCGGCCCACGGCACGTGCGCTCCGAGCGCAAACACGGGCAGGACGATGAGCGCGAGCGTGACCGCCGCCAGCGCCGAAACAGCTGGCGGGGGAGGGTTCGGCCGAGCGCGCATCATGCCGCCGGTGTGAAGCCGGACTGCTCCCACATCTCGCGCGCCTGCGGGCTGTGGAGTCGGTGCACCAGTTCGCCGGCCTCGCCCGGGTGCTCGGAGCTCGTGACGACGCCCGCGACCAGGGAATTCGGGAACTCGGCGGCGTGCGGGATGTCGACGGTGTCCACGTCGCTGCCCGCCGCGGCCGCGTCGGTGCGGTACACGAACGCGGCGTCGGCTTCGCCCGAGACCACTTTGCCCAGCGTGTCTGCCACGTTGTGCTCCAGCGAGACGGGGTGAACGTTGAGCGAGTTGGCGCTGAGAAGCTGCTGCGACACGGTGCCACAGGGGACTTGGGCGTCGCACATGACGAAGTTCACGTCGCCGCGCTCCAAGTCATCGACGCTGCGCACGCCCGCCGGGTTTCCCTTCGGAACTACGAGCACCATCGAATTCGTCGCCACGACCTCGGGGTCGCGCGCCACGCCCGCGCGCACCGCGTCGTCCATGTTTTTCTGGTCGGCGGTGATGAGCACGTCTCCGGGTGCGCCGTCGCGCAGCTGCTGCACGAGGGTGGAGGAGCCTGCGTTGTTGAAGGTGAGTGGGGCGTCGATAAGCGTGCGCATCTCGTCGTTGAGGACTCTTGTCGACGCCGCGCCGAGGACGACCACCGCCTCGCTGCCGCCGGGAACGGGGTCGCTTGCGCACGAGGCGAGCAGGGATGCGAGCGCGGTCGCGGCAATGGCGGCGTGAACGGCGCGCACGGCGGCTCCTTTGTGGCGGCGAATTGTACGGAGAGAATCTACCACGCAGAGGTGGGCGCAACGGCGCGGTGCGATAGGCCGATTTTCCGCACAGGCGGAAATTTTGGAGGGCCGTTTTTCCGCACAGGCGGAAAAACGAATGCATGTGTGTGCGCAAATGTGGCGGGTTTTAAGGAGAGAATGTTTGGTCAGAGTATGTGCTTTTACCTGCTATGTTCGAATACCTTGGACTCCGTGTTCGGTGGGGGTGTTACTGTTCGCACAAACATGAGATCGATGATTTGGAGACGGGACAATGACCACCACCTTGGAGCGGCCGAAGAGCCTCAAAGCGCTCTCGGCGGAGATAGTGAAAGCGAGCCACGCGCTGAGCCAGAGCCACGCTGCGGTGCTGGATGCGATAGGGCAGTTTGATGAGGCGGACTACGCCGGCGAAACCGGGTGCCGCAGCACCGCGGCGTGGCTCATCCGTTATTGCAGGATGAAGAAGTCCCGCGCCTACGAATACGCTGATGTTGCCCGCAAGCTGCGCCCGTACGAGCTGCTTCGTGAGGCGTTTGCTGGTGGGGAGCTTGATTATTCGACGGTCAGGCTTGTCCTGAAGTACATCACGCCGGACAACGAGGCGGTGCTTGTTGAGCAGGCGGTTGAGCTGGGTTACCACGGACTCAAGCAGGCGCTGGCGGGCAGTGTGGAGAACGATTCGGGCGGATCCACGCACTCCGCCAATGGACTGCAGCTGAGGGAGGATGGGGAGAAGACCCGAATCTGGGGCACGATGAGCGCTGTCGACGGAGCGCAGTTCAAAGCGGCGCTGAAAGCAGGGGCGCTGGCGTACCACGCCGGGATGAGCGACATGCGCGACTACCTGGACACGGACGGCATGCTGGACCACGCCAAGCTGGACGCGGCGCTGGACAAGGTCGCCGACCTCCCGGACGCCGCGCAGGCCGACCTGCTGAAATCGGGGACGGGGCTGCCTCCGCAGCGGCTGCTGCTCGCGTCGCTGATGGGGATGGTGCAGCTGGTCCGCTCGGGGATGGCCAGGTCGACCAAGCTCGCCCCGGCGGCGCAGGTGACCATCATGATGGACACCCAGGGGCGGGGATATTTGCCCAACAACACTTCGGTGCCGGCGTTCAGGCTGGCAAACATCGCGGCGAACGCAGAGGCGCGCGGCGTGCTCGCGGACACCCACGGGCTGATAATCAATTACGGGAGAAAGCGCAGATTGGCGAGCAAAACCCAGATGCAGGCGCTCTCCGCGATGTGGGGAAGCCAATGCGCTATGCCCGGATGCACGCATGACCATTTCATCGAGGCGCACCACATCGACGACTGGGCCAATGGCGGGCTGACCGACCTGGACAACCTCCTCCCGCTGTGCAGTTCGTGCCATTCTATGGTCTCCGACGGGGAACTACGAATTCTGCGGCAGGGCGACGACATCCACTTCGTCGGTCCCGACGGCGCGCGTTGGGTCTCGCGGGACCGACGCACCCCGCTGCGCGACGACGATGCCCGCGTCATCGCGGAACTGCCAGATTACGGCGAATGCTTCGACGATTGGTTGGACGCATGAGTGGGGCCGAATTCGACCACCCCAAGGGCGCCCAGTTCCTCTGGGGTGTCGTAGTCCTGCTCGCGGCCGTCGCCGGGTACGCGCGTCACCTGCGTGGGGGCGTCGAAAAGCCGCTTTGCGGCGACGCCGCTTGCACCCGCGCGCTCGAGTGCCCGGAGCAGCGCTGTGCGGTGCCAAACGGCGCACAACGGCTGCAAGTAGCCGTCTTCGGCTTCGACCGCAGCGACGTCGGTCTCCTCGTCGATGAGGGTGCGCACCAAGCGAGGCAGCAGCGCGCCGGACCGGGGAGCGTCCACGGCGAGCACTCCGACGAGGTCGGTCTCGAGCGCGCCCAGACCCGCGGCAATCCCCGCGACGGGGCCGCCGAAGGGCGGATCCTCCGCGACCTGGCTGACGCCGTGCAGTCCCAGCGGGAATGGGGACACCACCACGACCTCTGCACCGTGGGGAAGCGTCGCAATGACGTGGTCGACGAGCCGCTGGCCGTCGAGTTTGATCTGCGCCTTCTCCGCGCCCATGCGCGTGGACCTGCCGCCAGCGAGGACGATGACGCCGAGCGACACGCGCTACGCCTCCGGCTGCTCGCGCAGCGTGGGCAGCTCGCGCGACCAGTCACCGGAGCGCCCACCCGACTTCGCCGTAATGCCGCAGCGGCGGATGTACGCGGACCGGTCCACGCCCTTCACCATGTCCACGATCGACAGCGCGGCGACATTCACCGCTGTGAGCGCCTCCATCTCCACGCCGGTGCGGTCCGCAGTGCGCACCGTGGCCTGGATGAACACGTGGTCCTCACACAGCGCGATCTCGACCGCGCAGCCGTGCACGCCAATCGTGTGCGCCAGCGGCAGCAGCTCTGGCACGCGCTTCGCAGCGGCGATCCCGGCGACGCGCGCCACCGCGAGCACGTCGCCCTTCGGCACGGTGCCGTTTGCCAGCGCCGCCATCACCTCGGGCGAGCACGCGACCTCGCCCTCCGCCGTCGCCGTGCGCACGGTCGGCCGCTTCTCCGTGACGTCGACCATGTAGGCCTCGCCAGCGCTGTTCAAGTGGGTGAATTCCATCATGCTCCTTAGAGATATACGTGTATTGGGCCAGAGTGCTTATCGACGACAGCGAGCCCGTCCACACCCGCCAATGATGCGACGAAACTCGAGCTCGTCGCCGCCGAATACGGCTCCGCCACCGCCCGGTCGCCGTCGTACCGCAGCCGGACGGGAACCGCGAACGTCGTGTCCGGCTTCGACGTTGACGGGAACGCGGGTGCGCGCTCGGCCACAACCCGCGGACGCTCGGCGAGACGCAGTCGGTCGGTGCGACCGGTGTGGGCTGCAATCAACGGCGCGGCGTACAGCACAAACGACACGTATGCGGCAACCGGGTTGCCCGGCAAGCACACCATTGGGGTGCCGCGGAACGTGCCGGCCCCCTGCGGGCTGCCGGGGCGTTGCGCAACGTGGCCGAACCACATCGACCCGCTCGCCTCGTCCTCCGCCACCGCGCGGACCACATCGAACGCTCCGGCGCTGACGCCGCCAGAAGTGATGACCAGGTCAGAGGACGCGGCGGCCCGGGCGAGGAGTTCCGCGGCATCGGTGGCGGCGTCGTTGGCATGGAAGCGCTGGACGGTCCCGCGGTGCCCGGTCGCTGCGGCGGCGAGCTCAGCGAGCATCGGCAGATTCGAGTCGGGGATCTGCGGGCCGCTGACCGCGCCGGGCCAGGGCACGAGTTCGCTCCCCGTGGACACGACGGCGATGCGAGGCGCCGCGAAGGCGTCGACGGTGCGAATGCCGGTGGAGACGCACGCGGCGAGGGTGGGGGCGTCGCAAAGCGTGCCGCGGCTGGCTATCCGCGCGCCGGGTAGGACGTTCTCGCCGGCGCGCCGGATGTGGCGGCGCGACGTATCGGCCTTGTTGATGGTCACGTGCTGCGGGAGCGGGTGCGGGCCGCGGGGGATGTTGCTCTGCTCGACCGGGACGACAATCAGGTCGGAGTCGGCTCCGTCGACGGGGGCGCCCGTCATAACCCGGACAGCGTGGCCCGCGGGGCAAGCGAGTGCGGGCGAGCCGGCGGGGACGTCGCCCGCGACCGGGAGCGTCCACGGGCCGGGGGTGGGGAGGTCTGACGCGTGGACGGCGAACCCGTCGACGGCGGAGTTGTCGAACGGGGGAACGGCGAGCGCTGCGTAGACGTCGGAGGCGAGCACGAGGCCGGCCGCGGCGTCGAGCGGGACGTCGCGTTCGACGCGCGGGTGGGCGAGCGAGAGCACGCGCTCGAGGTGTTCGGTAATGCTCGGCCGTGGGCCCTGGCCTTCTCCGGGGTGGTGGGCGCGCATGGGTTAGCCGCCGATCTCGCTCATGAGGCGTTCGGGCTGGAGGAAACCTTCGTCATCAATGCCGTGACCTGGCTTTTTCAGCCACATGGCCTGGGCCCAGGCGTCGGCGAGTTCGTCGTCCGAGGCTCCTGCGCGCATGAGGTCGCGCAGCGACACCTCGTCCGCGGTTGAAGAGAATAGGCAGGAGCGGACCGCGCCATCTGTGGTGAGGCGCGTGCGGTCGCAGGCGCCACAGAACGGGTGCGTCACCGATGCGATGACCCCGAGGGTGCCCGCGCGGGTGCCGTCGGTGATGTTCCACAGGGCGGCGGGTGCCGAGCCGCGCGGCGTTGCTGCGGGGGTAAGCGCGTAGCGTTCCTCGACCCGGGCGAGGATGTCGGTGGCCGTCACCATGTCGCCGCGTCGCCAGTTTTCGCGCGGCCCCAGCGGCATCTGTTCGATGAAGCGCAGCTGAAGCCCCTTGTCCAGGGCGAAGTCGACGAGGTCGAGGATCCCGTCCTCGTTCACCCCCGGCATGACCACCGCGTTGACCTTGACGGGGGTGAGGCCGGCGGCGAGGGCGGCGTCGATGCCTGCGAAGACGTCGTGGATGCGGTCGCGGCGCGTCAGGCGCGTGAACAGGTCCGGGCTCGTGGTGTCCAGGGACACGTTGATGCGGTCCAGCCCGGCATCGGCGAGCGCGGAGGCGCGGCGCGCCAGTCCGAGCGCGTTGGTGGTGAGGGCGGTGGTGGGAGGGGTGGACGTAGCGTCGATACACATGCCCTTCGTCGCCGCGACAATCTCCTCGAGCGACTTGCGCAGGAGTGGCTCGCCACCGGTGAAGCGGACCTGGCGGATGCCCAGCGACTCGACGGCGAGACGGATGAGGCGGATGGTTTCCTCGTCCGTGAGCGCCTGCTCGGTGGGCATCCACTCGAGACCGTCTGCCGGCATGCAGTACGTGCAGCGCAAGTTGCAGCGGTCAGTCAGGCTGACACGGAGGTCGCGGGCGGTGCGTCCGTAGCGGTCATCAAGTGTGCGCGACTGTGCCACTTTCCCTGTCACTCTCCCTCCTCTTCGTGCGCAGCCTCCACCTCCGCCGTCGACGGGTTGCCGTGTGACCGGTTGCCGGGGCCGGGCAGCGCGATGATGTCGAACTCATCGCGGGCGAGGTGCTTGCGCAGGTCCTTCTTGTCAAACTTTCCCACGGAGGTTTTGTCGATGGAATCCACAAACGTCCAGTATTCCGGCGTCATCCACTTCGGCAGCACCGATTCCAGCCCGGCGCGCAGTCGCTCGGCGGTGGCGGGGGACGCCTCGATGCCTTTGAGCAGCTTCGTCACCGCGAGCGGGCGCTCGCCCCACTTCTTGTCGGGGATGCCGATGACGGCGCACTCGACGACGACGTCGGACTCCATGATGAGATTTTCCACCTGTGCGGAATAAATCCACTCGCCGCCGGAGCGGATGACGTCGCGGGCGCGGTCGTAGAGCGTCATGAACCCGTCGTTGGTCACGGTGCCAACGTCACCGGTGCGGAGCCAGCCGTCGGCGGTGAAGTGCTTGCGGGCGTCGGTAATCTGCTCCCCGCGGAACTCGGAGGCGATTTTTCCGGGCTCCTGGGTCGGGGAGTGGTAGTAGCCCTTGGCCACGAGGTTGCCGCGGACCTGGATCTCGCCTTGGGTCAGGTCCGTCGAGGCCATGATCTGGCCGTCGTTGACCACCCGGTACTCCAGCGACGGCGAGAACCGGCCCTGCGAGATGCGGTACGCCCAGCGGGCCTCGCCGGACGCGCCCGACGGCGGGCGCGCAACCGTGCCAACCGTTGACGTCTCGGTCATGCCCCACACGTGGACGACGTCGACGCCGTAGCGCTCCTCCCACATCTTGATCAGCGCCGGCGGGGCGGGGGAGCCGCCGACGTAGAGCTCCTGCAGGCTCATGCGCTCCGGGGGATTGTGCAGGTAGTGGACCATCAGCTGGATCCAGAGTGTCGGCACGCCGTGGGCGACGCGCGGGTGCGTGGTGGCGATGAGCTTGGCCAGCGTCGGCGCGGACATATCCGAGTCGGGCAGGACCAGGGGCGCGCCGGCGAGGAACGTGGCGAAGGGCACACCCCAGCTCAGCACGTGGTAGATGGGGATGCAGCAGAGGAAAGATTCGCCGTGGGTCACGGCGAGCGAGTCCATGGCGCGCAGGCTCGTCGCCTCGAGCCACAGCGAGCGGTGCGAGTACGCCACGCCCTTCGGCGCCCCGGTCGTCGCGGTGGAGTACACCAGGGCGGCGGCCGTGTTTTCAGGGAGGGTGGGCCAGGGGAAGACGGTGCTGCGGCCGTCGAGAAGCTGCTCATAGCTCGCCGTGCGAACCCCCTCCGGAATCTCCTCCGAGGGTTCCGCGATGGGGTAGGGGCCGGTGAACACGACCGTCTCTACCAGCGGACAGTGTGCGAGCAGGCGGCCGAGTTTGGGCGCGAGGCGCGGGTCGGCGACCACGACCTTCGCCTCGGAGTGGTTGACAATGTAGGCGATCTGGTCCTCCATGAGCTGGATGTTCAGCGGCGTGAAAACCGCGCCCTTCGCAGCGACGGCGAACATCACCTCGAGGTGCTCGGCGCAGTTGTACATGAAGGTGGCCACGCGCTGGTCGCCGTCGATCCCCAGGTCATCGTGCAGTGCGTTGGCGAACGCCGCGGCGCGCGCGCCAATGTCCGCAAATGTGCATTCCTCTGCGCCGGTCGCGCGCCAGGTGGTGCACTTGGTGGACCCGTGGGTGTGCTGCCCGTAGTGCAAAATCTGCGCGACTGAGAACGGCACTTCCTGCATCGTTGAAAGCATGCGGTCTAGTCTAGCCAGTCCGACTCGCCGGAAAACAAGGGTAGGAAGTACACGTGTTGCGTCATGCGCTACACTGTTCGCGGGTTCGACATAGTGCCTGGGCGCTTGACGCGCAGTCGGGGTTCCAGGTAGTTCCCACCAACCCTCCGCACTCGTCGCGTCGCGCACGCAGGCGGCGTACGAATGGTGCGAGGCCAGTGATGCCTTGGCCACCACGACCTCGAGGCCTTTGAGGGGAACACTCGCGGCGAGCAAGTGCCGCATAGAGATTGACACGCCGGTTTAGGCGATGAACGTCCCACATATTGCGCACGGAAACGCGATCGCTTCCGGAGCGCCCGCCGGCTCCTTGGCGGGGGACACCACAACTGGTCAAGCGACGAAAGGACATTCGTGACCGACACGGGTAACGCGGCAGCAGGCGGCAACGCCGATCTTTCCGCACTCAAGATCCCCGAGCTGCGCAAGATGGCGGCGGAAAAGGGCCTGAAGGGCGTCTCCGGTTTGCGGAAGGGCGACCTGATCCAGGCGATTGTGACCGGGGAGGTTCCGCGCAAGGCACGCGCCGCGGCGGCCGAGGCAGCAGCCGAGGAACACACCCACGAGGAACACACCCACGAGGAGCATCACCGTCGCGCTTCTCGACGCTCCGCTGGTCCCGCGGACGGTGAGCACGCAGCGCAGGACGCGCAAGCGGAACAGCCGCAGCAGGGCGAGCAGGCTGAGAGCGAGGGGCAGAAGTACGAATCGCGCTCGGCCGCGCGTCGGGCGCGCCGCAACCGCGCACGCCAGGACCAGGACGACAACAACAATCGCGACGACAAGCGCGATGAGAAGCGTGACAACAACGATCACGACAATCGCGACAACAACAACGACAACAACGGCCGCGGCGGCAAGCACAACAATCGCGGTGGCCGGAACAACAACAACGACGACGGCAACCAGGGCGGCGGCGGACGCCGCGGCCGCCGGAACCGCCGCAACCGGAACCGAAACCGGGACAACCGCGACAACCAGCACAACCAGAACGACAACAACCAGCAGTTCGACCCGGAGGAGCTGCAGGAAGTTGCCGGCATCGTGGACATCGTGGACAACAACGCCGCGTTCGTCCGCACCACCGGTTACCGCAAGAACAGCGCAGACGTTTACGTGAACCAGAAGCTGGTGCGCCAGAACGGCCTGCGCGCGGGCGACGCCGTAATCGGCCAGGTTCGCCAGAACGGGCAAAGCCACTCCCACGGCAACGGCCGCAACCGCCAGCGCTACAACCAGCTCGTCCGCGTCGACTCCGTCAACGGGATGACCACGGAGGAGGCGAAGCAGCGCGCCGAGTTTCACAAGCTCACCCCGCTGTACCCGAACAAGCGCCTCCGCCTGGAGACCGAGCCGAAGATCCTCACCACCCGCGTGATCGACCTGGTCATGCCGATTGGTAAGGGGCAGCGCGCGCTGATCGTCTCCCCGCCGAAGGCTGGTAAGACGACGATCCTGCAGAACATCGCCAATGCGATCGCCACCAACAACCCGGAGTGCTACCTCATGGTCGTTCTCGTCGACGAGCGCCCGGAAGAGGTCACGGACATGCAGCGCAGCGTGAAGGGCGAGGTCATCGCGTCGACCTTCGATCGCCCGCCGTCAGAGCACACTGCCGTCGCGGAGCTCGCGATCGAGCGCGCGAAGCGTCTGGTGGAGATGGGGCAGGACGTCGTCGTGCTGCTCGACTCCATCACCCGCCTGGGCCGCGCGTACAACAACTCCTCGCCGGCATCGGGCCGCATCCTTTCCGGTGGTGTGGACTCCAACGCCCTGTACCCGCCGAAGCGCTTCCTGGGTGCAGCCCGAAACATCGAGGAGGGCGGCTCGCTGACCATCATCGCGACCGCCATGGTGGAGACCGGTTCCGCCGGCGACACCGTCATCTTCGAGGAGTTCAAGGGCACCGGTAACGCGGAGCTCAAGCTGGACCGGAAGATCGCGGAGCGCCGCGTGTTCCCAGCGGTGGACGTCAACCCGTCCGGTACGCGCAAGGACGATCTGCTCATGAGCCCGGAGGAGACGCGCATCATGCACAAGCTGCGCCGCATCCTCTCGGCGCTGGATCCGCAGCAGTCCATCGATATGCTGATTAAGCAGCTGAAGAAGACGAAGTCGAACGGCGAGTTCCTCATGGGCGTGGCCAACTCCGCTCCCATGGTCGCGGACAAGGACGAAGAGGAGTACAAGTAATGGCGAATGAAGTCTCACTTGTAGACGACTACGTCTCCGAGTACCAGGGCATCCAGGCCCAGATGAGTGACCCGGAGGTGACCTCGGACCAGAACCTGTTCCGCAAGCTGTCCAAGCGCTACGCCGAGTTGCAGCCGATCATCAAAGCGAACGACGCGCTCCAGCAGGCCAAGGACGACCACGAGGCCGCAGCCGAGATGGCCAACGAAGACAAGGAGTTCGCGGAGGAGGCGGAGCGCCTCGAGGGCGAGATTGTCCGCCTGGAGGAGGAGCTCGCAGACCTCCTCGCCCCGCGCGACGAGCACGATGGCGACGACGTCATCATGGAGCTCAAGGCCGGTGCGGGCGGCGAAGAAGCCGCCCTGTTCGCGGGCGACCTGGCGCGCATGTACCAGAAATACTGCGAGAAGAACGGCCTGAAGTGGGACGTCCTCGACGCCGCGGAGACCGACCTCGGTGGCATCAAGGACATGACGGTGTCCGTCAAGGCGAAGAACCCGTCGCGTGATGGCGCCTGGTCCAAGCTGAAGTTCGAGGGCGGCGTCCACCGCGTGCAGCGCGTGCCCGTCACCGAGTCCCAGGGCCGCATCCAGACCTCCGCGGCAGGCGTCTATGTCTTCCCGGAGGCCGACGAGGTGGAGTCCGTCCACATCGACGAGAAGGACATCCGCGTCGACGTCTACCGCTCCTCCGGTAAGGGCGGCCAGGGCGTGAACACCACGGACTCCGCGGTGCGCATCACGCACCTGCCCACCAACATCGTGGTGACCTGCCAGAACGAGCGCTCCCAGATTCAGAACCGCGCCCGCGCGATGCAGGTCCTGCAGGCTCGCCTGGACCAGCTTGAGCGTGAGAAGGCCGAGGCCGCCGAGGCCGAAGGCCGCGCCTCCCAGGTCCGCACGATGGACCGCTCGGAGCGCATCCGCACCTACAATTGGCCGGAGAACCGCATCTCGGATCACCGCATCAACTTCAAGGCGAACAACCTGGATTCGGTCCTCGACGGCAACATGGAGGACCTGATCTCCGCGCTGCAGACCCACGAGCGCCAGGAGCGACTTGAAGCCGAGTAGGCGCGCCGCAATGCGGGAGCAGCTTCTCGACGCCACCTCGATCCTCGCCGACGCCGGCGTCCCCACCCCGGACGTCGACGCCCGCCTGCTCGCCGCCCACGTGCTGGGCGTGAGCCCGATGGCGGTGACGTTTGCGGAGGTGGACGAGACGTTTGAGGAGCGTTTCAATGGCGTCGTCAAGCGTCGTGCGCAGCGCGAGCCGCTCCAGCACATCACGGGCACGGCTCCCTTCGGGCCGCTCGACCTCGCCGTCGGCCCGGGCGTGTTCATCCCGCGCCCGGAGACGGAAGTCCTGGCCGATTGGGCCGCGCGCACCCTCGCCGGCATGCCGGCGCCCACCGTAGTGGACATGGGCACCGGCTCGGGGGCGCTGGCCATCTACGTTGCCAGCCATATCCCCGAAGCACGCGTGTACGCCGTCGAGCTCTCCACCACCGCGCGTGAGTACGCGGCGCGCAACGCCACCTCGAACGGGGTGCGCATCACGCTTGTCGACGCCTCCATGACCGACCCCCAGCTCCTCCGCGACCTCGACGGCGCGGTGGACCTCGTGGTGGCCAACCCGCCGTACGTCCCGGAGACCCCGGACCTCGAGCCGGAAGTGTATCGCGACCCGCCCGAGGCCGTCTTCTCCGGCGCCGACGGCATGGACGCGATCCGCGGGCTCGTGCCGGTGGCCCAGCGCCTGCTGCGCCCCGGGGGATGGTTGGGCGTGGAGCATGACGACGTGACGTCGACAAGCACGTGCTCCGTGATTGAGGCTTGCGGCGGCTTCGGTCCGCCGACGGTACTGCGCGACCTGGCCGGGCGGAACCGGTTTGTGTGCGCGAGTAAGCTGTAGCCGAAACGGAACCGAAGGAGCGATATGGGGAGCATGATCTACAACTGCCTCGAGCCGAGCGGGCGCGAGGCGGGGCTGACCGCTGCGGTCGAACAGGTGCAGGCGGGTCGCTGCGTCGTGCTGCCCACGGACACGGTCTACGGGATCGGCGCTGACGCCTTTAATAACGACGCCGTGGCGAGCCTCCTGGCCACCAAGCGCCGCGGGCCGGACATGCCGGTGCCGGTGCTCGTCGGTTCCTGGACCACCATTCAGGGGCTCGTGCGGGAGTTCTCCGACACGGCGAAGACGCTGGTCGAGGCGTTTTGGCCGGGCGGGCTCTCCATCGTCGTCCCGGAGGCGCCGAGCCTGCCGTGGAACCTGGGCGATACGCGCGGCACCGTGCTGCTGCGCATGCCCAACCAGCCGCTTGCGTTGGAGCTGCTGCAGCGGACGGGGCCGATGGCGGTGTCGTCCGCCAACATCTCTGGCAATCCGCCGGCGCTTAACGCAGCGAACGCGAAGCAGCAGTTTGGCGACGCGATCGGTGTGTACCTCGACGGCGGCGACGCGCAGGTGGGCGAGCCGTCCACGATCATCGACATCTCGGGCCGCCACCCGCAGATCTTGCGCGAGGCAGCGATCAGCGCCGAGCGGCTCGGTGAAGTCCTGAACCTTGACCCGGAGAGCTTGCGGAGGAAGTAGATGACGGGAGCTGGCGTCCCGCTGCGCGAGCTCGGCCTCGTTCTGCTCGTAGCCGCCGCAATCACGTACCTAGCCACCGGCCCGGTGCGCTCACTGCTCGTGCGCACCGGGCGTGTCGCGGAGGTCCGCAAACGAGACGTGCACACGCAGCCGACGCCCTCCGTGGGCGGGCTCGCCATGTTCACCGGCTTCGTTTGCGCCGTGTTCCTTGCGCAACAGCTTCCCGCGTTGACCCGCGGGTTTGCGCCGATCACCCCGGAGATGACGGCAGTGCTGGCGGGCGCGTTTGCGATAGTCATCGTCGGCATCGTGGACGACCTCTACGAGCTCGGCGCGATGACGAAGCTGCTGGGGCAGTTCTTGGCCGCCATCATTATGTGCCTTATGGGCATCGCGTTCACCGTGTTCTACGTGCCCTTCGGTGAGGGCACCACGCTGATTCTGGACCAGATGCAGGGGATGGTGATCGCTGCCGTGTTTACGGTGCTGCTGGTCAACGCCGTGAACTTCGTCGACGGCATCGACGGGCTCGCCGCGGGGATCGGAGTCATCGCCGGCGCAGCGATCCTGGTGTTTTCGCTCACCGTCCTGCACGAGCAGGGCGGCGCCGTGTCCGCGTACCCGCCTGCGATCATCTGCGCGGCACTCGTGGGTATCTGCGCGGGTTTCCTTCCGCACAACTTTGAGCCGGCGCGCATCTTTATGGGCGACTCGGGCGCGATGCTGATCGGATTGTTGCTGGCTGCGGCGTCGATCTCGGCGTCGGGCAAAATCAACATGTCGCTGTACGGGACCGCGGACCTGGTGGCGTTGGTCAGCCCGATCATCGTGGTCGCCGCTGCGATCGCGCTTCCGGTGTTGGATCTCGTCTGGGCGGTGATTCGACGCACCGCGAGGGGGCAAAGCCCCTTTGCTGCGGACGCTGGACACATCCACCACAGGCTGCTGCGCTTGGGGCATACGCACCGACGCACCGTGCTCGTCCTGTACTTCTGGGTCGCCGCTGTGGCGTTTGGCGCGGTGAGCTTCTCCATCGTGCCGGTGCGGGTGGCAGTGGTATTCACCGCAGTGCTCTTGCTCGGCGCCTTTCTGCTCACACTCGTCCCGTTGATGGCCGGAAAGATTGGGCCGAAACCGGTCGTGGCCCCGCAGGGGTCCGGCGAGGGGAGAGGGCGCGGGGAGGTCGAGCACGCGCGTAGGTAAACTTACCCACCGTGACTACTTCCAGCCCGAATCCGGAATCCCAGCCCCGCGACCTCAACGTACGCGACGCCTCCGAGTACACGGACCAGCGTCGGCCGATCATCCGTGCCCTGAAGGTTGCCGGGGGAGCGCTTGTCGCGCTCACCTTGATCAGCCTGATGGCATGGGGCGCCACGCGTGATCTCCCCGGGATCTGGGCCGTGCTCTTGGGCGTGGCGATTGGCGGTGGGTTCGTCCTGGCCACCGCTGTCACCGTTCTGGTGACCTCCGAATCCTCGCCCAGTACCACGATGGCGGTCGTCCTCGGCGGGTGGCTGGTCAAGATGGTGGTCTTGATTTTGCTCTTCGTCTGGCTGCGTAACTTCAGCTTTTATGATTCGACGGCGTTCGGCGTCACGACGCTCGCGGCGCTCGTTGTCGCGCTGGCCGCCGAGGCGTGGGGCGTTATTACGACGAGGACGTCGTACCTGAGCCAGCCTGCCCCCCTGGAGTTGCGCAATCGGGGGTAGTCAGGCCCCCGTCTTTGCCAAAAGAGGGAAAAGTCCACCCCTTTTTGCGTGCGTGTGACTGACGTTACAGGGGGATAAATGTGCAGGCTGTTGAGCCAAAGTTGGCCGCAAACTTCCCGGGTTGAAAGCGCATAGTGTTCGAGTCCCCCCAAAGTCCAGGAAACTCGTGATGACCTGTTAAAGTATCCGCTGGGCTTACTTGAGGCAGGGGACTGCCCAGCGCCGCTGGGTCTCGCTGCCTGAAGAGACTCCCCTGTCCCCGCGGAAGCAGATGTGCGACGGAGTCCGCCGCGGGAGACAGCCTTGATGAAGACGTCCATCGCACCGCATTCTTTGAGGATGCGGCCCGAGAACGGGAGAGAACGCTGAGCGTTACAACTTTGGCCATGAAGGGTTCATTCCACGCACCCGAACTTGGTCCAGAAATTTTCCCGGGGCACACGTACGACCAGTTCATTGGTGAAGATTTTGCCAATGGATGGTTCGCGCTCGACCGCATTATGCTTGTCCGACTTCTTGTCGCGGCAATCCTTGTGGTCCTCTTTGTTATTGCCTTTAGGAAGCCGAAGCTGGTTCCTAAGGGGCTGCAAAACTTCGCAGAGATGGGCGTGGACTTCGTCCGCGTCAACATTGCAGAAGATACGTTGGGGAAGAAGGACGGAAACCGGTTCCTGCCGGTCATTGCCACCATCTTCTTCACCGTGCTGTTCATGAATGCCGCGACGATCATTCCGTTCCTCAACATCTCACCAAATGCACGTATCGGCATGCCGGCCGTGCTGGCGGTTGTTGCCTACATCGCGATGATCTACGCGGGCGTCCAGCGCTACGGTGTGGCGTTTTTCAAGCACTCCACCGTCATTCCTGGACTGCCTTTCTTCCTCCACTTCCTCGTGGTGCCGATTGAGATCTTCTCAACCTTCATCCTGCGTCCGGTCACCCTGGCAATTCGTCTGATGGCGAACTTCCTGGCCGGCCACATCATTTTGGTCCTGCTGTACTCTGCTACGAACTTCTTCTTCTGGCAGCTCAACGGGTGGACCGCATTCAGTGGCCTGACCATCATTGCTGCGATTCTGTTCACGCTCTACGAGCTCATCGTTATTTTCCTGCAGGCATACATTTTTGCCCTGCTGACGGCGGTGTACATCGAACTATCGCTGCATGCGGATGCGCACTAACAAAGCGCGACCAACCGGTCAAACTGAATAACCCCTCCACATTGTCACTCGCCCTCCCGCACTAGGAGCGGGGGAGCACCTAGAAAGGGAACGACTTTCACATGAACGACATCATCCTCGCCCAGGCAAACGAGTCTGTCACCGCGTTCGACGGCCTCCAGTCCATCGGCTACGGCATCGCCACCATCGGCCCCGGCATCGGTATCGGCATGCTGGTTGGCAAGACCGTCGAGGGCATGGCTCGCCAGCCCGAGATGGCTGGTCAGCTGCGTACCACCATGTTCCTGGGTATCGCCTTCGTTGAGGCCCTTGCCCTCATCGGCCTCGTTGCCGGCTTCCTGTTCTAAGAAAAGCTCGCACCACCTAGCGAACAGATTTCATTTCTAGAACAGGAGCAACCAATGACTAACGTCAACGAATTTCTCGTGGCGGCAGAGGGGACCGAGGAGCTTCCGATGACTTCGGAGCCCTCCGTGCTTCTGCCTGCCCCGTACGACGTGGTTTGGTCGCTTGTCGTCTTCATCATCATCTTCCTCCTCTTCTGGAAGTACGTGCTTCCGAAGTTCCGGGAAGTGCTGGCGGAGCGCGAAGACCAAATCAAGGGTGGCATTGAGCGCGCTCAGGCTGCCCAGGCTGAAGCATCGGCTGCCCTGGAAAAGAACAATGCTGAGCTTGCCGAGGCACGCGCCGAGGCCGCCGCGATCCGCGAAGCTGCCCGCACCAAGGGTAAGGAGATCGAGGCGGAGTCCCGCGAGCGCGCCGAGGCAGAGTCCAAGCGCATTGTGGAAGCTGGAGAGAAGCAGCTTCTGGCATCCCGTGAGCAGGTCGTCGCAGAGCTGCGCAACGATTTGGGCCAGAACTCGATCAACCTCGCCGAGCGCCTGCTTGGCACCGAGCTGTCGGACTCCACCCGCCGCTCGAACACGATCGACTCCTTCCTCTCTGAGCTCGACAACGTCTCGACGAGAAAGTAGGCGAGATGAAGGCAGCGAGTCGCGAAGCACAAGCAAAGGTCTCGGAGAAGCTTGATCAGCTGATCCAGAATTCCGACAATGCCGTCGCCGTGGCGATGAACGTCGGTGCTGAGCTTTTCCTCATCGTGAACCAGCTCGACGGCGAGCGCGCACTGCGCATCGCCGTTGCTGATAACTCGGTGGAGAGCTCCCAGCGCACCGGCATTATGCGCGACGTGTTTAGCGCCAAGGTCGCAGATCCGACGCTTGAGGTCCTGCTGGCAGCAGCCGAGCAGGAGTGGTCCACGCCCCGCGAGTTCCGCACCGGGCTGGTCAACATCGGCCGCCGCGCAATCGCGCGCGGTGCCGAGAAAGACGGCAAGCTCGAGCAGGTTGAAACTGAGCTGTACCAGCTCGCCAACGTGCTGGAGCGCGAAAAGGATCTGACCCAGCTGTTGTCCGACCGTACGGCGGCCTCCGAGAAGAAGCGAGGACTGCTGGCAAACGTGATTTACGGCAAGGTGACGATGTTCACCGAGGCTTTGGCTTTGCAGGTCATCGGTCGCCCGCGCCACAACCCGGTAGATGACTTGGTGGGGCTGTCCTCCGAGTTGGCCGGCATGCGTGGCAAGACCGTGGCACGTGTCGCCACCGCGGAGGAGTTGTCCGACTCTCAGCGCGGCGTCCTGGCGCAGAAGCTTGAGAAGATTTACGGCCGCGAGATGGCCATCCACTCCGAGGTTGACCCCAGCCTCCTCGGGGGTGTGGTTATCCGCGTTGGTGACGAAGTGATTGACGGTTCGACGCGTGGCAAGCTCACGCGCCTGCGCACCGACGTCGCTGCCAACGCGGCCCTTTAGAACGAAGATAATGCTGGAACAAACTACCGAGAGCAGGAAGAACATGGCGGAGCTGACGATCTCCTCCGATGAGATCCGTAGCGCGATAGCGAACTACACCTCGAGCTACTCCGCGGAGGCCTCCCGTGAGGAGGTCGGCGTGGTGACTTCGGCTGCAGATGGTATTGCCCAGGTTTCCGGGCTGCCAGGGTGCATGACGAACGAGCTGCTCGAGTTCCCGAACGGCGTCATTGGCGTCGCACAGAACCTCGAGACCGATTCCATCGGTGTCGTGGTGCTGGGTAACTTTGAGTCCCTGACCGAAGGCGACGAAGTCAAGCGGACGGGCGAAGTCCTGTCTATCCCCGTTGGGGAAGACTTCCTTGGCCGAGTAATCAACCCCCTGGGTCAGCCGATTGACGGCCTTGGCCCGATTGAGTCCAAAGAAGAGCGTGCCCTGGAGCTCCAGGCCGCAGGCGTTCTCGACCGCCAGCCGGTCGAGGAGCCGCTGCAGACGGGCATGAAGGCGATCGACGCCATGACCCCGATCGGCCGCGGCCAGCGTCAGCTCATCATTGGTGACCGCAAGACCGGTAAGACCGCGGTCTGCATCGACACCATCCTCAACCAGAAGGCTTTCTGGGAGACCGGTGACCCGTCGAAGCAGGTGCGCTGCATCTACGTGGCTGTGGGCCAGAAGGGTTCCACCATCGCTGGTGTGCGCAAGACCCTGGAGGATCACGGCGCGCTCGAGTACACCACCATCGTGGCGGCTCCGGCGTCCGACTCTGCAGGCTTCAAGTGGCTGGCACCTTTCTCTGGTGCCGCGCTCGGCCAGCACTGGATGTACCAGGGCAAGCACGTACTGGTCATCTACGATGATCTGACCAAGCAGGCCGAGGCCTACCGTGCGATCTCGCTGCTGCTGCGCCGCCCGCCGGGCCGCGAGGCATACCCGGGCGACGTCTTCTACCTACACTCCCGTCTCCTGGAGCGTGCAGCGAAGCTGAACGACGAGCTCGGCGCTGGCTCCCTGACCGCACTGCCGATCATCGAGACCAAGGCAAACGACGTCGGCGCGTTCATTCCGACCAACGTCATTTCCATTACGGACGGCCAGGTCTTCCTCCAGTCCGACCTGTTCAACCAGGGCGTGCGCCCGGCTATCGACGTGGGTATTTCTGTCTCCCGTGTCGGTGGCGCTGCGCAGACCAAGGGCATGAAGAAGGTCGCAGGTAACCTGCGTCTGGACCTCGCCGCATACCGCGACCTTGAGGCGTTCGCGGCCTTTGCTTCCGACCTGGACGCTGCTTCCAAGAAGCAGCTCGAGCGCGGTCAGCGTCTGGTCGAGCTGCTGAAGCAGTCCGAGAACGCACCGCAGCCGGTGGAGTACCAGATCGTGTCCATCTGGGCAGCGAACGAGGGCCTCTTCGACGTCGTTCCCGTCGAAGATGTCCGCCGTTACGAGTCCGAGCTGCAGGAGGCAATCCAGTCCTCCGCACCAGAGGTCTTTAGCCAAATCGAGGGCGGCAAGCAGCTTGACGACGCTTCGAAGGACGCCATCAAGCGCGTCAACGAAGAGTTCGCTCGCACCTTCCAGGCTTCCTCGGGCGAGCGTGTCGTGCGCGAGCCGGAGGCGCAGGCCCTGGACGCCGGCGAAGTGTCCAAGAACAAGCTCAACGTCAGCCGCTCCTAGGTTCTGCAGCGCGCAGGACTTTAGGACCTACATAAAGGAAGGGAGGAAACAGCACCATGGCAACACTTCGCGAATTGCGTGACCGCATCCGGTCCGTCAACTCAACGAAGAAGATCACCAAGGCCCAAGAGCTGATCGCTACGTCGCAGATCACTAAGGCCCAGGCTCGCGTCGCTGCGGCGAAGCCGTACGCGGACGAGATGCAAGACGTCATGGAACGCCTCGCCGCCGCGAGCTCCCTCGACCACCCCATGCTTCGTGAGCGTGACGGTGGGCGAGTCGCGGCGATCCTCGTGGTCACCTCTGACCGCGGTATGGCTGGCGGCTACAACCACAACGTGCTGAAGAAGGCCGCTGAGCTAGAGCGTATGCTCAGCGACGCAGGCTACGAGGTGGTTCGCTACGTCACCGGTAACAAGGGAGTTACCCACTTCCGGTTCCGTGACATGGACGTCGCTGGCGCGTGGACCGGCTGGTCCCAGAAGCCGTCGTGGGAGGATACGCACAACGTGCGTCGCCACATCATCGACGGTTTCATGGCTGGTTCGGAGGACACCGCCAAGTGGCGCGAAGGCATCAATGGCACGGAGGGTCAGGGCGTGCGCGGTTTCGACCAAGTGCACGTCGTCTACACCGAATTCGTGTCTATGCTCTCGCAGGAAGCGCGCGTGCACCAGCTGCTGCCCATCGAGCCCGTCCTCGAGGAATTCGAGTACGAGCAGAAGAGCATGCTGGAGCAGGACGGCTCCGTGAACCCGGATATGAGCTTCGAGCCAGATCCGGACACGCTGCTGACCTCGTTGCTTCCGGCATATGTTTCCAGGTCGCTCTACTCGATCTTCTTGGAAGCATCGGCTTCGGAATCCGCTTCTCGCCGTACGGCGATGAAGAACGCGACGGATAACGCCACTGACCTGGCGAACAATCTGTCCCGTGAGGCTAACCAAGCCCGTCAGGCAAAAATCACCCAGGAAATCACCGAGATTATCGGCGGCGCTGGCGCGCTGTCCGGTAGTGGAGAAAGTGACTAAATCATGACTACTGCTCAATCTTTTGATGAGCGCAACGATGAGCCGGTGGGCGAGGCCGAGACCAAGGCTGCAGCCCACGAGGCACAGTCCGCGCAGAACCCGCAGGGTTCTGACAACGGACGCGTCGTTCGCGTAATCGGCGCAGTCGTCGACGTGGAGTTCCCGCGCGGCGAGCTGCCCGCTCTGTACAACGCACTCGAGGTCGACATCGAGCTCGAGGGCATGTCCCGCACCATCGTGCTCGAGGTTGCCCAGTTCCTGGGCGACAACCTGCTGCGTACCATCGCCATGGCCCCGACGGACGGCCTTGTGCGTGGCGCGAAGGTGCTCGACACCGGCAACCCGATCTCCGTCCCGGTCGGCGACCAGGTCAAGGGCCACGTGTTCAACGCACTCGGCCAGTGCCTGGACGACCCGAGCGTCGGCGAGAGCGGCGAGCGCTGGGGCATCCACCGCCAGCCGCCGGCCTTCAAGGACCTCGAGGGCAAAACCGAGATCCTGGAAACCGGTATTAAGGTCATCGACCTGCTTACCCCGTACGTGAAGGGCGGCAAGATCGGCCTCTTCGGCGGCGCAGGCGTGGGCAAGACGGTCCTCATCCAGGAGATGATTACCCGTATCGCCCGCGAGTTCTCTGGTACGTCGGTCTTCGCCGGCGTCGGCGAGCGTACCCGTGAGGGCACCGACCTCTTCCTCGAGATGGAAGAGATGGGCGTGCTCCCGGATACGGCCCTTGTCTTCGGCCAGATGGATGAGCCGCCAGGGGTTCGTATGCGTGTGGCCCTGTCCGGCCTGACCATGGCGGAGTACTTCCGCGATGTGCAGAACCAGGACGTGCTGCTCTTCATCGACAACATCTTCCGTTTCACCCAGGCCGGTTCCGAGGTCTCGACCCTGCTGGGTCGTATGCCTTCCGCCGTGGGCTACCAGCCCACCCTGGCTGATGAGATGGGCGTGCTGCAGGAGCGCATTACCTCCACCAAGGGTCGCTCCATTACCTCGCTGCAGGCGGTCTACGTGCCGGCCGATGACTACACCGACCCGGCACCGGCGACAACCTTCGCCCACCTGGATGCGACGACCGAGCTGTCGCGTTCCATTGCCTCCAAGGGTATTTACCCGGCTGTGGACCCGCTGACCTCGACCTCCCGCATCCTGGAGCCGGGCATCGTCGGCGAGCGTCACTACGCTGTCGCGCAGAAGGTGATCGGTATTCTGCAGAAGAACAAGGAGCTGCAGGACATCATCGCCATCCTCGGTATGGACGAGCTGTCCGAAGAGGACAAGATCACCGTTATGCGTGCTCGTAAGCTGCAGCGCTTCCTCGGCCAGAACTTCTTCGTGGCGAAGAAGTTCACGGGCGACGAGGGCTCCTACGTCCCGCTCGAGGAGACGATCGAGGCCTTCGACAAGCTCTGCGAGGGCGAGTTCGACGCCTACCCGGAGCAGGCCTTCAGCAACCTCGGTGGTCTCGACGATGTCGAGGCCGCGTACCAGAAGCTGCAGGGCTAGGAGGCAGACATGGCTGAACTTACCGCGCAATTGGTGTCGGTGGACCGCATGCTTTGGTCGGGTCAGGCCAGCATCGTCACCGCCCAGACCATCGAAGGTGAGATCGGCGTGCTGCCCGGTCACGAGCCGTTCCTTGGCCAACTCAAGGAGAACGGCGTGGTGACCATCCGTCCCACCAGCGGCGACCGCATCGTCGCCGCTGTGCAGGGCGGGTTCCTCTCCGTCCAGGGCGACAAGGTGACCATCCTTGCTGACTTCGCGATGCTCGCGGACGAGGTTGACACCACCGAGGCAGAGTCCGGCCTGCGCGCCGACGACTCGCTCGTGAAGGCCCGCTCGGAGGCCGAGCTTGCCGCGGTTCGCCGCAACAGCTCGCGCTAGACCGAGTTTGCGTCAGCGCCCAGGAGGAGGGCAACGCACGCCCCTTCCTTGCACGTTTCGCGCCCCCACCTGCCGTGAGGTAGGTGGGGGCGCGACGTCGTTAAGCGGCCGCCCCGATGATGCTTGCATTGTCTGCGCAGCAAAGTAGGATTATCGCCTAAGCGTGCTTCCACGATATGCGGGGGCCTGTCAACAACGGAATCTCGCAGGGAGGTGTCGATGGAGATCATCGTCTCTGTGGTGCTGCTTGTGGTCATCGGGGTCACGGGTATTGCTATCTGGCGGTTTGCCATGTTCCGGAATTCCGGTGGGCGCGCGCTGATCCGCAAGCTGCCGGCCCACGGGCTACACGGCTGGCGGCACGGGATTCTGCGATACACGGGGGAAGAGCTGCAGTTTTATAAGCTGCGGTCGCTGTCATCAAACTACGATTACGCGCTGGACCGCCGCGACCTGACCATCAACGGGGTGCGCGACCTGACTGCGGATGAGCAGGAGATTATGCCGGGGGTGTCGACGGTCCTGGAGATGACCAGCCCGCGCGGGCAACTCGAGTTTGCGGCGGATCGCCACGTGGAGATGGCGCTCATTTCCTGGGTGGAGTCTGCGCCGGATCGTCGCCAGCAGCGCGTAGACGTTCGCTCGCTGGCACAGCGCGTGCAGCGGGGCCGCGCCTAAGTGCTTCTCGACGCCACCGCGTACCCACCCGACCCGTTTCTGTTCCCCGCTGCGCGCCCGGTACCCTGTGGTGCATGCGTCTCGTCATAGCTCGTTGCTCCGTTGACTACGTTGGTCGCCTCGCGGCGCACCTTCCATCCGCGTTGCGCCTCATTTTGCTGAAATCCGACGGCTCGGTGTCTGTCCACGCGGACGACCGTGCCTACAAGCCCCTGAACTGGATGACGCCGCCGTGCACTCTGAAGGAGGAAGCGGTGGTGGACATCGACGGCGAGGATACCGGCGAGCAACTCTGGATCGTGGAGAACCCGAAGGGGGAGCAGCTGCGCATCACGGTGGAAGAGATCCTGTCGGACTCCTCCTACGAGCTGGGCGAGGACCCGGGATTGGTCAAGGACGGCGTCGAGGCGCACCTGCAGGAGCTGCTGGCGGAGCACATCGGCACCCTCGGCGAGGGCTACAGCCTGGTGCGCCGCGAATACCCCACGGCGATCGGTCCGGTGGACATCCTCGCCAGGGATGCAGACGGGCAGACCGTGGCCGTGGAGATCAAGCGGCGCGGCGGGATCGACGGTGTCGAGCAGCTCACCCGATACGTCGAGCTGCTCAACCGCGATGAAGTGCTTAAGCCGGTGCGCGGCGTGTTCGCGGCGCAAGAGATCAAGCCGCAGGCGCGCACGCTTGCCGAGGATCGCGGCTTCCGCTGCCTTACCCTGGACTACGACGAGCTCCGCGGCATCGAGTCCGACGAGCTGCGGCTTTTCTAGGGCCAGGGGGGTAGCTATGCCGAGACGGAACCGGAGACACAACGTCACCCCCTCCTACGTGCTGCCTCGGGACGGGTCCACGTTCATCGGGACCCAGGAGGTCGAGGGCCCCAGCTGGGCGAACGGCGAGATCTACCTTGTACGCCAGATCGGCGCCGCCGCGGCGAACAAGTTCTACGTGTGCCCGCGGTGCAACCAAAACATCCCGCCGGGCGTGGCGCACGTGGTGGCTTGGCCGCGCGACACGGGCGGGCGTGGCGACGATCGCCGCCACTGGCACAAGCACTGCTGGGAGAAGCGGTAGCGTCCATCCCAGCCCATCGGCGCGGGTAGGCTGGTCCGCATGATTGCTGCATTTTCTGTCGCCCCGACGGTGACCAATAACGCTACTGCAGAGATGTCGGAGGCCGTGTCGCGCGCCGTGCGCGTCGTGCGCGAATCCGGCCTGCCGCACGAGACGACCGCAATGTTTACCACGATTGAGGGGGAGTGGGACGAGGTCATGGACGTGATCAAGCGTGCCACGCAAGCGGTGGAGGCGGTGTCCCCGCGGGTATCGTTGGTGATCAAGGCGGACATCAGGCCGGGCTACACCGACATGATGCATCAAAAGATCGCGTCGCTAGAGAAGCACTTTTCCAATGACGCCAATGACGAAGGAGCGAACTAAATGCCGGATTTCGGACCTGGCGCAGTTGACCTGAACAAGCTGGTGGAGCAGAAGGAAGCGCAGCAGCAGCTCAAGGAGGGCGGATTCGAGCCGTTTATCACGGTCACCGAGAAGGACATTGAGGCCCGCGCCTTCCAGCGCTCCGTGCAGGTGCCGGTGGTGCTGATGATCGGCACCTCCCGGTCCGAGGACTCGGAGGCGCTCAAGGCAACGCTGCAGCAGCTGGCGGCGGGGCAGCGCAAGTTTCTCGTCGCGTACGTCGACGCGGACGCCACGCCCCAGGTGGCGCAGATGTTCGGCCTGCGCGCCCTGCCGACGGTGGTGGCGTTGGCAGCCGGCCAGCCGGTGACCAACTTTGAGGGCAACCAGCCTGCCGACCAGCTCAAGCAGTGGGTCGACGCGCTGGTGAACAACGTCGGCCCGCAGCTGCAGGGTCTGGACGACGAGCCGGAGACGGATGCCCCCGAGCCGGAGGACCCGCGATTGGCCCAGGCAACCGCCGCGCTGAATAGGAGCGATTTCGAGGGGGCCACAGCGCTTTATAACGCCATCCTGGCCGACGAGCCCGACAACCAGCCCGTCAAGCAGGCGAAGGCGACGGTGGCGGTCCTGCAGCGGCTCGACCCCCAGCGCCGCACCACCGACCCGATCGCGGAGGCGGAGCAGGACCCGCAGGATGTGGAGAAGCAGCTCGTCGCCGCGGACGCTGAGGTTGTCGCTGGCGCGCCGGAGAAGGCGTTCGAGCGTCTGCTGCGCTACGTCAAGGCCGAGCCGAAGGCGAAGGAGCGCCTTCTCGAGCTCTTCACCTTGTTCGAGCCGGGCGATCCGCGCGTGATCAACGCGCGGACCGCCCTGGCCAGCGCCCTGTTCTAGCCGCGCAGCGTGTACAGCTGCACGCTCATCGCCGGGATGTGCAGGTTGAGGGACTGGTCGAACTGGTCCCAGGCGGTGGGCTCGGTGTCCACGGTGTGGAGGAGCTCGTTGCCTGCTCCGCCGTAGACGGCGTCATCCGTGTTGATGAGTAGCTCCCACGTGCCCGCCTTGGGTGAGCCCAGGCGGTAGTTCGGCTGCGAGGCGCCGGAGAGGTTCACCACCGCGAGGACAGCCGATCCGTCCGCGCCCCAGCGGATGTAGGCGAGGATGTTGTTTTGTGCGTCGTCGCCCTTGATCCACTGGAAGCCCATGGGCGTGTTGTCCTGGGAGAACAGCGCCGGGGTGTCGCGGTAGACCAGGTTGAGGTCGCGCACGAGGCGCCGGATGCCCTTGTGGTAGTCGTGGCCCCAGTCGTCGGCAAGGTTGTCCCAGTTGACGGAGTGGGCCTCGTCCCATTCGGTGGTTTGCCCCCACTCGCAGCCCATAAACATGAGCTGCTTGCCCGGGTGCGAGAACATGTAGCCGTAGAGCGCGCGCAGTCCCGCGGCCTTGTTCCAGTCATCGCCCGGCATTCGGGTCCACAGCGAGCCCTTGCCGTGCACGACTTCGTCGTGGCTAAACGGCAGGACGTACTTCTCGCTGAACGCGTAGACCAGGGAGAACGTGATCTCGTTGTGGTGGTAGGAACGGTGGATGGGGTCGAGCGAGAAGTACTCCAGCGAGTCGTTCATCCAGCCCATGTTCCACTTCAGGGAGAACCCGAGGCCGTCGGACTCGGTGGGCGCGGTCACGCCGGGCCACGCGGTGGACTCCTCGGCTACGGTGATCACGCCCGGGTGGGTGCGGTGGACCGTGGCGTTCATCTCCTGCAGGAACTGGACCGCGTCCCAGTGCTCGCGGCCGCCGAACTGGTTGGGCAGCCACTCGCCGGGTTCGCGCGAGTAGTCCAGGTAGAGCATGGAGGCCACGGCGTCCACGCGCAGGCCGTCGAGGTGGAACTCTTCGCACCAGTAGAGCGCGTTGGCCACGAGGAAGTTGCGGACCTCGTTGCGGCCGAAGTCGAAGACGTAGGTGCCCCAGTCCTTCTGCTCGCCGCGGCGCCAGTCGGGGTGCTCGTAGAGCGCGGTGCCGTCGAAGCGCGCGAGCGCCCAGGCGTCCTTGGGGAAGTGTGCGGGGACCCAGTCGACGAGGACGCCGATGTTGTGCGCGTGGAGCTCGTCGACAAGCGCGCGGAACTCGTCTGGCGTGCCCCATCGCGCGGTGGGTGCGTAGTAGCCGCTGACCTGGTAGCCCCAGGAACCACCGAATGGGTGCTCGGCGACCGGGAGGAACTCCACGTGGGTGAAGCCGTGCTCGACCAGGTACGGGACGAGCTCTTCGCGCAGCGTGTTGTAGTTCGAGCCCTGCTTCCAGGAGCCGATGTGGCACTCGTAGACGCTCATGGGGGAGTTCGCCGGGTCCACACCCTGGCGGCGCTGCATCCACTCGGCGTCGCGCCACTCGTACGCGGTGGTGTCGGCGACAACGGAGACCGTCTCCGGCGGGGCGAGGGTGGCCTTGGCCAGCGGGTCGGCCTTGTCCACGCGGTAGCCTTCGGAGGTTTGGACCGCGAACTTGTAGTGGGCACCGGGCGCGATTCCGGGGATGAAGATCTCCCACACGCCCGTCGAGCCCAGGGTGCGCATCGGGTACTGGTTCGGGTTCCAATTGCAGAAGTCGCCGACGACCGCCACACCCTTGGCGTTCGGAGCCCAGACCGCGAAGGCGGTGCCGGTGACCTGGCCGAGGTCGGTGGTGTAGGTGTGGACGTTCGCACCGAGGACCTCCCAGAGGCGCTCGTGGCGCCCCTCGGCGATCAGGTGCAGGTCCAGCGAGCCGACTGTGGGCAGGAAGAAGTAGGGGTCCGCGATGATCTGCGGTTCAGCGTCCGGGTAGGTGACCTTGAGGCGGTAGTCGCTCGCGTGGTCGCCCTCGAGCTCGGCGATCCAGATGTCGTCGCCGGTGTGGTGCATCTGCACGGCGTCGTTGTGAATGAGCAGCTGCACGTCGGTCGCGCCGAGCAGGCGGGTGCGCACGACGGTGTTTCCGGCCACGGCGTGGCGGCCGTAGAAGTCGTGCGGTGCGTGGTGCTTGCACTCGAGGAGGCGTTGGCGGTCGTGCTCCGGGATGAGCGCTGCGGGGGAAAGTTCGTGGCCGGTCATCATCGTCTTTCTAGTAAAGCGAGTGGAGAAGGTGCTGGTTACGGGCGGTAGTCGTGGTCCGAGATCTGGCGGTACGCGAGCGCTTCACGACGCTCCGGAGCAACCTCGGGCAGGCGGAAGATATGGGCGACGTTTTGCTGCGGCACGAGCTGGACGTAGTTGTGCTCGTTCCAGGTGTAGCGGTCGCCGGTGATGAGGTCGTGGACCGGGAAGGGTTCGCCGTGGTCCAGGCCGAGCGAGGCGGCGTCGATATGCACCATGCCCTCTTGCATGTGCCAGGGGTCCAGGTTGACCACGACGAGGACGGCGTTGCCCGTGACCGCGTCGACCTTGGAGTAGGCGATGATCTGATCGTTGGTCGCCTCGTGGAAGCGGATCTGGCGTAGCTGCTGCAGGGCCGGCTGTTCGCGGCGGATGCGGTTGAGCAGGGTGAGGTAGGGTTCGAGGGACTGGCCGCGCTCGAGGGCCGCCTCGAAGTCGCGGGGGCGCAGTTGGTACTTCTCCGAATCCATGTACTCCTCGGAGCCGCCGTGCACGGGGATGGACTCATAGAGCTCGTAGCCGGAGTAGACACCCCACAGCGGGCTTATTGTCGCGGCGAGGGTGGCGCGGAGTGCGAAGGCGGCGGGGCCGCCCTGCTGCAGCGAGGCGTGCAGGATGTCGGGGGTGTTGACAAAGAGGTTGGGGCGGGAGACGTCGGCGACGTCGATGAGCAGCTGGGTGAAGTCGGTGAGCTCTTCCTTGCTCACCTTCCAGGTGAAGTGGGTGTAAGACTGCGAGAAACCGGCCTTGGACAGCCCGTACATGCGCGGCGGGCGGGTAAACGCCTCGGCGAGGAAGATGACGTCCGGGTGGGTCTCGTGCACCTTGGCAATGAGCCAGTGCCAGAAGTTCACCGGCTTGGTGTGTGGGTTGTCCACTCGGAAGGTAGAGATGCCCAGCTCAACCCAGTACATGATGACGCGGTAGACCTCGTCGTAGAGGGTCTCTGGGGCATTATCAAAGTTGATGGGGTAGATGTCCTGGTACTTCTTCGGCGGGTTCTCCGCGTAGGCGATGGTGCCGTCCGCGAGCACGGTGAAGAACTCGGGGTGGTCCTCGGCCCACGGGTGATCGGGCGCGGCCTGCAGTGCGAAGTCGAGGGCGATCTCCAGGCCGAGCTGGTCGGCGTGGTGGAGCATGTCGAGGAACTCTTCCTCGCCGCCGAGCTCCGGGTGGAATGCGTCGTGGCCGCCGTCCTTGGAGCCGATGGCCCAGGGGGAGCCCACGTCGCCGGGCGCCGCAGTAACGGAGTTGTTGCGGCCCTTGCGGTTGACCTCGCCGATCGGGTGGATCGGCGGGAAGTAGACGGTGTCAAAGCCCATCGCCGCCACGCGGTCGAGCGCCTGAGCGGTCGTCGCCCACGTGCCGTGGACCGGTGCGCCACTCTCGTCGCGTCCACCGGTGGAGCGCGGGAAGAGCTCATACCAGGAGTTCACGAGCGCTTCGCGACGCTCCACGAGCACGTCGCACACCGGGCCGTGGGAGACCAGGTCGCGCAGGGGGTAGGCGGCGAGCACGTCGAGGACGTCCTCGCTCAAGCCCGCTTCGACGCGTTGCTGGAGGGGGAGGGAATCGTCGGCAAGCGCCGATGCTGCGTCGCTGAGCACGGCGGCGTCGGGGGCGGGGGTTTGCTCGGTGGCGGCGGTGAACAGCTCGATGCCGTGGGCGAGGTCGTTGGCCAGCTCGGCGGCGGACTGGCCGGCCGCCAGCTTCTTCGTCACCGCGTTGCGCCAGGTCGCCATGACGTCGGACCAGGCGTCTACTCGGAACTGCCACAGGCCCTGCTCGTCGGGCACGAAGACGGAGTGGACGTAGTCGGGGCGGTAGGGCTCCGGGTGCATGTGCACGGAGTACTGCTCGCCGTCGGGGGAGGTGATGACCAGGGTTGCGGCCACCGCGTCGTGGCCCTCGCGCCACACCAGGGCGGAGACGGGAACGACCTCGCCGACGACCGCCTTCGACGGGAGCGTGCGGCCAGAGACCTGGGGCCGGACATCATCAATTCCGAATCTTGCAACCATGGCGTCATCTACCTCGAACGTGGCGTAGGGATCCCGCGACGCGCGTGCTGCGCCAACCGCGAGCCGGTCAGTAACACTAGCCACAGTAGCGAAACTGCAAGGACCGCACCGGCCTAAGTTGCTCCTAACTTTCGCGCTGGCGCGACGCGCACCCCAACCTCCCCACATGCGCCGGAAAATAGGACAGAATGGGAGGCGTGAATGACGCACAAGCAACCGAACCAGTGACCGACCCGGACCTTTTGCTCGACTTCCGCGGCGTGGAGTTTGTCCGCGGCGGCAATACACTCGTCGGCCCCGTGGATTGGCAGGTGGAACTGGATGAGCGCTGGGTGATCGTTGGCCCCAACGGCGCCGGCAAGACCACGCTGATCCGGATGGCATCGGCCCTGGAGTTCCCGTCCAAGGGCACGGCGTTCGTGCTCGGCGAGCAGCTCGGGCGCACCGACATGCGTGACCTGCGCGCTGCGATCGGACTGACCTCCTCGGCGCTCGCGCAGCGCGTCCCGGAGGACGAGAAGGTGGGGGACCTGGTTGTCTCCGCCGGCTACGCCATCGTGGGCCGGTGGCGCGAGGACTACGACGAGATGGACTACGAGCAAGCGATGGACGTGCTCGAGCAAGTCGGCGCGATGCACCTCATCGACCGCCGCTGGGGCACGCTGTCCGACGGTGAGAAGAAGCGGGTCATGGTGGCGCGCGCGGTGATGATCAACCCGGAGCTGCTCATTATGGACGAGCCGGCCGCGGGCATGGACCTGGGCGGCCGCGAGGACCTCATGGCCTACCTGGGCGAGCTCGCGCTCGACCCGGACGCGCCGGCGATGGTGATGATCACCCACCACCTCGAGGAGATTCCCTACGGCTTCACGCACGCCATGCTGCTGGACGAGGGCGAGGTGATCGCGCAAGGGCTCATCGATGACGTGCTGAACAGCGAGAACGTGTCCAAGGCCTACCACCAGCCGATCGAGGTAACCCGCGCCGACGGGCGCTACTTCGCGCGCCGGGCGCGTTCCTCCCGCGCTGGGGCGCACAGGAAGTGAGTGCGGGGGCGTCGAGAAGCACTCGGGGCCCTTCGGAACCATGAGACGAGGCATGCAGCGCAGCGTGGGGGCGTTTTCCACCGACCGCGGCGACGAGATCGACGTCACCGAGGTCAGCGGGTTCCATGGCGCGCGCATGTCCGCCACCGTGATCCTGCTGCGCGACACCGCAGCGGGGCTGGAAGTCTGGATGCAGGAACGCGTGCTGAGCATGAAAAACTACCCCGGGGTGACGGTGTTTCCCGGCGGCGGGGTGGACAGCCGTGACTTTCCGGGCCGCTCGTGGAACGACGGTGACCTGTGGCTTGGCCGCAGCGCGATCTCTATGGCCCGCCAGCTGGGCGTGACCAAGTACAAGGCACACGCGCTGGTGTTCGCGGCAGTGCGCGAGCTCTTCGAGGAATCCGGCACGCTGCTCGCCGTCGACGAGGAAGGGCAGCTGCTTGCCGACGCCCGCCCGTTTCACCACCAGCGCCTCCAACTGGAGTCGCACGAAATCTCGCTGACCGATGTGCTGCGCGACAACGACCTCAACGTGTGCGCCGACCTGCTCAAACCGTTCGCGCGCTGGGTGGGTCAATCCGGTCGCGGCGATTGGTTCGACACGTTTAGCTTTATCGCGGCCAACCCGACGGGGCAGGAACCGGACGGCAACACGGGGGAAGCGGATGACGCGAACTGGTTCCCGCCCTCCCTTCTGCTGGAGGGCTGGCGCCACGGGCTGGTCCGTTTCGCCCCCGCGACCTGGGCGCAGCTGAGGCTGATCGAGCAGTACGGCACCGTCGACGAGGTCTTGGCCGCGGCAAAGCATGCGACCATCACGCCGGTGATCGGCGACCCGGTGGACGACGAGCGCTTCACCGAGTTTTTCACTTTCAAACCCAAGGACCGGATCGGAGGCCGTTATGGCATTCATCCCGAGTGAGGTCGCCTACTTGGCGGAGCACGCCACGCGGATCGAGGCGCTCGCCCCGGAGATCGCCCTGACGAAGGCGAGCGTGTTTGCGGACCGGGCACGGCTAGACGCGGAGTTCGGGGAGCACGCCCGCGCCGTGTCCGCGCTCATCGCCGCGCAGCGGCAGGCGCACGGGAAGTTCCCCGGCTGGTGGCTCACCGACTCCGACGCCGCGCAGCAGGCGACTCCGGCGCTCGTGGCCGCGCACCGCGCGCGCACGCTCGCCGGCGCGGGCGCGACGCTCGTGCACGACGTGACGTGTTCGGTGGGGTCCGAGGCCCCGCACATGGTGGACGCGGGACTCACCTGGCATGGCTCCGACCTGGACGAGGCGCGGCTGCACATGGCGCGCTACAACCTCGGCCGCGGCGCCTGGCTCGTCCGCGCCGACGCGCTGCGCCCGGCGACCGCGCCGGTGGCCGGGGGCGTAGTCGTTGCCGACCCGGCGCGGCGCAAAAACGGGCGTCGCATCACAGACCCCGCCGACCTGGAGCCGCCCCTGCCGGCGCTCGTGGACGCCTACCGGGGTACGGAGCTGGCGATCAAGTGCGCGCCGGGCATTGACTACTCGGAGTGGGACGGGCTGGTCAGTGTTGTCTCGCTCGACGGCGGGGTGAAGGAAACCTGCCTCTACACGCCCGGCATTGGTGCCGGGCGCGAGGCGGTCGTGCTCCGCGCCGACGGGTTCGTAGACGTGGTGCGCGGCGCGGGCGACGTCGTGGGCGAGGGGGATCAGTGCACCGACGGGCCGGGGGAGTGGATCGTCGAACCCGACGGCGCCGTCATCCGCGCCGGGCTGGTGCAGGAGTGGGCACGCCGCCACGGACTATGGATGCTCGATCCGCACATCGCGTTTCTGACCGGTCGGGACGTGCCGCCGGGGTACAGCGGGTTCCGCCTGCGCGAGGTGGTGCAGCTGAAGACGCTGAAGGCGGCCCTCCGCGCCCACGACGCCGGGTCGGTTGAGATCCTCGTGCGCGGCGTGGGCGTGGACCCCGATGCGCTGCGCAAGAAGCTCAAGCTGAAGGGCGCACACCAGCGGGCGGTGATTGTGGCCCGGGTTGGCGACGACGCACTCGCCTACATCTGCGACGCGAGGGAGCACCGCCCGGCACCGTAGGAGGCGGCTACGATGAGCGGCATGGTGTATCTGGATCACGCAGCAACAACCCCCATGCGGCAAGTGGCTATCGACGCCTGGGTGGAGCACGCACACGCCGTCAACCCGGGCGGGCAGTACGGCTCCGGTCGAGCGGCGAACGCGGTGCTCGCGCAGGCGCGCGAGGACATCGCCGAGCTGCTTAGCGCGGACCCGGTCGAGGTCGTGTTCACCGGTTCCGGTACCGAGGCGGACAATATCGCGGTGCGCGGCCTTTACCGTGCCCGGACGAAGGAGGGGGCGCCGCGCCGGGTCGTCGCGAGCACGATTGAGCACTCCGCGGTCTTGGAGACGGTCAAGTCTCTGGCACAGACCGAAGGGGCGGAGGTGGCGTGGCTGGCGCCAGACCGGGGTGGCCACGTCCGCGACCTTTCGGCGCTCGACGATCCCGCCGCGGTGGCGACGCTCATGTGGGCAAACAACGAGACTGGCGCGATCCAGCCGGTCCGTGAGGCCGCCGAGCGCGCGAACGCCGTCGGCACGCCGTTGCACGTCGACGCGGTGCAGGCGGTGGGCAAGGTGGAGGTGGACTTCCACGCGTCGGGAGCGACGACGCTGGCTGCCAGCGCACACAAGTTCGGCGGACCTCGCGGCTCCGGCATCCTGCTGGCCAAGCGTTCCCCGGTCCCTCTGCCGGTGGTGCTCGGTGGCGGCCAGGAGCGAGGGCTGCGCCCCGGCACCGTCGACGTCGCCGCGGCGGCGGCCACCGCGGCTGCCTTGCGCGAAGCGCTGGACGAGCGCGAGGCGGAGAACGCGCGGATCGCGGGCCTGCGCGACCAGCTCATCGAGCGTGTCGTCGCCGCGGTCCCGGGGACGAAGGTGACCGCGACCGAACCCCGCCTGGCCGGCCACGCGCACCTGCTCTTCCCGGGGGCGGAGGCGGAGTCCATGCTCATGCTGCTGGACTCGCTCGGCGTTGAGGCGTCGGCGGGCTCGGCCTGCTCGGCAGGCGTGCATCGAGTCTCGCACGTGCTCGCGGCCATGGGAGTGGACGCTCGCGATGGCATGGGCGCGCTGCGCCTCACGCTGGGGCGAACCACCACCGAGGAGGACGTCGATACATTCGTGGCCCACATCGCCGAGGTTATCGAGCGCGCCCGCGCGGCTGGCTCGCTGTAAGGGACGGGCGCTTGTCGACGCCTCTTTTGCTCCCAAACTTTCCGCCTCCAATGGTGTGTCTCGTGTGAAAGTTGTGAATTGAGTGCGCTAGAGTGCCGGTTATGCACGCACCCTGGACGCTTTCCCCCGCGCGCGCCTCGCGCCCGCACGCCCTGCTCAGCCACCCCAAAGCCCTCATTGCCGCGGTGGTCTCCGCCGCGATGGTGTTCACCTTGCTCGTCGTGAGCCCGTTCGGTCAGAAGACCGCGGACGCGCAGTCGCTACCCGGCTTGATCTCCGGCGTCGACGTTGCCGGCCACCAGCACCCGGGCGGTGGCCCGATTGATTGGAAGACCGTTTCTGGCCCGGGCGGTCAGAAGTTCGCCTTCATCAAGGCCACCGAGGGCGTCGGATTCAAGAATGACTTCTACGACCAGGACGCCCAGGCCGCCGCGGATGCGGGCATGCAGGCCGGCGCGTACCACTACGCACGGCCCGCCGAGGACGCGCTGGCACAGGCCCGCTACTTCGCCGACGTCATCAACGCGGGCCCGAAGACCGACCTGCCGCCGGTGCTGGACCTGGAGGTCGACGAGGGACTCGGCCCAGTCCAGCTCGCAGCCTGGACCCAGCTCTTCCTGGGCGAGGTTGAAGCGCGCACCGGCCGCAAGCCCATCGTGTACACCTACCGCTACTTCTGGTACGAGCACATGAACAACACCAATGCGTTCACCAGCTACCCGCTCTGGCTGGCCGCGTACCAGAACCAGCCCCCGGCCCCGGTTGGTGGCTGGCGCACGCTGAGCTTCTGGCAGCGCTCCGATGCCGGCCGCGTTGCCGGCATCAACACCCCGGTGGACATGAACTTGTTCAACGGCACCGACGCCCAGTACAACGCCTTTGCAGCCGGCAACCTGGACGCAGCCGGCGGCCTACTCGAGCAGTTCCAGGCACCCGACTCCGGCGAGCTGCAGGTCCTGGAGCAGGACAACACCGCCCTGGTCGTCGCGATCCTCGCGCTGGCGGGCGGCGCCCTCGGCATCGCCGGGCTCGCCGAGGCTGCCGACCAGGCAGGCTTCGACGACGAGGACGCGCGCAACATCGCTGACCTGGTGGCCAAGCTCGCCGCCAACGGCGAGCTGCCGGTCGATGACCTGCGCAGCATGATGATCGGCGACTACCAGGTCGGCGACCTGCTCATCCTGTTGGATAACGCCACCAAGTAGCCCCGGGAGTTCCTCACTCGCCGGCAGGGGGTGTCGGCTCGGGGTCGTGGCGCGGAGTCGTCGCTAAGCTCCGTGCCCACTGCTCGCCCTTGAACTGCGCCGGCACCGCGCCCTTGAGCAGGTTGCGCGTGAGCTGCGGGCTCGCCTCGATGGGGGTGTTGGCGCCGATGAGCACGATATTGCCGTAGCGCCGCCCCTTGAGCATCGGCGGGTCCGCGATCGCCGCAACGTGCGGGAACACCTCACACATACCGGCCAGCTCCTCCTTGGCCTCCTTGAGGTCCGCGCGCGAGCCACAGTTGGCCACGTAGACGCCGTTTTCGCTTATCGACGCCCACACGTTCCCATAAAACTCCACCGTCGTCAGCTCCCGCGGAGTCACGGCGTTGGCGAACACGTCGCGGATGATGACGTCCCGGGTCGCCGGCTTGAACGAGTCGGTGACCTCGCGCGCATCGCCTACCCGGATCTTCACAGCCGGGGCGCGGGGGACGTCGAACAGCTCGCGCGCGAGCTCGGCGAGCCTGCCGTCGATTTCCACGACGGTGTTGCGCGAACCCGGCCACGCATCCGCGAAGTACCGCGGCAGCGAGCAGGCCGCGCCGCCCAAATGCGTCAGGCGAGGCTTGGGCCAGCGGGCCCGGTCGCTTGTGCCACTGTGCTGGAGCGAGCCAAGGAAGTCCGCGATCCAGCGCATGTACTCAAAATCCAGGCGCTGCGGCTCGCCGGGGACGATGTGCGAGCTGGGGACCCCGTTGACTAGTAGCACCAGGGAGCCGTCGGGTTCGTGGTGGACCTCGGCCTCGCCGGTGTCGATCTGGTACGTCTCCTGTTTCGCAGCCATGCCTGGCAGGGTACCCGGCAGCCCCGGGGCCTTAAGCGTTCACGTCGATGCGGCGCAGGTACATCGTTGACGCGAGCCACCCAGCTGCGGCGAGTACCGCGGCAGAGAGGGAGATGCTGGTGACCGTGTGCAGTTCGAGCGCGTTGGCGTCCGCGACCGCGGAGCTGCCCATCCACAGCGCCTTGGACAATCCGACGGGCGGGAGCACGAACTGCATCGCGTGTGCCCCGGCAGCGATCGACCCGAAAGAAATGACGCCGGTGACCGCCGCGAGCGCGATCGGCATGGCGAAGTTGCGGATGACCATGGACAAAAAGCTTTGCCACGCGGCGACCGCGACCGCGGGAAGCACCGCAATGAGCGACGACGCGAGCAGCGCCCACGGCGGCATGCCGCTGAGTCCGCTCATCCACCCGCCGGCAAGACTGAACACGATGAAGATGAGCTGCATGGCCAGAGTGAGGGTCGCTATCGCCCCCAGCTTCGCGGCGGCGATGGTGCCCGCGGGCCGGGAGGAGGTAAGCAGCGTGTGCCAGTTCCCGCCGCGGTGCTCGACGCGCCAGGCCGCTGCCGCGATGATGGCAATGCCCACCACCATGAACAGCATGCCGTAGAACAGGATGGCCTGTGACCAGTAGCTTTGCCACCCCGCGCTGAGCGTTCCGGAGTTTGCCGAATAGTTGGCTGCACCAAACGCGACCGCGATCAGCGGCACGCCGCACAGGACCGCTGCGATGTGGGTGCGGCGGAGCTTGGCAAGGTCGTTGACAAGCAGGTCCATGGCTAAATTTCCTTCCTGTTGAGGTACCGGGTCGCCACGGCGAAGGCGGCGGCGAGGCAGATGGCGTAGGCGGCCCACAACACCCAATGGGGCTGGGTGAGCACGATGCCGTCGTCTGCAAAGGTGTAGGGAAGCACCACCGCGAAGGAGCCGAACGGGTTGATCGCGGCGAGCCAGGCGGGGGAGAACAGCGAGGCGATCCCGAGGAACCCGCCCACCACCCCCAAGGTGAGCACGCCAATCTGGGAATCCGTCACGGCGGCGAGGACGAGCATGATGCCCGTAATAGCAAGGCTGGTCACCACCGCTGCGGCGCCGTATGCCACCCAGGCGGTTGCGACCGAGCCCGCGGGGAGCGGCGCTCCCATGGCAGCGGGCAAGGCGACGCTTGCGCCGACTTCTATAAGCTTCAGCGCGACAACCAGCGGTGCGATAACGCGAAGCTTGCGGCGCAAGAGCGTGCCCTGCCGGATGCCTGCCACAGCGTTGAGCAGCCACCCGCCGTTGGCGTGCTCGTTATCCACGGTGCGGCTGGCAATGATCGCGGCCTGCAGGGGTGTAAGGAATGCGAGCGCGATCGCGACGCCGATGAGCTGGCTGGCCCAGGAGTCGTGCGGGTCGGAGGTGAATTGCTCGATCTGATCGCCGGCAAAGACGTTCATGTTTGCTATCAAAACGATGCCGAGCGAGAGCGCCCCGCCCAGCAGAAGGACATGTGTGCGGCGCAGTTTTAACAATTCGATGCTCATGCGCTGAGCCCCTCTCGCCCCGTCATACCAATGAAGATCTCTTCGAGGCTGCGGCGCTTGCGCACCACCTGGTGGATCGGCACGCCATGGCTGACAAGCTGCGCGCACGCGGCGGCGACGTCGTCGTCGGCAAGCCCGGTCAGCTCCACTCCGCCGGGCACGGTGCGGGGGCGCGATGCCCGCAGGACCTCCGCGGCCGCGTCGACTGCTGAGGTTTGGATGAAGAGGTCGGGGAGGTGGGCGTCGAAAAGCTGCTGCTGCGAGCCCTGAAAGACGAGCTTGCCCTGGTTGATGATGCTTAGGCTGGTGGACATCTTCTCAATCTCGGAGAGGAGGTGGCTTGAGACGAGGACGGTGCGGCCCTCGTCGCGTGCGAGGCTGATGATGAGCTCGCGGATCTCCTCGATGCCGGCTGGGTCGAGGCCGTTGGTGGGCTCGTCCAGAATGAGCAGCTGCGGGTCGCGCACAAGCGCGATGGCGATCCCGAGGCGCTGCTTCATCCCGAGCGAATAGTGCTTGACCTGCTTGTCCATGTGCTGTTCGAGACGTACGAGGCGTACCGCGCGCTGCGCGTCGGCCGGATCTGCCTTAAACAGGCGGGTGACAATGCGCATGTTCTCGGCGCCGGTGAGGTGAGGGTACGCGGCGGGCGACTCGATGAGCGAACCAATACCGGTGAGTGCCTCGCCGCGGGTCGCGCGCGTCATCGGACGGCCCAGTACGGTGATCTCGCCAGAGGTCGGGGTGGTCAGACCGAGCAGCATCTTCATCGTGGTCGACTTGCCCGAGCCGTTCGGCCCCAGCAGGCCATGTACCGCGCCCTGGGGCACCTCGAGATCAAGCTTATCGACGACTGCGTGTTTCCCGTAGGTCTTAGTCAGACCCTTCGTTGCAATGATTGGTGTGTCCATGGCTTCCACTCTTGCCGCGCGGAGTTGAGAAAACATCGGAGCGGGGTACCATCTTTCGCGTCATACCCGGGGATGAGCGCACCTTAGGGAGCGAGCAGATCGGTGCGACTGACCAGGCCGGTGCGGTAGGCAAACAGCGCCGCGTGCACGCGGTCGCGCGACTGCGTCTTGGACAGGATCCGGCCGACGTGGGTCTTCACCGTCGGCATGGAAATGAACATGCGCTCGGCGATCTCCGCATTCGACCAGCCGCGGCCGATCGCGACGAGGACCTCGCGCTCGCGGGCAGTGAGCTCCTCGAGCGCCACGCGATCCCCGTCCGATAGCGGCGGGGTGTCGTGGTGCTCGGCAGGAGATGGGCGCTGGGAGAATCGCGCGAGGATGCGTTTGGTGGCTCGTGGAGAGATGACGGCGTCGCCGGCGGCCACGGTGCGGATGGCGTCAAGGAGCACCTCGGGCTGTGCGTCCTTGAGCAGGAAGCCGCTCGCGCCGGCGGAAAGCGCGTTGACCACGTAGTCTTCGTCGTCGAACGTGGTCAAGATGACCACCTTCGTCGCCGGGAACCGGCGGGCGACCTCAGCGGTGGCGGCGATGCCGTCGAGGACCGGCATCTGCACGTCCATAAGTATCAGGTCGGCCGGGCGCGTCTCGCGCTGCTCGAGGGCCTCGGCGCCGTTGGCGGCAAGCCACTGCACCGACATGTCCGGTTGGGAATCGATAACGCGGCGAATTCCGTGGAGGAAGAGTGCCTGGTCGTCGACGATGCCGACGTGAATTGTGCTCATGCCTGCTCCTTCGGGTGAGGGGCAGTGTAGGGTACGCGCAGTTCAGTCACCCACTGCTGCGCTCCGGTGTTGGAGTGCGCGGGGCCGGTGTACACGGTGGCGTCGATAAGCGAAGCTCGCTCGCGCATCCCCCGCAAACCGTGACCGTCCGAGGGGCCGGACGGCGGGGCTGCGATGGTGTTGACCACCTCGATCACCACCAGCTCGTCCTGCCACGTCACATCGAGCGATGCCCGGCTGTCGCCGTGCTTGAGCGCATTCGTGAGCGCCTCCTGGACCATGCGCCGGGTCGCGATCGCCGTGGCCAGCGGCAGTTGCTCAGGCGGGGTGCCGGCCTCCGCGTAGTCCACGTCCAGGCCGCCGAGTCGGCTCGTGCGCACCAGCTCGTCCAGGTTAAGTGAATGGGGTGACGGCGCGACCGGCCGCGTTTCTGGCGCGCGGAGTAACGTGACTACCTCGCGCATCTGGGTGAGCGATTCCCGGCCGACCTCGCCGATCGTGCGTAGCGCCTCGTCCTTGGCCGCGAGCGCGGAGTCGCCGTCCCCGCAATATCGGCCGCCGTCGGCCTGCGCGACCATCACGGCCAGCGAGTGCGTGACCACGTCGTGGATCTCGCGTGCGAGGAAGGCGCGCTGTTCCGACATGGCGTGCTCGAGCTCTATCCGTTGCTGCTGCAGCGCCTGCTCCAGTTCGCGGGCCGCGGTCTCCTCCGCGCGTCTGCGGAGCTCGCCGAAAAGCCCAGCTGCGACGAGGAGCGTGGCGCTCCACGCCAGGTAGGGGAGGAGCTCGTCGAGAGGCATGCCCCGCAGCACGGGCGACACCAGGGAGAGCGCGAGGAGATCGCCCACGACCAGCGCTGCGGCGGCGACGTCGCGAAGCACAGGGCGCAGGTTGCGGCGGGCGATGTACGCGGTGAAGACCGCGACGACGATCTCGGCGATGGTGAGCTCCGTGCCGCAGGCGCGGATGCCCAACAGCGCACACGCGGAGAGCGCCGTCGTGATCGGCCACCGCCACCGCGTGAATGGTGCAGCGACCGTCCATACGACGAGCATGGCGGTTGCCCAGACGGGTTGCGAGGCACTGACGGCACCGAGCTCAGCACACGCCGCAAGCACAATGGCAATGACGACGTCTCGCACACGAATCGGCGGCGGAGGAGTTGTGCGTGGCATACCCTCAACCTAGCCAACGCGCGCACCTGAATCGTCATGCCACGGTATGACCCTCCGGCCCGTTGAGAACCCAGCGCCGACGGGTTTTCCCCTGCTCCTGTTGACGGGTACACTTCCGCCACATGCGAGTATTAGCAGCGATGAGCGGGGGCGTGGACAGCTCGGTGGCGGCTGCGCGCCTGGTTGAACAGGGCCACGACGTCATCGGCGTCCACCTCGCGCTGTCCAAGGACGCGCAGCAGACCCGCGAGTCGGCCCGCGGCTGCTGCTCACTCGAGGACTCCGCGGACGCGCGCCGGGTGTGCGACAAGCTGGGCATCCCGTTTTACGTGTGGGATTTCTCGGACCGTTTCAAAGAGGACGTGATTGACAACTTCGTCTGGTCCTACGAGCACGGCGAGACCCCCAACCCCTGCCTGCGCTGCAACGAGAAGATCAAGTTCGCGGCGCTGCTCGAGCGCGCGGTCACTCTCGGCTTCGACGCGGTGGCCACCGGCCACTACGCCATCGTGGATGCGGAGGGCAATTTACGACGTAGCGCTGATCCCAAGAAGGACCAGTCCTACGTCCTGGGCGTGCTCACCCGCGACGAGCTGGACCGCTGCCTGTTCCCAGTGGGCGATACGGAAAAGCCGCAGATCCGTGAGGAGGCCGCGGCCTACGGGTTCTCCACGGCGAACAAGCCGGATTCCTACGACATCTGCTTCATCCCGGACGGCAACACGCAGGCGTTCCTCGGACGCTCCATCGGCATGCGCCCCGGCCTGATCAAGGACCAGGACGGCACCGAGCTCAAAGAGCACGACGGCGCGTTCCAATACACAATCGGCCAGCGCCGCGGGCTGAACCTGCGCGTGCCCGCCGCAGACGGCAAGCCGCGCTACGTCACCGACGTGGACGCCGAGACCGGCACCGTGACGGTGGGCCCGCGCGAGGCGCTCAAGGTGCACCAGATCACCGCGGATCGGCTCAAGGTGCTTCACCAGGCCATGGAGGGCGAGTTTGAGGCGAATGTGCAGATTCGGGCGCACGGTGGCGTCGTCAAGTGCACCGCTCGCATCGGTGAGGACTCAATGACCCTTGACCTGCACACCCCGCTCGAGGGCGTGGCGCGCGGCCAGGCAGCGGTGCTTTACCTGCCGGACCCTGACGGGCTAGGCGATGTGGTGCTCGGCTCGGGCACGATCTGCGCTACGGCCTAGGACGCACCGAACACGCAGGAGGCGATCAAGCGGTCGATGCCGCGGATATCGATCTCCTTGCCCAGGTTGATCTTGAATTGGCCGACGTTGGTCCACAGCTCAAGCTCTGCGTTCCAGTCGAGCATCCTGCCAGCGTTTTCGGTCGACCACATGGTCACCGCTTTGAAGGGGATGGAATACATCTCGACCTTCTTGCCCGTCATGCCCTGCGCGTCGCGGATAATCAGGCGCTTGTTGGTAAACACGGCCGCGTCGCGGATTGTTTTGAACGCCTGGATCGCCTGTTCGCCGTGGGCGAGGATGTCCTGAATGTCGCTGGGGACAGGGCAGGGGGAGATGAAGGTCCAGCCCGTGAATTGTTCGAGAGCCATGCACAGAGCATACCCGCACGTCCGTATCATCGGTGCCGTGAGTGCAACTGCTTTTGGACTTGGGCCCTTGCCCGGCACGGATCTCGCGCAAGCCGCCGACGTCGTGCTTTCCGAGTCGCCGCTGCCGCATATCCCGCAGCTGCCGGAGCGCGGCGTGGGTTCGGATGCAATCGGGCGCACCGCAGCGCTGCTAGAAATTCCGATCGCGCCCGGGCCCCGTGGTTGGCGCGTCGCTGCCCGCAAACGCGCCGACGCCGACCGCATGGCGCGCGATCTCGACGCGCTCGAGGAGGCGTGGCACGGCAAGGTCGACACGGTCAAGGTACAGCTGGTCGGCCCGTTTACGCTTGCCGCTGAGGTGGAGATGCCCAACGGGCACCGCATGATCACTGATGCGGGCGCGCTGCGCGACCTCACCGACGCGCTGCTGGAAGCCTGCGCCGTGCATCGTAGCGATGTCGCCTCTCGCTTCGGTTCAACCGTTCTGCAGCTCGACGAGCCGCTGTTGCCTGAGGTCACCGCCGGCACGCTCAAGGGTGCGACCGACTACGAAACCATCCGCGCTATCCACGAGCCGCAGGAAACCTTCCAGCGCTTCGGCCAGCACCTTTTGCACACGCCGAAGCTTCTCGACGACACCCCGTGGCTCACCGTCGACCCCCGCACCTGCGACAAAGACGCGCTGGCCCGCCTGTTGGACCAGGGCAGCCGCATCGCGATCCCGACGATGGCACCGCGCGAGTTGTACGACCTGTTTGACGAGCTGCAGATCGACCCGGCGCACACGGGCGTCGACGTATACGCCGAGCCTGCGGCGACGCTCGTGGGCACCGCCGAGAACCATCGGGCGGCCCGCGAGATGGCAGAGGCGCTTCGCGCGGAGCTCACGGAGGTTTAGCCCACCATCGGCCAGCCCATGTTCACGTTGGACGCATCGCGCCCGCGTGACTCCAGCCACTTCTTCAGATCGGTCTGGATGCGGTAGTTTTCCACCGCCTGGTACTCCATGAGCTCGTCGGTGTCCATCTCCGCGAGTTCGGGCCAGACCTTGCGCACCTGCTTCCACGCGATACGCGCGGCCGCCATCGCGTCCGAGGTTGCTTCGTGGGCGTTGTCCAGGCGCACCCCGTAGTGCTCGCACAGCGCGCCCAGGTTGCGCTTGCCCTTGCGGTAGCGGTCGCGCGCCCTGTCGATGAGCAGCGGGTCAAACACCGGGCCGGTCACGGTGAAGTCGCCGGTCAGCGCGCGCAGCACGCTTAAGTCGTAGGGGGCGTTGAAGACGATGAGCGTGAGCCCGTCCTCCCAGCCCTGCTTGATAGCGTCGACGGTCTCACGCAGGACCTCGTCGTGGGGGCGGCCCTCGGCGCGCGCCTTCTCGGTGCTGATGCCGTGGACCGCTGCCGCGGCTTCTGGGATCTCCACGCCGGGGTCAGCGAGGGTCTCGTTGGCGGTGACCTCGCGGCCGTCGATACGCACGAGGGCTGAGGTGACAATGCGAGCCTCGAGCGGGTTGACGGAGGTGGTTTCGAGGTCGAAGGAGAGCATGCGGGACGCGTCAAAAGCGGCGGGTGCGGAAGCCATGCCCGTCATTGTATCCGCGCCCCCAACACGGGATGGGTTTCCGTTCGAACGCGCGGGAGTCGTTGCCGTGAATGGAAGTATTGAACCGAGCTGTCTAGTGGCGAATAGTTGACTCGCATCACCCCGATCCACCCCGACGAAAGGCGGCCCACCGTGGCACGACTCACCGACTGGCAGCAGCAGATCCTCGGCGCGAAGCGCGTCGACCTCACCCACGAGGTCCACCCCGACATCCCGCGCTTCGCGGCATTCGAGCCGATGCAGGAGCGCGACGTCCGCACGATCGAAAAGGACCGCTTCTGGGCCAAGGAGTACACCTTCGCCACGCCCTACGGCACCCACGTCGACGCGCCCGGCCACTTCGCAGCGGGCAAGCGGCTCGTCTCCGGCATCGGCGTCGATGAGCTGATTCTGCCGCTCAACGTGCTGCACCTGGAGGACAAGGTGGCGGCCGACCCGGACTACGCCGTGACCGCCGACGACATCGCCGCATTCGAGGCCGAGCACGGCACGATCGAGCCCGGCAGCTTCGTCGCCTTCTCCAGCAACTGGTCCACGCGCTGGGAGGACCCAGACGCGTTTGTGAACCTGGACGAGGACGGGGTGCAGCACACCCCCGGCTGGTCGCTCGAGGCGCTGCATGTGCTTATCGACGATCGCCGCGTCGCAGCCATCGGCCACGAAACCCTGGACACCGACCCCGGTGTCGCGGTCGCGGAAAGCGGCTTCCTCTACGGCGAGCTGTACGTGCTGGAGCAGGACATCTACCAGATCGAGGTGCTGGATAACCTCGTGCAGGTGCCCGCCACCGGTGCCGTGATCGTGGTCGGCCCGGCGAACATCAAGGGTGCCCCAAGCATTACCTCGCGCGTGTATGCGCTCTTCCAGGAGTAGCCAGCACGCTACAGAGTCGGCGCACCCCGGTCGGCGCCGCGGGCAACTAGAATCCAACGGCATGACTACACCTGAGCCAGACGTACCGTCGCCCGAGCGCCTCGAGGACCTGCAGCGCACGTGGAGCGAGATGGCGGACGAGGTCCGTCACCACCGCGACCTGTACTACAACGGGCAGCCCATCATCTCCGACGCGGAGTTCGACGCCCTGTTCCTCAGGCTGCAGGAGCTCGAGGAGGAGCACCCCGAGCTTGCCGTGCCGGACTCGCCGACCAAGGAAGTCGGCGCGCCCACGGCCGCGTCTTCCGCGTTCGCGGACGTGACGCACCTGGAGCGCATGTACAGCCTGGACAACGTGTTCTCGGCCGAAGAGCTCGCTGAGTGGCTGGACAAGACCCCCGGCCCGTACCTCACCGAGCTGAAGATCGATGGGCTCTCCATCGACCTGGTCTACCGCGACGGCGTCCTCGAGCGCGCCGCCACTCGCGGCGACGGCACGGTCGGAGAGGACATCACCGCCAACGCCCGCGTCATCGAAGACATCCCGCACGAGCTTGCCGGCGACGCCCCCGCGCTGCTGGAGGTCCGCGGCGAGGTGTTCATCCGCCCCGAGGACTTCCCGGAGCTCAACGAGCAGCGCATCAAGGAAGGCGGCAAGCCCTTTGCCAACCCGCGCAACACCGCGGCCGGCGGCCTGCGCCAGAAAAACCCGGACGATGTGAAGAAGCGCAAGCTCCACATGATCTGCCACGGCATCGGCGCCCGCGACGGCTTCGCACCGGAGACGCAGCACGATGCCTACCTCAAGCTCGCGGAGTGGGGCCTGCCGGTCTCCGAGTACACCAAGCCCGCCAAGACCGCCAAGGACGTCCAGGACGCGGTGAAGTACTGGGCGGACCACCGCCACGACGCCATCCACGAGATGGACGGTCTGGTGATCAAGGTCGATAGCGTGGCAGCGCAGCGCCAGCTCGGCTCCACCTCCCGCGCGCCGCGCTGGGCCATCGCGTACAAGTACCCGCCGGAAGAAGTCACCACCACGCTCAAAGACATCCAGGTCTCGGTCGGCCGTACCGGGCGCGCGACCCCGTACGCGGTCCTCGAGCCGGTCTTCGTCTCAGGCTCCACGGTGTCCATGGCCACCCTGCACAACCAGCACGAGGTCAAGCGTAAAGGCGTGCTCATCGGCGACACGGTCGTAGTGCGCAAGGCCGGCGAGATCATCCCCGAGGTGCTCGGGCCCGTCGCGGATCTTCGCGACGGTTCAGAGCGCGAGTTCGTCTACCCCCAGGACTGCCCGGTATGCGGCACCAAACTCGCGCCGGCGAAGGAGGGTGACGCGGACTGGCGCTGCCCGAATACCCGCTCGTGCCCGGCGCAGCTGTCGGCACGCCTGGAGTACCTCGCCTCGCGCGGTGCATTCGACATCGAGGCGCTCGGCGAGAAGGGCGCCCAGGACCTCATCGCCTCGGGCGTGCTCATCGACGAAGCCGCACTCTTCGACCTCACCGAAGACGACCTGAAGAAGTCCAACGCCTACACGCGCAAGGACGGCCACGTCAACGCCGCCGGCAAGAAACTGCTGGCTAACCTCGAAACCGCCAAGCGGGTCGACTTCTGGCGCGTGCTCGTCGCCCTGTCCATCCGCCACGTCGGGCCCACCGCCGCCCGCGCGCTCGCCGCCCGCTACAAGAGCATGCAAGCGCTTCTCGACGCCCCCTTGTCCGACCTTGCCGAAACCGATGGCGTCGGGCAGATCATCGCCGAATCCTTCAAGGACTGGTTCACCGTGGACTGGCACCAGGCCATCGTGGACTCCTGGACGAAAGCCGGGGTACGCATGGAGGACGATCAGGACGCGGAGGCGACCCCGCAGACCCTTGAGGGGCTGACCGTCGTGGTCACCGGCACGCTCGAAGGATTTAGCCGCGACTCCGCCAAGGAAGCGATCCTGGCCCGCGGTGGCAAGGCCTCCGGCTCGGTGTCCAAGAAGACCGACTTCGTGGTGGTCGGGGAGAACGCCGGCTCCAAGGAACAGAAGGCGCGCGATTTGGGCCGCCCGATCCTCACCGAGGAGCAGTTCGTGACCTTGCTGGAGGAAGGGCCGGACGCCCTGTCTCGCTAGTGTGCCTCCGCGGCAATGATGATTGCCATCAGCGGCACGACGCGCGCCGGGCGGATGGCATACGCGCCGGCTTCCTTGGCAATCCACCCCGCGGCCTGCAGCGCGTTGAGGTGGTGGTACGCCGTCCCTGTTGAGGTGACCACCTCGGCGGCGACCAGGTCGGCCGGGGTCGCGGGGCCGGAAAGCAGGTGCCGCAGCATCTCGGCGCGCACGGGGTGGGCGAGCGCGGCCAGGCGCTCGATCTGGTCCGACCAGGCGTGCTCGGTCACCACCTCCGTCGGCCGGGCCCACTGGTATTCGTAGGTGCCGCCGTCCGTGGTGACCGAGCCGCCGAACGCGACCGCGCCGTCGTCGCAGCCCTCCAGGGCGCGCAACGCGGCGGGGAGGTCGGGAAGGTCGGTTCCGTGCGGGACCGCGGTGGGCGCTGCCGACGCACCGGAGCGCGCGGCTTCGAGCGCCGCGACGCGCGCCTCGAGGGCGTCCAGGCGCGCAGCGGTAAAGGGGGCGGCGGAGGAGTCAGCAGATGTCATGGGTTCTAGCGTTCCAAAACCGTGGAACGCTGTAAAGCGAGTCGCGCGGCGCTCAAGCCGACGAGCACCGCCGCCCACACCGCGAGGGCCCACCACAGCCAGATGGGGAGCGTAGCGTTCCAATCAAGTGGGGTGGCGATCCACCACACTACGAGGGCGGTGAGGGCGGCGTTGACAAGCGCGAAGCCCCTACGCTGCGGGCGACGCATGGCGCGGAACGTCTCCCACGCCAGGAGGGCGATAATGAATGCGATGAGTGGGATCATGCGAGCTCCTTGGTGGTGTCGAGGAGGTTGATGCCTAGGTCGTCGACCCAGGCTTCGGTGTCGCCGGCAACGAACACCGCGCGGTGCGGGTTTTCCGGGTCCCACACGAGCATCGTGCGAAACCCACCGGTCCCACCGTTGTGGAAGGTGTATGCATCGGCGGTGGCCCAGCCGTAGTCGGGCCGGCCGTGCTCGTCGACCCACTCGATGAATCGCGCCATGTCGGACGCGGTCGAGCGGATCGCGCCCGCCGGCGCCCAGCCGTCCATGTCCCAGGGCTCCGCCTCGCGCCCGTTACTGCGCAGACCGCGCCCGAGCAGGTGCGTATCCACCCCGCCGGGGCCCGCCACGAACGATTCGTCCATGCCCGCAGGCAAGAAGATCCGCGTTCGCACAAGTTCTTCGTACGGCGTGCCAGTTTTCACCGCGAGCAGTTGCCCGAGCAGCGCGTGCCCGTAGTTGGAGTATGCGTATTCGCCGCGGCCGTGGAGCTCCATGGTCCAGGCGGCGGCAAGGATGTCGTCGGGGGAGTCGGTGCGGTACGCGTTGCCGCCCTGGGTGACGTTGGCTTTCAGGATGTCCGGCAGCCCGAGGCGGCCCATTGGCGGGAGCCCAGCGGTGTGGTTGAGCAGCTCTTCCACGGTGACTGAATCGATCGGTGCGCCGGTGGGGCCGAGGATGTCGCCGACGGTGGTGTGAAGGGTGAGCTCGTTGGCGTGGATCAGCTGTCGCACCAGCTCCGCGTTGAACGTTTTGGTCACCGAGCCGATCTCAAACTCGGTGTGCTCGTCGGCGCCCAGGCCGCCGAACGTGACTCGACCCTGGTCGTACACCAGCGCCGAGAGCGCGCGGTGCCCCGGCTCGGCGGCGGCGCTGCGCTCGAGCGCGGACGCGAGCTGCGCGTCGCCGGTGTGCGCGGTAGCCAGGCCGATGCGCTGTGGGCCGAAGGTGAGCAGGAGGGCAGCCGTCGCGGCGGCAGTCACGGCGCCAATGACACCGGCAATAGGTCGGGAGCATGCGTGTTTCATACTTTCTAGAATTCCAAAAATCTAGAAAGTTGTAAAGGGGGGCGGTGGCGTCGATAAGCCAACTAGCTCAGGATCGCCCCGATGATGCTGCCCAGGTCGCCGATTTGCGATACCTCGGAGGCCAAGAAGTCCGGCCCGCCGACGCGGCCGACCACCAGGACCAACTCGGTGCCGGGCAGGCGGGTGATGGACAGGGCAGTGTCGAGCAGCCACCACGACTTGGGGACCCAGGTGTCCGCGTCGGGCAGGAGGATGCGCGCGGCGTCCACGTCCTGCATTGTGGGGTGAGAGCCGTCGTCCTCCGGCGCCGCCTGCGACGCGGCGACGCGGTCCAGGCCGTGGTCGGTCGCTCGCAGCACCACCGCCCAGGACGAGGTCATCGACCGCGGAATCGCGCCCACCAGTTCCTCCATCGCGCGCTGCTCGTCGCCGGACGCCGCGACGATGCGCTGCAGCATCTGGATCTGGCCGCGGCGATCCACGCGCCCCGTGAACGGGCGGATCGAATCCACCTCTGCGCCCTCCACCGAGGCAGCGGCGGTAATCAGCGTGTCCACCATCGTGCCGGTGGGGAGCTCGACGACAATGTCGTCGGTCACGTGGCCGCTCGCCGAATCCCCCGTTTTGCCTGCGGCAACGCTGTCCACGATGTCCACGGATTGGATATTTGCGTCGACCATGCCGAACGCCGCGGCCAGCTCGCCAAGGCTGCCCGGGACATCAGGGAGAGAGACGCGAATAAGGTAAGACATGCACCTAGTTATATCAGTCAGCCCGTACAACTGACCGTGAAAACGGTGATAGGCTGGCGAATCTTTACGCAGAAAGGACCATGCACCGTGCACGCACGCGAGCTTCCAGACGCCCCCACCGCCAACACCGAACCACGCTCGTACGGCGACGCGCACCTCAGCCGCGGGGAGCGCATCGTGCGCAGCGGTAACGAGGTCGTCGTGCTCGGCAACACCCAGGCCCGCGCCGTGGCGGAGGACCCCGCCCGCTTCTCGTCCGCGGTCTCGCGCTTCATGCAGCTGCCCAACGGCCTCGATGGGGAGGAGCACGAGCGCTTCCGAGCGCTTATCGACGCCTACCTCACCCCCGACGCACTCACCCCCTACACCCCGGCGTTTCGGGAGGCCGCGCGCAGCGTTGTCGCCGACGTCCAGGGGGCGCAGTTGGACGCTGACGGGGGAGAGGTGGACGCGGTGGCCACGATCGGCGCTCGCTACGCCGTGCGCGCCATGCTCGCGTGGCTTGGCTGGCCGGCGGGCATGGAGGATCGCCTGGTCGACTGGGTCGCGGAGAACAACGCCGCCACCCGCTCGGGTCAGCTCGAGCGCACCGCCGCGGTGGCGGAGGCGTTCGACGCCATGATCCACGAGGCCGTCGATGCCGCGAAGGAGTCGCAGACTGCGAAGCCTGCAGACGTCGCAGGCACACCGAGCGTGACCCTGCAGTTGCTCAACGACACGAGCATCGGCCGCCACCTCGAATTCGACGAGCTGGTCTCCGTCCTGCGCAACTGGACCGCGGGCGACCTGAGCTCGATGGCCTACTGCGTCGGCGTCCTGCTCTACGCGCTGGGCACCGACGCGGCGCTCCAGGACCGCCTGCGCAGCGGAGTGTCTGAGCGCGAGTTCACCGCGATCGCCGACGAGATCCTGCGCCAGGACTCGCCCTTTGTGAGCAACCGGCGCGTGACCACCTGCCCGGTGGACCTCGACGGCGTCGAGCTCGACGAGGGGCAGCGCGTGCGGATCCACTGGACCGCCGCGAACCGCGACCCGGAACACCCGAGCAACCTGGTGTGGGGAGCCGGCCCCCACGCCTGCCCGGGCAAGTACCTGTCCATGCTAGAGCTGCGGTGCCTCACCGAGGAGTTGCTGCGGGCGTTCACCGTGGGCGAGGTCGCCGCGGACGCGGGCCGCCGCGAGCAGTTCCCGGTCGGCGGGTGGGCGAGCCTGCCCGTCACGCTGACCCCGCGGCACTAGCGTGGCGCAGGCGGTGCTCGTCGGCAAGCGAGGGCCGTGACGTAAGATGAGGGTCGGTTTACTGACCTTGTTGGATAACGTTAGATAACTCAAGCACGAAAAGATTGGAACCGTTTTGGCTGAGATTTCACGCGAGGAGGTCGCCCGCATCGCCCGGCTCGCCCGCGTTGCGCTGCAGGACGACGAGCTCGATCAGATTTCGCAACAGCTCGACCAGATCGTCGACGCTGTCTCGAAGGTGCAGAGCGTGGACACCGAGGGCGTTGAGCCGATGAGTCACCCGCACTCCATCGAGGCGGGCATGCGACCGGACGTTGAGAAGAAGACACTGACGCAGGCGCAGGCGCTGGACCAGGCGCCGGAGGTGGAAGACGACCGCTTCGTCGTGCCGCAGATCCTCGGGGAGGGAGACGAGTAAATGAGCGAGAACACCAGCTTCACCATGCCCAGTGACGGCCTCATCGCCACGCCCGCCCACGAGCTAGCGCGCATGATCCAGGCCGGCGAGGTCACCTCCCGCGAGGTCACCCACGCGTTCTTGGACCGCATCGCCGAAACCGACGAGACCCTCGGCGCGTTCCTGCACGTGGGCGCGGAAGAAGCGCTCGCCGCGGCCGACGCCGTGGACGCGCAGGTCAAGGCGGGGGAGGAGCCCGCGTCTCCGCTCGCTGGCGTGCCGCTGGCGCTGAAAGACCTGCTCGTGACCACCGACGCGCCGACGACCGCCGCGTCGAAGATGCTTGAGGGCTACATGAGCCCGTATGACGCGACCGTCGTGAAGCACTTGCGCGAAGCAGGTATTCCGATCCTGGGCAAGACGAACCTGGACGAGTTCGCCATGGGCTCCTCGACCGAGAACTCCGCATACAAGGTCACCCGCAACCCGCACGACACCGAGCGCGTGCCGGGCGGCTCCGGCGGCGGCACCGCGGCGGCGCTCGCGGCGGGCCAGGCGCCGCTAGGTATCGGCACGGACACGGGCGGCTCGATCCGCCAGCCGGCGTCGCTGACCGGCACCGTCGGCGTGAAGCCGACCTACGGCGGCGTCTCCCGCTACGGCGTCGTGGCCTGCGCGTCTTCGCTGGACCAGGTCGGCCCCTGTGCCAACAACGTGCTGGACACCGCGCTGCTGCACGAGATCATCGGGGGCCACGACGAGTTCGACGCGACCAGCGTGGACCGCCCGGTGGCACCGCTTGCGGACGCCGCCCGCGAAGGCGCCAGCGGCGACCTCACCGGCGTCAAGGTGGGCAAGGTCAAGCAGTTCCAGCGCCCCGGCACCCAGGACGGGGTCAACGCGCGCATCGACGCCGCCTTTGCCCAGCTCGAGGCCCAGGGCGCGGAGATCGTGGAGGTGGACTGCCCTCACTTCGACGACGTGATGGGCGCCTACTACATCATCCAGATGTCCGAAATGTCCTCCAACCTCGCGCGCTTCGACGGCATGCGCTACGGCCTGCGCGAGGGCGACGACGGCGAGCACTCCGCCGAGCAGGTCATGGCCGCCTCCCGCGGCGCCGGCTTCGGCTCCGAGGTCAAGCGCCGCATCATTCTCGGCACCTATGCCCTGTCGGTGGGCTACTACGACGCCTACTACCTGCAGGCGCAGCGCGTGCGCACCCTGATTGCGCAGGACTTCGCCCGAGCATTCGAGCTTTGCGACGTCATCGCGGCCCCCGCCGTGCCGTCGACTGCTTTTAAGCTCGGCGAGAAGGTCGACGACCCGCTGGCCATGTACAACTTCGACCTGTTCACTCTGCCGCTCAACCTCGCCGGCCTGCCGGGTATGTCCGTGCCTGCCGGCAAGGCGGACGACACAGGTCTGCCGGTCGGTCTGCAGCTCATCGCCCCGGCGTTCGAGGACGCGCGACTCTACCGCGTCGGCGCCGCGTACGAGACCGGCCGCGACGCAGACAAGTAACGCGTCGCCCATCCCAACCCCTGAGACCCTGAGAGGACCCCTTTCGTGACAACTTCTGTGACGTCGGCGGGGCGCTCGGTGGCGCCCCACTCTGGCCCCAACCCCTGGGTGACGCTCGCGGCGCTCGCCGCGGGCTACTTCCTCATCCTTGTGGACCAAGGCCTTATGCCGGTGATCACCCCGCGGCTGCCCTACGAGGTAGGCGACGCGGTCTGGCTCACCAGCGTCTACCTGCTGTGCACCGTCGTGCCCATGCCGGTGACCGGGCGGCTTGGTGACAAGTACGGGCAACGCCCCGTCTTCCTCACCGGCCTGAGCATCTACGTCGCGGCGCTCGCGATCGCCGCGGGCTCCTCGCACCTGTGGGGGCTCGTCCTCGCGCGCGCCATCCAGGGTGTCGGCTCCGCGATTTTCCTCCCGCAGGCTTTCGGGATGATCAACCGCGTCTTCCCGCAGCACAAGCGCGGCCGCGCGTTCGCCGCGTGGGGCGTCATCGGTTCCATCGCCTCGCTCACCGGCCCGGTGGTCGGTGGTGCGATCATCGACGCCGGCGGGTGGCGCGCCGGATTCATCGCCCAAGCCGTCCTGGGCGTCGTCGCGCTGTGCGCGGCGTTCGCGTGGGTGCCGCGGCTGCCGTCGTCGCCCGCGCAGATAGACCTGGCGTCGGTCGCGCTCTCCTTCGCCGGCCTGGGTTTGCTCATCTACGGCATTCAGTACGGCAACGTGGTCGCCATCGTGCTCGGCCTGTGCGGCGTCGCGCTCATCATTTGGCGCGGCGTGAGCGGGCGCGACCACGGGTTCCTGCCCGTCGGGCTGTTCCGCGACAGCAACTTCGCCCTGGGCACCCTCGGGGTCGCCGCCCTGGGCTTTACGGCAGCGTCGATGTTCATCCCGATGATGTACTGGCTGCAGACCGTCATGGAGGTGTCGTCGGCACGCGCGGGCCTGCTCACCGCCCCGATGTCTATCGTCGCGCTCGTGCTCACGCCGGTGGCCGGCGTGCTGTCGGACAAGATGCGCCCCAAGGTACTGTGCGTGTTCGGCTTCGGCACGATGAGCATCGCTCTGCTCGCAACGTACGCCGTCGTGCGCACCGGTGCGAACCCGCTCTGGGTCGCGCTGCTCGCCGCGATCTTCGGCGTGGGCAGCGCGTTCACGTGGGCGCCGAATGCCACGACCACGATGCGCTCGGTGCCCGAGGAGGACTCGGGCGCGGCCTCCGGGCTGTACAACACGTTGCGTCAGGTGGGCAGCGTGCTCGGCGTAGCGCTCGTCGGCGCCGTGCTCGTCTCCGGCGACATCGCAGTGTCGGTGCGCTGGGCTGTGCTCATCCCGCTCGCGGCGATGCTCATCGGTGCGGTCAGCTCGTTCTTCCTCAAGAGCGACCGCTAATTCGCTTTTCGACGCCCACGCCACCGGCTCGGTCGGCCAGCTTCCTGGCAAACGCGCTAAGGTGGCAGTTATGCGACTTGCGACACTAACTTCCGGCGGCGACTGCCCAGGGCTCAACGCCGTCATCCGTGGAATTGTCCGCACTGCCAGCGCCGAGTACGGCTCGACCGTCGTCGGCTACCAGGACGGTTGGGTCGGCCTCATGGAGGATCGCCGCGTCGACCTGTACGACGATGCGTTCATCGACTCGATCCTGCTGCGCGGCGGCACGATCCTGGGCACCGGCCGCCTGCACCCGGACAAGTTCAAGGCCGGGATTGACACCATCAAGGAAAACCTGGCCGACGCGGAGATCGACGCGCTGATTGCCATCGGCGGCGAGGGCACCCTGAAGGGCGCGAAGTGGCTGGCGGACAACGGCATCCCCGTTGTGGGCGTGCCGAAGACCATTGATAACGACGTCGCGGCAACCGACTACACCTTCGGCTTCGACACCGCCGTCTCCGTCGCCACCGACGCGATCGACCGCCTGCACACCACCGCAGAATCGCACAACCGCATCCTTATCGTCGAGGTGATGGGCCGCCACGTCGGCTGGATCGCGCTGCACGCCGGCATGGCCGGCGGCGCGCACTACACCGTGATCCCCGAGGAGCCGTTTGACATCGCCGAGATCTGCAAGGCGATGGAGCGCCGCTTCCAGATGGGCGAGAAGTACGGCATTGTCGTCGTCGCAGAGGGCGCCACCCCGAAGGAAGGCACCATGGACGGCAGCCTGGGCGAGGAGGACGAGTTCGGCCACATCACCTTCAACGGCATGGGCCAGATCGTCGCTGACGAGATCAAGAAGCGCCTGGGCTACGACGTGCGCACCACGGTGCTGGGCCACATCCAGCGCGGCGGTACGCCCACCGCGTACGACCGCGTCCTGGCTACCCGCTACGGCGTCCACGCGGCGCGCGCGGCGCACGAGGGCAACTTTGACACCTGCGTGGCGCTGCACGGCGAGGACATCGACCTCGTCCCGCTGGAGAACGCGGTTGCGCACCTGAAGAGCGTGCCGGAGCACCGCTACACCACGGCGAAGGCGATGTTTGGCTAGATGCGGGATCGGATCCCGGACCCCTGCCGCCTGCTGGTGGTGGGGATTAACCCCGGTCGGCTGACGGAAGAGGTCGACGCCCCGTTCGCCCACCCCGGAAACCGGTTCTGGCCCGCGTTCGAGCGCGCCGGCATCACGCCGTACCGGGTGCACGCCGAGCGAGGGCTCGCAGATGAAGACGCCGCCATGCTCGCCGGAATGGGCATCGGTTTTACCAACTTTGTTGACCGCATGACGCCGCGAGCCTCAGCACTGACACGCGAGGAGCTCGTTGCGGGTGGCGACAAAGTACGCGCGTGCGTCGCGCGGCATCGGCCTGACGTGGTCATGGTCGTGGGCATCGGGGCTTTTCGCGACGCCTACCGTGCTCCGAAAGCCAAGCGCGGACTGCAGCCCGAACGCCTTGCCGGGGTGCCCGTCTGGGTGGTGGGCAACCCGAGCGGGCTCAACGCCCACGAAACAGTGGACAGTCTGGCCGAGAGCTACCGCGAAGTGTGGGACTCAGTCGCCGCGTCGGCGCCGACTGCCCGTGAGCGTCGGTAGCACCAAACCAGCAAGCACCAGCTGGCCGCAACGGTGACCAGCATCGCGATGAGTCCCGCGGCCCCGGGGAGCTCTGACGACGCGTTGAAGGCGCCGTGGACGCACACCGCGAGGAGGAACCAGCCAGCGACGCGCTGCAGCCTCCACGACAGCGAGCGGTCGGTCCGGCACAGCAACGCGCCAAGGCCCCACGCGGCGAGCCCCGTGTACAGTGCGTGGGCGAACGGCGACATGATGAGCCGTACCGCGTAGGTCAACGTGCCGTCGGCGAAATCAGACTCCAGGTCGGTCGCGGCGGCGATTGCGGCAAACGACATGGTTTCTGCGATAAAGAAGCCGGCTCCGACGGCCATGCCGACGACCGCCACCTCGATCCGGCGGGACACCGGCGCGAACGCCGACACGGCGGCAAGCACCAGCAGCAGCTTCGCCGTTTCTTCCGGGAACGGCGAAATGGCGTAGAAGACCACGCTCGGCAGGCTCGCCGCAGCCTCCTGGAATGCGGAGTTGACCGGGCCCATGGGGCCGGTGAGCGCCATGCCCGCGAGTACGGCTGCGGGGAGGCACCAGCGCGAATCCGGGCGGCCGGGGTGGCGGCGCAGCAACACCCATGCGATGAGCAGCAGCGCGAGGACAATTGCCACCGAAATCCCGGCGAACACGGGGCGCCACGGGATCTGCGCGTAGCTGTAGCCGGCGTAGGCCAGCAGGGTGGTAAAGATCAGTCCGACGAGTACCTGGGGGAGGCGGAAGCCACTCACTGGTGCATCGCCTCCTCCGCGGCGAGCCGGGAAATGAGGTCGACGCCGTCGCCACCGCTCGCGCTGAAGTAGGTGGTGGTGTCGCCGCGTTGGACGGAAGCGGCAGCGATGTCACCGCGCTGGCCCACCGCGACGTGGGGAGCGGGGTGGGCGATGTCGTCCGGGCGGAGGTCCTCGCCGCTGGTCATCTGCCAGAAGTAGCGTGTGAGGGCCGCGGGCGCCTCGCCGTCGGCGGGGGAGAGCTCGACGCGGGCGCTCGCCCTCACGTCGTTGGCGCAGTCCCACGTCCACATGCCGCCGACGCCGGTGTCGTCCTGCGCCGGGCGGTTCTCGGTGCGTGGGCAGACGAGTGGGGTGCCGTGGGCGTCGACAAGCGTGACACTGCCTGCGGAAACCGGTTCTGCCTGCGGGGCGGGGGTGCTCACCACGGCGCGGGCGGCGAATGGTGCCGCGAGTACGAGGAGGCCAACGAGCACTACGATCACCACGCCCGTTCTGGTTGGGGAATCTGAGAAATCGGGGTAACGCACGGCGACGATGATAAGGAAGCGTATGTTCGCTCGCAATGGTGCACTGGCGGGGAGAACGTGCGCGGGGATTAGTAGAATGGGGCGCATGACTGTCTACGACTTGATGGATTACGACGAAGTACTGGAAAAGTACGACCCCGTGATGGGGCTCGAGGTGCACGTGGAGCTGGCCACGGAGACGAAAATGTTCTCCACCGCCTCCGCGCACTTCGGCGCTGAACCCAACACCAATATTGACCCGGTTTCGCTCGGCCTGCCGGGCGCGCTGCCCGTGGTCAACGCGAAGGGCGTCGAGTGGGCGATCAAGATCGGCCTGGCGCTCAACTGCGAGATCGCGGAGAGCTCCCGCTTCGCGCGCAAGAACTACTTCTACCCGGACCAGCCGAAGAACTACCAGATCTCGCAGTACGACGAGCCGATCGCGCACGACGGCTACCTCGACGTGCAGCTGGAGGACGGCACTGAGTGGCGCGTGGAGATCGAGCGCGCCCACATGGAGGAGGACACCGGCAAGCTCACGCACCTCGGTTCCTCGTCCGGCCGTATTACGGGCGCGACCGCCTCGCTGGTGGACTGCAACCGCGCCGGCATCCCGCTCATTGAGATCGTGACCAAGCCGATCATCGGCGCCGGCGAGCGCGCCCCCGAGGTGGCGAAGGCGTACGTCGGCGCGCTGCGCGAGCTGGTCAAGGCCCTCGGCGTGTCCGACGCGCGCATGGACCAGGGCTCGATGCGCTGCGACGCCAACCTGTCCCTGCGCCCCGTCGGCCAGGAGAAGTTCGGCACGCGCACCGAGACGAAGAACATCAACTCGCTGAAGTCCGTCGAACAGGCGGTGCGCTTCGAGATGCAGCGCCAGGCCCAGGTGCTTGACGACGGCGGCGAGATCGTCCAAGAAACCCGCCACTACCAAGAGAAGGACGGCTCCACCTCCAAGGGCCGCCCGAAGGAGGAGGCGAGCGAGTACCGCTACTTCAACGACCCGGACCTGCCGCCGGTGATTGCGAAGCCGGAGTGGGTCGAGGAGATCCGCCAGACGCTGCCGGAGCTGCCGTGGGTGCGCCGCGCGCGCATCCAGGAGGAGTGGCAGCTGCCGGAGAAGGAGTTCCGCGACCTGGTCAACGCGGGCGCCCTCGACCTCGTGGTGGACACCGTCGAGGCCGGCACGACGCCGGACGAGGCCCGCGCCTGGTGGGTCTCCTACATCCAGGCGAAGGCGAACGAGGCGGGCAAGGACCTCGACGCGATCGGCGTCGCCCCCGCCGACGTCGCGCGTGTGGTTGAGCTGGTCAAGGAAGGCAAGCTGACCACCAAGCTCGGCCGCCAGGCGATCGACGGCGTCATCGCCGGCGAGGGCACCGTGGACGAGGTGGTCGCTTCCCGCGGCCTCGAGGTCGTGCGCGACGACGGCGCCATCGAGAAGGCGATCGACGACGCGCTGGCTGCGAACCCGGACATCGTGGAGAAGTACCGTGCGGGCAACAAGAAGGTCACCGGCGCGATCGTGGGCGCTGTCATGAAGGCCACCCAAGGCAAGGCTGACCCAGGCGAGGTCAACAAGATGATCGCCGCGAAGCTCGCCTAGGCGCAGTTTTTCGCTTCACGACGAAAGGCGCTCCCCGTTTTGAACCAGGAGCGCCTTTTTGCGTGCGCGGGGGCGTCGAGAAGCTGCTACTTCACCGCGGTGCTGCCGCCCGGGGTGTCGTCGTTGCCCTTAACGCCGTTGGGCGAGTTCGGGTCGACGGCGGGGAAGCTCCCAGTCTCGTAGACCTCCTTGTAGGCGTCCCAGTCGATGCCGTCGCCGTCGGACTCCGGCGCGCCCTCGTAGTCGTCGTGATCCGGGTCGAGGGAGGGGGCGTCCTCGAGGTTGAACTTGTTCTCCTCGTCAGCGTCGAGGTTGGCCGCGACCTCCTCCTGGACAGAGTGCCACAGGTCGGAGTCCTCGACGTGGGACTCGGAGGCGAGCCGCTCCACTTCCTTGCGCTCCTTGGCGGTCAGCTCGTCCTCGGACGGGTCGAGCGCGGTCTCGGCGAGCTCAGCGAGACGCTCGCGGCGGCTGGTCTCCTCCTTGATGTTGTCGCGGTCGTTGAACCAGCCGACGATGATGGCGATGGTCAGGATGATGCCCAGGTAGCCGATCGCCGGGTACACCCAGCTGATCAGGTCAGCGAAGCCGACGAAGGACAGCAGGAAGCCGATGCCGACCACGATGAAGTACACCATGCGGAAGCGCTCCGGGTGCTTGTTGGTCAAGCGGCGGGCCATGGCGTAGAACATGCCGACGGCGGTGTTGTAGATCATCATGTAGATGATGATGGAGACGATGACGCCGACAACCGGGTGCATCGAGTCAAACACGGCGAGCAGCGGCATGTCCTTGCCCGCGACTTTGTCCATGTTGAAGAACAGGATGAAGTTCAGGATGACCAGCATGATGGCGAAGATGAGGCCGCCGAGCAGGCCGCCGACGCCGGCGGTGCGCGGGTTCATCTGCGAGCCGGCGATGACCAGCATCATGGACACCGCCATGATGTTGACGAGGGTGCCGTAGTTGACGGCGGAGAGCAGCCAGTTGTTGAACACGCCGTCGGCGGGGGACTGCTGCAGGGCGATGTCGTTCATCGCGTGCAGGCTGTCGGGCATGTTCATGATGGTGATGCCAAACGCCACGAAAACGGCGATGATGAGAAACGGCGTGATGACGGAGATGACCTGCGTGATGCGGTCCACGTCGAGGAAGCCGGAGAGGACGAGCAGGACGGTCATGATGGTCGCGCCGATCCACGGGGCGAAGCCGAACTGCTGGTTCAGGTTGGAGCCGGCGCCGGCGACCATGACAAAGCCGAACGCGAAGAGGCTGAACATGGTGGCGTAGTCCATGTACTTGGACACGATCGGGCTGGACACGCGGTTGAACACCACGGAGTGGTCGTCGGCAAGGTAGTACGAGCCGAGCTGGAAGATGGTGGTGCCGACGACGAAGATGATGATGCCGGAGATCACGGCGCCGACGATGCCGATGTAGCCGAAGGCGAGGAAGTACTGGATGACTTCCTGGCCGGAGGCGAAGCCGGCGCCGACGAGCAGGCCGACGAGCGCCATGGCCACCTGAATTGTCTGTTTCATGGAATGATCCTAGAAAAATAGTCGTACGATAAAAATGAACCGGGGCGATATTAACAAAGCACGCTCGCCCCCGCGAATGGCCATTTTGCGTGTGTACGGGCATTTTTCGCTTCTCGACGCCACCACCCACCCCAAGAAACGCCAGCGTATCGCCCCGCACACGCGCTCAGCGTGCGCACAGCGCTGCCTTGGCCGCGGGATCGTTTCGCACAGTAAAACGTGACCTTCTCGTGACATTATGGGCGCAGCCGGGTCGTTGGTGTCTCCCAATTCTGGAATCCGCCCGCTCTCGCCTAAGCTAACGACCCATGACGACAATCCGCCAGGCCACCGACGCCGATGCTGCCGCCATCTACGCCATGATCAACGAGCTCGCGCTCTACGAGAAGGAGCCCGACGCGGTGACGTCGACCGAGCAGGACGTCCGCGACCACCTCTTCGGCGAGAACCCGAGTGTGTTCGCGCTGGTGGCGGACAACGACGGCGAACTCGAGGGGATGGCCCTGTGGTTCTTGAGCTATTCCACCTGGGAGGGCCGCCACGGCATCTGGCTGGAGGATCTCTACGTCCGCGAGGAGTGCCGCGGCAGGGGGATCGGCACGGCGCTGCTGCAGGAGCTTGCGCGCATCGCGGTCAAGAACGACTACCGCCGCGTCGAGTGGTCCGTGCTGAAGTGGAACACGCCGTCCATCGGCTTCTACAACGCGATGGGCGCCGACGATATGGGCGACTGGTCGACGATGCGCCTCGACGGGGCGGCGCTGCGCGTCCTCGGCGGCACGCGCGACTAGCGCTGGAACGGCGCGGGGTGCTTAACCTTCTCGCCGGCGCGGACGGGGCGCGGCGGGGTGACCCCGTCGGCGAAGGGGGAGCCGGGGAGGAGGTGGCGCTCGTGGGCGTCGATAAGCCAGCGCATGTCGGGGCCCGCGGGGACGACGCCGGTGGGGTTGATCTCCGCGTGGGTGATGTAATAGTGCTCCTTGATTTCTTGGAAGTCGGTGGTGTCGCCGAAGCCCGGGAGCTGGAAGAGCTCCTGGAGGTAACCGCGCAGGTTGGGCATCTCCGCGATGCGGTTGCGTGACGCCTTGAAGTGGCCGACGTAGACGGGGTCGAAGCGGACGAGGGTGGGGTAGAGGTAGACGTCGGCAAGCGTGATGTGCTCGCCCACGAGGAAGCGGTGCCGCGAGAGGTGGTCCTCCAGCCAGTCCATGTGCTCCCAGAGGTCGGCGTAGGCCTCCTCGTACGCGTCCTGCGAGCCGGAGAATCCTGCACGGTACACGCCGTTGTTGATGTGGCGGTAGACGCGGTCCGCGACCTCGTCGATCTCGGCGCGCAGCTCGCGCGGGTAGAGGTCGGGGGCGCCGTCGCGGTGGTGGGCCGCCCAGGCGTCCTGGAAATCGACGGGGATGCGGCGGAAGTCGTTCGTGACCGCGGCGCGCGTTTGCTTCTCGACGATCACCGGCACCGTAATCCCACGCGGATAGCCCGGGAAACGCGCCTCATACGCGCCTTTGAGGAAGTGCAGGCCCGTCTCGGGGTCCTTGCCGTCCGGGTCGAGCTCGAAGGTCCACGAGCGGGCGTCGTGGGTCGGGCCCGCCAGGCCGAGTGAGATGGCGTCTTCGAGGCCGAGGAGGCGGCGGACGATGATCGCGCGGTGCGCCCATGGGCAGGCGCGCGCCGCCATGAGCCGGTAGCGGCCCGGCTCGACGGGCCAGGCGCAGGTGCCGTCATCGGCGGGCTGCGGGGCGCTGCCCGGGGCGAGGTCGGCGCTGAAGGAGTCTGCGATATAGGTGGTGTCGCGGACGAACTCGCCGTCCGGGGACGCGTTGCGGGCTGGGGTGGAGATCATGGACTCGAGTATCCACGCGAAACGATGACGTGTCAGCCAAGTTTTGCGGGGGCGCGCCGAGGAGATTGCCAGCGGCCGTGGGGCGCGTGGCATAGATTTACAGGCATGGACAAGAAGAACGCACGTGACGTCACTCCTGATGATTTCGATCCGCTCGACGGCCTGCCGTACGCGCCGCTCGGCAATGAGGGCACTGCCGGGAGTACGGCGGTGGGGGCGTCGACAAGCGAACAGCCCGCGACACTGACCGGCAAGGCTGCGCCAACCGAGGTGTTCCCCGAATCGCCGACCGAGACCGTACACCTCGACCCGACCCCAGCCGTGGCCGAACCGGAGCCGGTGCGCGTCGAGGAGCCGCGGGCGAAGCGCGGCACCATTGACTTTGGGCTGCTGCTGCTGCGCCTCCTGCTCGGCGGCTGGCTCATCGTCGCGTCCGTGACCACGCTCTTCCGCCTCGGCGGCTCCGACGGCATCTCCGAGCTGCGTGACGCGTTTGGCGACTACGCGTACGGCGACGGCCTGGCCATCGTGGTGCCGATCCTGCAGCTCGCCGCCGGCGTCTTCCTCGTGCTCGGGCTGCTCTCGCCGATCGCGTCGATGGTGGCGGTCGCCGTGACCGGGTTCATGGCGGTGCACGGCATCGTCGACGCCACCGACTCCTGGAACGTCTTCGCCTGGGGCGCCGAGGCGTGGCTGCCGATCATCCTGTTCGGCCTGGCACTGGGCCAGCAATTCACCGGCCCGGGCTTCTACGGGGTGGACGCCACCCGTTCGTGGGCGCGACGCCCCATCGCGTGGAGCTGGATCTGCGCGCTGCTCGGCGTGGTCGCCGCCGGGCTGATCTGGTGGTTCGGCACCGGCGTGAACCCGCTCGCGAACTAATCCACCTGGCGGACCGCGCCCTTGTCGGCGCTGGTCGCCATCTTTGCGTAGGCGCGCAGCGCCTTCGACACCTCTCGGACGCGGTTCGGCGTCCAGGGGCGCTCTGAGGCCTCCATCGCTTCTCGACGCTTCCGCAACTCCTCCTCCGGCACGTCCAGCTTCAGCTCGCGGTTCGCCACCGAAATGGCGATGGTGTCGCCGTTCTCGATCAGGCCGATCAGGCCGCCGTGCGCAGCCTCGGGGGAGATGTGGCCGATGGACAGGCCGGAAGTGCCGCCGGAGAAGCGGCCGTCGGTGATCAGCGCGCACTTCTTCCCCAGGCCAGCGCCTTTGAGGAAGGACGTCGGGTGCAGCATCTCCTGCATGCCCGGGCCGCCCGACGGGCCCTCATAGCGGATCACGACAACCTCGCCCTCGAGCACCTCGCGGTTCAGAATCATTGATACCGCCTGCTCCTGCGAGTCGACCACGCGAGCCGGGCCGGAGAACTCCCAGAGCCCTTCCTCGACGCCCGCGGTCTTGAGGATCGCGCCGTCCGGGGCCAGGTTGCCGCGCAGGACAACCAGGCCGCCGTCGGAGGTGATGGGGTGCTCCAGGTCGTGGATCACGCCGTTGGCGGAGTCGGTGTCAAGGCAGTCCCAGCGGGCCGACTGCGAGAACGCCTCGGTGGTGCGGTTGCCGCCCGGGGCTGCGTGGTAGAGCTCGACGGCCTCGTCGAGCGGGTGGTCGCCGCGAATGTCCCAGTCGCCGAGCCATTCGGTGAGGGAGTTGTAGGCGACCGAGTGGACGTCGTCAAGCAACAGGCCCCCGCGGTGCAGCTCGCCGAGGATGGCGGGGATGCCGCCGGCGCGGTGCACATCCTCGACGTGTGCCTCGCCGTTCGGCGCGACCTTGGACAGGCAGGGGATGACGTGCGAGAGCTCGTCGATGTCGGTGAGGTCGAAGTCAACCTCGCCCTCCTGCGCGGCGGCGAGGATGTGCAGGATCGTGTTGGTCGAGCCGCCCATCGCCATATCCAGCGCCATCGCGTTGCGGAACGCGTGCTTCGTAGCGATGTTGCGGGGCAGGACACGCTCGTCGCCGTCGCCGTAGTAGCGCTTGCACATATCGACAATCATCTCGCCGGCCTTGGTGAACAGGTCGCGGCGGGCGGTGTGGGTGGCCAGCGTCGTGCCGTTGCCCGGCAGCGAGAGGCCGAGGGCCTCGGTGAGGCAGTTCATGGAGTTCGCGGTAAACATGCCGGAGCAGGAACCGCAGGTGGGGCAGGCGCCGTTGGCGATGTCGTCGAGCTGCTCGTCGGAGACCGCGTCGTTGGCGGAGAGCGCGATGGCGTCGATGAGATCCGACTTCGGCTTGGTCACCCCGTCGACCGCGAACGCCTTGCCGGCCTCCATCGGGCCGCCGGAGACGAAGACCGCGGGGATGTTCAGGCGCATCGCGGCGTTGAGCATGCCCGGGGTGATCTTGTCGCAGTTGGAAATGCACACCATCGCGTCGGCGGTGTGCGCGTTGACCATGTACTCCACCGAGTCTGAGATGATCTCGCGGCTTGGCAGGGAGTACAGCATGCCCGAGTGACCCATCGCGATGCCGTCGTCAACGGCGATCGTGTTGAACTCCTTCGGCACGCCGCCCGCCTTGCGCACCGCGTCCGCGACGATGTCGCCGACGTGCTTGAGATGCACGTGGCCCGGCACGAACTGCGTGTACGAATTGACGATCGCGACGATCGGCTTGCCAAACTCGCTTTCCTCCGTGCCAGTTGCGCGCCAGAGGGCGCGGGCACCGGCGGCTTGGCGGCCAACAGTGGTCACGCGCGAGCGAAGGGGAATCACGAAAAGCTCCTTACGACGAGGGATGGGGTGGGGGCACGGGCGCGTCGATAAGCGAGAGGGCGCTAGCTCGGACGCGGGCCCGGCGTATCAGGGTGAGACTTAAGGTACTCCTCATACTCTTCGCGCGACAGCAGAACGTGGTGGTTGTCCTTGTCGATGATCTCGTACTTGCCGTCCGCAGCCTCCTGCGCGCCCGTGATCACGTCCGTTATTCGTCCGCGCGATGCCTCCGCGAGCTCCGGCAGTGAATTAAAAGTCACGCCGGGCATGGGGTACTCCTTGCCGGACGTGGTTGTCGCCATCGCGCGCGCCCCCTTGAAACCAATGCCTTCGAGCTCGTCCCACGCAATGCGCGTGTTCGGGCGCACGACATAACGCAGTGCGATGCCACGCTCATCGACAGTGGTTGAAGACGAAAGCACCCAGATAATCCACGCGATCGGGAACAGCAACAGCCACCCCAACGCCAACGGGGCCCACGAAATGCCGATCAACGCGATACCAATCATGAGGACAACACCAATGATGTGTTCGCGAGACGGACGAAAAACCTTCGGCTGATGATCAGGCTGTTCAGTCATGCACAACATGCTAGTCGGCGCGAGGCTGGACGCGGCGATTGGTGCGCGGGTCCGCAGCGATACGAAACGGCGGGTCGTAGATCGAGGGACAGGTCACCGCGTTGTCGAGTCTGAAGTCCTGGGCGATGGTCTGGTTGTAGTCACGGACGTTGATGTCCAGCACCGTGCCACCGAGGGGTCGAGAGTCTCCTGGACAAGCTGCAGGTCATCTCCTTCCATCCGACACGGTGCACACCGCTGGCCCCAAGCGTTGAGGACGACGACCTCGCCTTCAAAATCAGACAGGCTGATCACATCGCCCTCCTCCATCAGCGACGGGCCGGAGAAAATCCGGCAGAGGGGCATGTTCCTCCTGTGCGCAGATAATCTCGGTTTGGCCTCCTGGTGAGCGGAACTAGAAGGTGCCCCCGACGGCGACGGCGTTTCGGGCGCCGTCGCCTGAGGAACAGGCCACCAGGGTCACGGCGGTGAGTACCGCGACAACCGCGATGGCGGCTCTACGGGGGTGTGCTCGGCATCGATTAGATTTCCTTATTCCGGGGCGGTGGGGAAGAGGACGGTGTTCTGGTTGTCCCGGAAGACCACAACACCGAGGAAGCTCATCGTGCTGCCCGGCGGGTGGTCTGCAGCGACTCTGCCCACCTCGGCACTCAATCCTGCTGTGGGGGTTACTCGTAGCGAAGCGAGCTGAACATCCCGGTTTCCATGTGATAGGCGTTATGGCAGTGAAATGCCCACTCACCGGGGTTGTCAGCGATCAGGTCGGCGACCATGGTTTCACCTTGGCGGAGAAGGACGGTGTCCTTGCGTAGCCCGCCGCTGCCGGGCAGTGCCCACGTGTGGCCGTGGATGTGCATGGGATGGGGCATCATGGTCCTGTTGCGCATGACCAGTCGCAGGCGCTGGCCCTCCTGCACGGTTGCGGAGGAGGATTGGCCGTCGGTGAGAATGCTCCATTCATACGGCATCATCTGCCCGCCCAGGTCGATGCTGACTTCTCGGTCTGGTGTGCCCTCGGGCAGGAGTGCACGGTCTGCTGGCTTCAGGGAGGACAGAAGCAGTCCGGTGGACGACAACTCGGGGAAGTCGACATCGGGGTTGGGGGCCTGGCCGCCGGCGGTGCGGATGACGGCGAAGGCGCGGTCGTCCTTACCCACCGCCAAAGCCGTGAGCGGGAAGATGCCGTCGTCGAGGATGACCTCGACGTCGACACGCTCGCCCATCGACAGGTAGATCGATTCGGTCTCCGAGGGCTGGACAGGGAAGCCGTCGGTGTGGGTGACGGTCATGCGGTGACCACCGAGGGCCACCTTGAAGATGGTGTCACCGCCGGAGTTGATAAACCGCAGGCGGGCCTTGTCGCCCGGGCGAGCCTCGAAGGTCCGGTGAGCGCGGGGGATACGTCCGTTGATGAGGTAGTGCGGATACATCACATCGCCGGCATCCCCGCCCAGTACCCGGTCCGGGGTGCCGTGCATCATCTGGCCGTGACCTCCCATTCCCATCCTCCCGTTATGGTCGCCCGAACCCATTCCGGTGAGCTTGTCGAGCTCATCTTCGGGAGTGCCCTGAATGCCATCGACCCAGTCGTCGAGCACGATGGTCCACTCGACGTCGTGGTCCTCAGCGTCTTGCGGGTCACGGATGATCAGTGGGGCGTGGAGGCCGCGATCAAGCTGCAGGCCGGTGTGAGAATGGTAGAAATAGGTGCCACCGTGGGGGGCTTCAAAAACATAGGAGAAAGACTCGCCAGGTTCAATGGGGTCCTGGGTCATGCCGGGCACACCGTCGGCTGCGTTGTGGAGTGCGATGCCATGCCAGTGGATGGAGGTGCTCTCAGGCAGTTCATTGGTGATATCGACCTGGAGGACGTCGCCGGCGGTGGCCTCAATGGCCGCATCCCCGGTGTCAGAGACGTATCCCCACGTCTTGGCTTCGATGCCGCCGATATCCAGCGAGAGGGGCCGGGCGGTCAGTTTCCGGCGCACCGTCGGCTCACCGAGCGCAGTGGGGGTGGGAGTGGGGCGAAGGGAGGGACTTGGTGCCGAGGCAGCGGGTCCAGGATCGCTGGTGCAGGCGGCCACGGCCCCGGTGCCGGCGAGGACGAGCCCGCCGAGCAGAAACTGTCGTCGGGAAAACGCGTTCATCATGATTTAACCTTCCTTGGTGCAAGATTTCAGTGACACGGGAGACAGGCGCAGGTGAGGACCCTGCCCCGCGTGAGGGCCGTGCCCTCCACCTTTTGAAAATATACCCCGGGGGGGTATACGCTAGGGAAATATACCCCCCTTGGGTATACGTTAGAGAGCGGCATCGCCGCACCCCACCGAACCGAAGGAGCTTTCCCATGATCACCTCCCAGCCCCGCCTCTTGCCGATGGCCTCCCATGGTTGCAGCTGTTGCGGACCTGCCTCACGTGCCGACACCGCCTCCATCCCTGCCACCAGCGACTCGTCAGCAGGAGAGTCTACCCCTAGCTACCAGGTCACCGGCCTGACCTGCGGGCACTGCGCGAAAAGCGTGACCCAGGCCCTTCAGGCCCTTCCCCAGGTCGACGACGTCCAGGTTGATCTCGCTGCTGGTGGAGTTTCCACCGTCACGGTCACCGGTGTCGTACCTCCGGAGATGGTTCGCCGGGCCATCGAGGACGCCGGCTACACCGTCTTATCCTGATCAGTTTTACCCGTCATCTCGACCCCGACCGGGTTGAGTGGAAAGGAACGTCATGAGCACTCCCCACCATTCCGGCGATCATCATGGTGATCACCCCGCTCCGGAAACAGACCACACCTACCATCCGGATCATGCCAGCCACGAACACCACGCAGATGCCGACACCCACGGCCAGGCGATGCCCCACGATCACCCGCATTCCGCCCTGGACGACGACCACCACGTTCATGGTCACGGCGAACACGCCGGACACAGCACCGCAATGTTTCGGGACCGCTTCTGGTGGTCGCTGATTCTGTCCATTCCCGTCGTTATTTTCAGCCCCATGGTCGCCAACCTGCTTGGCTACCACCTCCCGGCATTCCCCGGATCCACCTGGATCCCCCCGGTGCTGGGCACGATCATCTTCGTCTACGGCGGAACGCCTTTCCTCAAGGGTGGATGGAAAGAACTGTAATCCCGCCAACCCGGGATGATGCTCCTGATCGCCATGGCCATCACCGTGGCGTTTGTCGCCTCCTGGGTCACCACTCTGGGGCTGGGCGGTTTTGAGCTGGACTTCTGGTGGGAGCTGGCCCTGCTGGTGACCATCATGCTGCTGGGCCACTGGCTGGAGATGTCCGCTCTCGGGGCCGCGTCCTCCGCGCTTGACGCGCTGGCTGCCCTGCTGCCGGATGAGGCCGAGAAAGTCATCGACGGGACCACCCGCACCGTGGCCATCTCCGAGCTGGTCGTCGACGACGTCGTGCTGGTGAGGGCCGGTGCCCGGGTGCCGGCCGATGGAACCATCATCGACGGAGCCGCCGAATTCGATGAGGCGATGATCACCGGCGAATCCCGTCCCGTCTTCCGCGACACCGGTGACAAGGTGGTCGCCGGTACCGTGGCCACCGACAACACCGTCCGCATCCGGGTGGAGGCTACCGGCGGGGACACCGCCCTGGCCGGGATCCAACGCATGGTTGCCGACGCCCAGGAGTCCTCCTCCCGGGCCCAGGCCCTGGCGGATCGGGCGGCGGCGTTATTGTTCTGGTTCGCGCTGATCTCCGCTCTGATCACCGCGGTGGTGTGGACCATTATCGGCAGCCCGGACGATGCCGTGGTGCGCACGGTCACGGTGCTGGTCATCGCCTGCCCGCATGCCCTGGGCCTGGCGATTCCACTGGTCATTGCGATCTCCAGCGAGCGGGCCGCGAAATCCGGGGTGCTCATCAAGGACCGGATGACGCTCGAGCGGATGCGCACCATCGACGTGGTGCTCTTCGACAAAACCGGCACCCTGACCGAGGGTGCGCACGCGGTCACCGGTGTCGCGGCAGCTGGCGGCGTCACCGAGGGCGAGCTGCTGGCCCTGGCCGCCGCCGCGGAGGCCGACAGTGAGCACCCCGTGGCCCGCGCCATCGTGGCGGCCGCGGCCGCCCATCCCGAGGCCTCCCGTCAGCAAATGCGTGCAACTGGTTTCAGCGCCGCCTCCGGCCGGGGGGTCCGGGCCACTGTCGATGGCGCTGAGATCCTCGTGGGCGGGCCGAACATGCTGCGCGAGTTCAACCTCACTACCCCGGCCGAGCTCACCGACACCACCAGCGCCTGGACCGGGCGTGGGGCCGGTGTGCTCCATATTGTCCGCGACGGTCAGATCATCGGTGCGGTGGCCGTCGAGGACAAGATCCGCCCCGAATCTCGCGCCGCCGTGAAAGCCCTGCAGGACCGCGGGGTGAAGGTCGCGATGATCACCGGTGACGCGCAGCAGGTGGCCCAGGCGGTTGGCCAGGACCTGGGGATCGATGAGGTCTTCGCCGAGGTCCTGCCTCAGGACAAAGACACCAAGGTCATGCAGCTGCAGGACCGGGGTTTGAGCGTGGCCATGGTCGGTGACGGTGTCAATGACGCCCCCGCTCTGACTCGCGCGGAGGTCGGTATCGCCATCGGTGCCGGCACGGATGTGGCCATGGAATCTGCCGGGGTGGTCCTAGCCAGTGATGACCCGCGGGCAGTGCTGTCGATGATTGAGCTGTCCCAGGCCAGCTACCGCAAGATGATCCAGAACCTGATCTGGGCCTCTGGCTACAACATCCTCGCCGTGCCGCTGGCCGCCGGAGTGCTCGCCTCGATCGGGTTCGTGCTGTCCCCGGCCGTGGGCGCGATCTTGATGTCTGCCTCGACCATCGTGGTGGCCCTGAACGCCCAGCTGTTGCGCCGGATTGATCTGGACCCGGCCCACCTGGCTCCCACCAAATCGAAGGAGGAACACACCACGCCTACTCCGAAATCCACCGCCGTCCACTGATCCATCAGACCCCATATGACCCTGAAAGGGCTCCACCATGAAGCGCACCCTTGTGCTTTCCGCTCTCGCCGTGGCCTCCACCCTGGCGCTGGCCGCCTGCGGTGAGGCCACCGAGTCGGGCATCACCGACGCCACCACCCCGGCCACCAGCACTGCGAAGACTACCGCTGAGACGACCAAGACCACCACGGCGACGACTGATGCGGACGGGGAGATCTCCGCCGATCACAACGACGCGGACACCATGTTTGCCCAGATGATGATCCCCCATCACCAGCAGGCCGTGGAGATGAGTGAGATGCTCCTGGCCAAAGAGGGTATCCCCGCCCAGGTCGTGGAGTTTGTCCAGGGGGTTATTGACGCCCAGGGGCCGGAGATTGACCGGATGAACGCCATGCTCGAGGCCTGGGGCCAGCAGCCGGTCACCGACTCTGGGGGCATGGGGGCCATTGACGAGATGGGTGGAATGGATCACGGCGAGATGGGTGGCATGAGCGGGATGATGAGCCAGGAGGACATGACAGCCCTTGAGGAAGCCCAGGGCACCGAGGCCGCCCGCCTCTACCTGGAGCAGATGACCGCCCACCACGAAGGTGCGGTCGACATGGCCCGTGACGAGGTTGCTGACGGCCAGAATCCCCATGCGATCACCCTGGCCGAACAAATTATCAACGACCAGGAGGCCGAGATCGCTCAGATGCAGCAGATGCTCACTGACCTATGACAGGTACCCGTCTTTTTCTGACCCCGAGGACAGGAATCTGAAAAAGAAGGGTAACCGTGACGATTGCCACCTGCTGCGGGCGATGGGTCGTTGTCACCGCAGCGGGTGCACCGGGGTGGATGTTTCTTCTCCTTCTGGTCGCACCACTGAGCAAAGGGGAAAGCTCCTGTGTCCAGACCCTTGGAGGACTACGCATTATTGTCCGATACTCACACGGCCGTAAAACACCCCGGCCGTATCCACCAAGTGCTCGGCACGGTCCTGGTCTCACCCGCGAGAGTTGAGCGCATCAACGCTTGCGCCGGCGGCATCGGCAATGATGGAGATGCCGTTCCTGTCGGCGGTAACAAGCGCGTCAATGTGGTCCATGCCCCACACAATAACCGCAACACGCACCCCATGACCAGGGAAAACGGCAAAGTGCGAGAAGTATTCCAATATCGCCCCGAAACAGAACCGAGCCCCTGTTTCCAACGTCTAATACAGTTTGGGGTTTTTCAGCGGAGGACGGTCGTTTTAAGGCTCGGTGGAGAGCGTTGCGGACTCAGTGACCTGTGGGAGTGCAGACTCAGAGGCGGTCGGGCTCTGAAGCGCGTCGCTGCTTCGGACGGTTTCGTCTGAGCTCGAGGTTTCCAAAGGTGTGTGCTCAGTGGACTGTTGGGCCCCAGTGGTGGGCTGGGCTGGGGCAGTAAACTCCGGTTCGGTTTGCTCGTAGGTGGGGGCGACGTCCTCAGCGTCCGGCACGGTCTCGGTCGTCTGCGCGGTGGTGCGGGCGGGAGGTGCGAGGAAGCCGCTGTCTGCCTCGCTTTCTTCGCCCGGTTGCACCATGAAGCCACGGATGAGCAAGAGGACGCCGAAGATCGCCAGCAATACGAGGGTAGACATTCGCATGATGCCGTTGAGTACCTGTTGTGGCGAAGAGAAGAACCAGGTGCGGTGGTCGCTGCCTGTATCGGTGCTGGGGGCGTCGTCAGTGCGCGCGTTGTTGCCGTGGGCAGCGAAGGAAGCGGGGTCAGACCGGGTGGGTGCTGCGGCCGGATCGTCTACCGGGTGCGGAGGGGTCGGGCTGTTCGTCGCTTCGGCGGAGGGCGACGGTGCTGGTGTTTCCGTCGCGTCTGTCGCATCCAGTGCATCGGGAGGACGAACAGGAGAGGGTGCCTCGGGCGGGTTGACGCCGGAGTGATGCGTGGTTGGAGGGGTGACGGGGGCGTCGACAAGCGTCCCGTCGAGCGTCGTTGCGGAGCCGTACTCGTTCCAGAATTCGTCGAGGATGGCGACGCGGATTGCGCGCTCGACCATCCACTGGGCTAGCGGGTCGACGCGCACGAGGAAGCGCATGTCCACGGTCCAGGGCGAGCCGACGGTAGCGGGCGGTGTGATGCCGACGGCGGGGTGGACCTGCAGGTCGTCGCGGACGGTGCCGGCAATTTCCGGCTGGGCGAGGGCGCGGCGCGCGGCGCGTTCGGAGCGCGCGATGGCCTCGTCGGCGGAGCGGGATCCGAGCAGCGGGACGGGGATGACCACCATCGCGTTGGACCAGTAGTTGGATTGGTTGATGCACACGCGGGCGGTGGAGTTCGGGATGGAGACGGTCGCCTGCTCGATGGTGCGGATCTGCGTCGCGCGCATGGTGATCTGGATGACTTCGCCCTCGATGTCGACCCCGCTGCCTTGGAACGAGACGTAGTCGCCCACGCCGTACTGTTTTTCGGTGAGGATGAAGAAGCCGGCGAGGAAGTCCGCGATGATGCTCTGCGCGCCGAAGCCGACGGCGGCGGAGACGACGGTGGCGGGGATTGCGGCGCCGGCGAGCGAGAAGCCGATCTGTTGTAGCGCGAAGATGAGCAGGAGGAAGTAGGCGACGATTTCGCCGATGTAGACCGCCACGCCGACGAGGGCGAGTCGGCTCTTGCCCTCGTCCACATCGGTCGTGCGCGTGACCTGGCGCTCGAAGTAGCGGTTAATAAACCGGCCGGCGCGCGGCACCAGCAGCGCGAGGACGAAGAGGAGGGCGAGGTTGATGCCGGTTTCGGCGATCCAGTGCCACCACCCGAGCAGAATATATGTGAACGGCATAGTCCGTTTGAGTTTAGTCCGGGTCTGGGGGGGCTGAACGGTGCCGTCGGTCACACTCGCGCTGCTTCCCAAAAGGTGAGACGTGAATTTTAATCAGTGAAATCGGCACGCCGGTTCGCCCGGATGTGTAACGTAGCGCACATGATCACACAGCGACTAGTAGTACGAATTCCCTCGCGGCGCTTGCCGTAGCGGGTTCGTTTTCGTACGCCGCTGACACAAGCGCCCTCGACAGCACTCAGGAGAAGTGCTCGCCGGGGGCTTTTGTTTTGATCACCCTCACAATCGACACATTGACCCAAGGAGTTTGGAAACGTGGCAGCTTCATCGAATGCCCCGGACAGCAACTCGCAACCGGCGCCGAGCGTCGAGCCGGAGCGAATCACAGGCGCGGACGCGGTCGTGCGAAGTCTTGAGGAGTTGGGCACCCGGTTCGTCTTCGGGTTGCCGGGGGGAGCGGTCCTTCCGCTTTACGACGCCCTGTTTCAGGCCGAGAAGCTGCGCCACGTGCTCGTGCGTCACGAGCAGGGTGCCGGCCACGCGGCGGAGGGGTACGCGGTCGCCTCTGGCCAGGTGGGCGTGTGCCTGGCCACCTCGGGCCCGGGCGCGACGAACCTGGTCACCGCGATCGCGGACGCGTACCTGGACTCTGTCCCGATGATCGCGATTACGGGCCAGGTCGGCTCGCCGCTCATCGGCACCGACGCTTTCCAGGAGGCGGACATTCGCGGCATCACGATGCCGATTACCAAGCACAACCTGATGGTCACCCGCGCCGAGGACATCCCGGCGGCGATCGCCGCAGCGCACCACATCGCGTCGACGGGCCGTCCGGGCCCGGTCCTGGTGGACATTCCGAAGGACCTGCAGGCCGCGGAGATCGAGTTCGCGTGGCCGCCGGCGGTGGACCTGCCCGGCTACAAGCCGAACACGAAGCCGCACAACCGGCAGATCGCGCAGGCGGCGAAGCTGATCGCTGCCTCGGAGCGCCCGGTGCTCTACATCGGCGGCGGCGTGGTGAAGTCGGGCGCGCACGAGGAGCTGCTCGCGTTTGCGGAGCGCACCGGCATCCCGGTGGTGACCACGCTCATGGCGCTGGGCGCGTTCCCGCAGTCGCACCCGCTGTACATGGGCATGCCGGGCATGCACGGATCCGTCCCCGCGGTCGGCGCTCTGCAGGAGGCGGACTTGCTCATTGCCATCGGCACGCGTTTCGATGACCGCGTCACCGGCGACACCAGCACCTTCGCCCCCTACGCCAAGGTCATCCACGCCGACATCGACCCGGCCGAGGTGGGCAAGATCCGCGAGGCGAACGTGCCGATCGTCGGCGACGCGAAGAAGGTCCTGTCCCAGCTGTTCGATGCGTTTAGGGACGAGAAGAGGAACGCTGCGCCGTCGATAAGCAATTGGCTCGCGCGCCTCAACGACTTGAAGGGGCGCTTCCCGCGGGGCTACGACCCGCAGTCCGACGGAAAGCTCTCGCCGCAGTTTGTGATTGAAACGCTGTCGAAGACGGTGGGGCCGGACGCGATCTACGTCTCGGGCGTGGGGCAGCACCAAATGTGGTCGGCCCAGTTTGTTGACTTTGAACAGCCGCGGCACTGGATCAACTCCGGCGGCCTCGGCACGATGGGCTTCGCGGTGCCCGCGGCCCTCGGCGCGAAGGTCGCCTGCCCGGATAAAGAGGTGTGGGCGATTGACGGCGACGGCTGCTTCCAGATGACCAACCAGGAGCTGACCACCGCCGCGATGGAGGGCTTCCCGTTCAAGGTTGCGCTGATTAATAACGGCAATCTTGGCATGGTCCGCCAGTGGCAGACACTGTTTTACGACGGCCATTACTCCCACACCAAGCTCGGAGGGGAGGAAATGTACGTGCCGGACTTTGTGCAGTTGGCGACGGCGCTCGGCGCGGAGGCGATCCGTGTGACCAAGGAAGAAGATGTCGTGCCGGCGATTCAGAAGGCGCGCGAGATCAACGACCGGCCCGTCGTCGTCGAGTTCATCGTCGGCGAGGACGCGCAGGTGTGGCCGATGATCGCGGCCGGCGCGTCGAATTCCGATATGCAGTACGCCCTGGGCATGCGCCCGTTCTTCGACATGGAGGAGTCCGCAGGGGAGACCCCGGAGGCGATCAACGAGGCCATCGAGGCCGTAGAAGCTACAGAGGCTGCCGATACCACCACCCAGGAGGGAAAGTAGATGTCTGACCAAACCATTTCTCGCAACACGCTGTCGGTGCTGGTGCTGGACGTCGACGGCATCATCACCCGCGTCACCGCGCTGTTTACCCGTCGCGGCTACAACCTGGTCTCGCTCGTGTCGGCGAAGACGGAGACCGAGGGCATTAACCGCCTAACCATCGTTGTCGACGCGTCCGAGTACGCCATCGAGCAGATCACGAAGCAGCTGCACAAGCTGGTTCAAGTGCTCAAGGTCGCGCGCCTGGAAGACGACTCGATGATCGCGCGCCAGCTCATGCTGGTCAAGGTGGCCACGACGAACCAGAACCGCCCGCAGGTGGTGGACGCGGCGAACATCTTCCGCGCCCACATCGTCGACGTGTCGCCGGAGTCCGTGGTCATCGAGGCCACCGGCTCCTCCCAGAAACTCAAGGCGTTCCTCGAGCTGATGGAGACCTTCGGCATCAAGGAGCTCGTCCGCTCGGGAAACGTCGCGCTGAGCCGCGGCCCGAAGACGATGGCGCCGACGAAGGGGTAGGCGGTGGCGTCGAGAAGCAATCGCTTGCCGACGCCACAACATCCCCACACAGCCCAAATCTGTGCCATAATATGAAATGGCCGTCCCATATAATAGGAAAGGTGAGTGTTTCACTCATGGCAATTGACGTTCTGTACGACAACGACGCGGACCTGTCCATCATCCAGGGCAAGAAGGTCGCCATCATCGGTTACGGCTCCCAGGGCCACGCCCACGCGCAGAACCTGCGCGAGTCCGGCGTTGAGGTGGTCGTCGGCCTGCGCGAGGGCTCCAAGTCCGCCGCAAAGGCCCAGGAGGCCGGATTTGAGGTCAAGACCAACGCGGACGCCGCGGCGTGGGCCGACGTGATCATGCTGCTGGCCCCGGATACCTCGCAGGCAGAAATCTTTAGCAAGGACATCGAGCCGAACCTGAAGGACGGCGACGCCCTGTTCTTCGGCCACGGCCTGAACATCCACTTCAAGCTGATCGATCCGGCCAACACCATCACTGTTGCGATGGTAGCGCCGAAGGGCCCGGGCCACCTGGTCCGCCGCACCTACGTCGACGGCAAGGGCGTGCCCTGCCTGATCGCGGTCGAGCAGGACCCGACCGGCAATGGCAAGGAGCTGGCGCTGTCCTACGCCGCCGCGATCGGCGGCGCACGCGCGGGCGTCATACCGACCACGTTCGAGGCGGAGACCGTCACCGACCTGTTCGGTGAGCAGGCAGTCCTGTGCGGCGGCCTGGAGGACCTGATCATGAAGGGGTTCGAGGTGCTGACCGAGGCCGGCTACGAGCCGGAGATGGCCTACTTCGAGTGCCTGCACGAGATGAAGCTGATCGTGGACCTCATCTACGAGGGCGGTATCGCCAACATGAACTACTCCGTCTCTGACACCGCAGAGTTCGGCGGCTACCTGTCCGGCCCGCGCGTGATCGACGAGGGTGCCAAGGATCGCATGCGCGACATCCTGAAGGACATTCAGTCCGGCGAGTTTACCAAGCGCCTGGTAGCCAACGTCGAGGGCGGCAACAAGGAGCTCGAGGGCCTGCGCGCGAAGGTTGCAGAGCACCCAATTGAGAAGACCGGTGCGCAGCTGCGCGACATGATGACCTGGGTGAAGAACCCGCTGAACGAGACCGCGTAAACGCACACGCGAAGGCGCACACGAAAAACACCGCCCCAGCATCCTGGTCAGTCCAGGAGCTGGGGCGGTGTTGTGCTGCGCTGTGGCGAAACTAGTTGGTGGCGCCGGAGATAGCGTCGCCAGCCTTGTCGGCCGCGTCGCCTGCAGCGTCCTTCGCGTCGCCCGCGAGGTCGCCAGCCTTGTCGGTTGCGTCGCCTGCGAGGTCGCCAGCCTTGTCGGCCGCGTTGCCAGCGCCGTCCTTCGCGTCACCCGCGAGGTCGCCGGCGGTGTCGGTTGCGTCGCCTGCGGCATTGCCAGCCTTGTCGGTGGCGTCAGCCGCTGCGTCGCCGGCACCCGCGGTAGCGTCCTCGCTCGGGTCAGCGGTGACGGTCTCGCTGGTGGTCTCCGTAGCAACGGTGGAGGTCTCGGTGACGGCAGCGCCGTCCGAGTCGTCGCTGCCGCCGCTGAAGAGGCTGATCAGCAGCCAGACCAGCAGAGCTGCGACGATCAGGCCGAGCAGCCACTTCCACCAGCCGCCACCGCCGTTGCCGGCGTCGGCTGCAGTGGTGCCGGAGGTTGCCTTCGTGGTGCCCTCAGTCTTGGACACGGTGGTGGAGCCGGTGCCGCGAACGCCGTCGACAGCGTCGCCAGCCTTGCCCTTTGCGGAGGTGAAGGTCTCGCCGACCTTGTCCTTTGCGTCGTGTGCGTGGTCGCCGATGTGCTTCGCGGCCTTCTCCACGCGGTTCGGATCCTTCGGGTTCGGGTTTGCGGAAGTGATAGTCGTATCCTTTCGTATGTGGCCCCATGCGAGCGGATGAACATTGCGTAAATTGGCTCACTGCTCGAGACCATTGTGCTATTGCGCCTATCAACGGTAGCAAAAGTTGTTGAGGCATCGCGCAAATAGTCAGCAACTTGTACGGTTGTGTGGGGTGGGGAGGGCATAGCGCCGATAATGAGCCCTGCTCGCCACGTGTTTTTTGAAACCGGGAGCCGTTTTCATTTAATTGTCATTAACTGTGTGGCAGCTTAGGGTTGAGCTATGGCACATGACCACAACCACGATCACGCCCCGTCGAGCGATACTCCGCTGCGCGCGCTCCTCGTTGCGCTCGCCGTCACCGCCACGGTCTTTGTTGCGGAGTTGGTTGGGGGATGGCTCGCCGGGTCCATGGCGCTCATGGCGGACGCGATGCACATGCTTTCCGACGCCGCGGGGCTCATCATCGCCGTTCTCGCGGTGCTCGTGGGGCGGAAACAGGCCTCGCGCCACGCAACGTACGGCTACCGGCGCGTGGAGGTGCTCGCGGCGCTGGTCAACGCGGTGCTCGTGCTCGCGATCTCGGTGTGGATTGTCGTTGAGGCGATCCGTCGCCTCCGCGCACCCGCCGACGTGCACGGCGAGACCATGCTTCTCATCGCCGTCATCGGTTTTGCGGCCAACGGCATCTCGGCGTGGGCGCTGCACGGTCACCGCGGCGACTCGATCAACGTCCGCGGCGCGTTCCTTCACGTGCTGGTGGACCTGCTGGGATCGGCCGCGGTTATTGTCGCGGGCATCGTGGTCATGGCAACCGGTGTGGCCGTGGCGGACGCCGTGGCCTCGCTCATCATCGCCGCGCTCGTGCTGCCGCGGGCGTGGCAGCTGATGCGCCAATCTGCTGGCGTGCTCCTCGAACAGGTCCCGGAGGGTTTCCGCACCGCCGAGGTGGAGGAGGCGCTGCGAGCGACCGCGGGGGTTGCCAACATCCACGACCTTCACCTTTGGAGCCTCGACGGCGTGAACGTGTTGGCTACGGTGCACGTGGTCGGCGCGGCGGGCACGGATAGTGGGCCGCTCTTAGATGCAGTGCAGCACGCCCTGCGCGAGCTGGGCATCGAGCACTCCACGATCCAGATCGAGCGCCCGGAGCACGAATCGCACGAGCAGGTTTGCTGATTCCGTTCTAAGGTTGGGGCATGGGTTTTACAACGCCAAGCTATTCCTTGAAGGACTTGTTCGCCCGTGCTGAACGTGGCGAATTGCAGTTGCCCGACTTCCAGCGTGAATACATCTGGGATGTTGACAGGATTCGCACCCTGGTCACCTCAGTGCTTCGCGGTTACCCCATCGGTTCTTTCCTCGCCCTGGACACCCGAAACGCGCCCATGCGTTTCCGCCCGCGCCCGCTCGACGGTCTAACGACGGGGGATCGGGAGCCGGGGCTTTTGCTTCTCGACGGCCAACAGCGCCTCACCTCGCTCTTCTACGCCCTGAAGGGCGCCGGCGAGATCCCGACGGTGGACTACCTGGGCCGGCGCATCCGTCGTCGCTTCTTCGTCGACGTGCGCGCCGCGGTGGCCGCCGACCCGATGCCGGTCGAAGCGGTCTTTGCCGTCGACCCGGACGGTCAGGTGCGCTCCCACTTCGGCCCGCAGCTCGAGGGGGGCATCCACTCCCGCGAGGACATGTTGGCGCACGGCGTCGTGCCCGTTTCAATGCTGCTGTGGAAGGAAGGCAACGACCTCCTTATTGACATGGCTGCCGACACGGACGACCCGGAGATGCGCGCCGCGGTGAAGACGTTCCAGAACGAGGTCCTGCGCTGGCTGCCGGCGTACGACGTGCCCGTGATCCGTATTGACCGTGAAACCTCGCAGATCGGCGTCGGCCAGATCTTCGCGCACGCCAACTCCGCCGGTGTGCAGATGGATGTCTTCGAGCTGCTCACCGCCGTATTCGCCACTGAAGACCCCAACTTCCGCCTGGCCGACCACTTCGCGCACATCGAACACACGCTGCGCCTGTACCCGGCGCTGGACGGGATCGGGCGCATCGAGTTCCTGCGTGGGCTGTCGCTCCTGATCACCAGCAGGAAGGGCAACGCGGTGGGGCACCGCGGCGACATCCTCAATATTTCGCTGCACGACTATATGACCCACTGCGACGAGCTGGCCGATGCCTTCGTTGCCGCCGCCGAGTTCCTCGCGGAGCGGTGCATCTTGGCCATCGACCAGGTCCCATACTCCTCGCAGATCATTCCGCTGGCCGTCATCCTCGCGCGACTGGCCGAGCAGCCAGGACTGCTGGACGAGAAGGAGCCGCGCGACCGACTCAACCGTTGGTACTGGTCCGGCGTGTTCGGCGAGCTCTACGGCGCACACGCGCCGACGATTCGCGCCGGCCTCGACGTCACCGAGGTCACCCCCTGGGTCCGCGGGGACACCGACGAGGCGCCGCGCACCGTGGGCGACGCGCAGTTCCACGAGTCCCGCCTGCAGTCCGCGACGTCCGAGAGCGGCGTGTACCGCGGGCTGTACGCCCTGCTGATGGCCCGCGGAGCGCTTGATTGGCGCACCGGGAAGCCGCTCAACCGCGACACCATCGCCGAGCTGCAGCCGCGCTTCCACACCGTCTTCCCGCGCGAGTTCTGCCTGCAGGCCGGCGCGACCGAGGAGCTGGCTGACTCCGTGCTCAACCGCACCCCGATGGGGCGGCGCACCGACGTGGTGATGGAGAACAACGAGCCGAAGCGTTACCTGCCGCGCCTGCAGTCGAAGTCCCTGATGGATGACGCAGAGTTCGACGCAATGCTGGAGGGCCACGAGATTCGCCCGGCCGACCTGTTGAACTCGGACTGGAACAGCTTTATCCAGGACCGCCGCGATCGCTTCGTGGGCATCATCGAGTACGCGCTGGACAAGCCGGTCGTCCGCGACCTGGACGGAGCCCTCGGGGCCCTCGGTACGCATACCGGCGACACTGACGGCGCCGATGCCACCAATCACGCAGACGGGGAGAATGGCAGCGAAGCAGAAAGCTAGCCGGGGCCTCGCCGCGGCGATGTGCTGCGTGGCGCTCGCCGTCGGCGGGTGCGCGGGCGAGGACACAAGTACCCCGTTGGACCAGGCCCGGGCCGCGAATCAGTCGCGGCACGTCTCCACTGCGTTTGATGATCACCCGGTAGTGCTCGATGACACGAACGGGCTTGTCAGCTCCGAGTACTTCTTCAACACGTCCGAGACGTTGGTGGTGTCGGATTCCAGCGTGGAGGCGCAGTTGCGGGCGGCGTCGATCGCCGCGTACGCGCACGCGCCGATGCTGGTCTACGACGAAGATCACCACGGAGAAATCACCCAAGAGGTCAAACGGCTGAAAACGTTTACGCTGCTCACTGTGGGAGATGTGGCGATCGCGCCGGCGTCCGGGAGTGTGCGCGTCTACCGCGATCCGGGCGGGATCGATGCGCTGGGCAAGATGACCTCGGTACGGTTCCACGAACGGCCCGTGCACGACCCGGCGGACGCGCAGCAGGCGATCGCCAACCTGGATACGTCGGTGCCAACGTGGCTGCACGCCAATTGGGCGGAGCCGCAGGTGATGCCGAACGCGGTGGCGAAGCCGTTCCCGGTCCATTCGCGCCGCGATGCGGATATGGCGCCGCAGGTGGTGGCCACGCGGGCGTCGTCAATTGCTTCGATTGCAAACGCCCGGGCGTTCGGCGCGCGTGTCACGATGGTGGACAACCCGGACCCCCGCGAATCCGAGGACACGCTGCTGGCGATGGCGGGCCTGGCGGACGCACCGCTCATTGCGCTCGGCACGCAATTCGAGCCGGCGAGCGACATTCCGGAGCGAATTATGCAGGCGGAAGAAAAATATTAGCGCGGATGGCAGACAAGCGTGCCTGCGGACATTAAAGTTACCCCCGTACCTATTCCTTTATTGAAATACCGCAGGAGACGATCCCCAGTGTCCAAACCGGTCGTGCTGATCGCAGACAAGCTGTCCCAATCAACCGTCGAAGCGCTTGGAGACTCCGTGGAGGTGCGCTGGGTCGACGGCCCGAACCGCGACGAGCTGCTCGCCGCGGTTCCCGACGCGAACGCACTGCTCGTGCGCTCCGCCACCACCGTGGACCGCGAGGTGATCCAGGCGGCGCCGAACCTGAAGATCATCGGCCGCGCCGGCGTTGGGCTGGACAACGTAGACATTGACGCCGCGACCGAGCGCGGTGTCATGGTGGCCAACGCGCCGACCTCCAACATCCACTCCGCGTGCGAGCACGCGATCGCGCTGCTGCTGTCCACCGCGCGCCAAATCCCGGCGGCGGACAAGACGCTGCGCGACGGCGAGTGGAAACGCTCGTCGTTCAAGGGCGTCGAGGTCTTTGGCAAGACCGTCGGCATCGTCGGCTTCGGCCACATCGGACAGCTGTTTGCGCAGCGCCTCGCCGCGTTCGAAACCACCGTCATCGCCTACGACCCGTACGCGAATCCGGCGCGCGCCGCGCAGCTCGGCGTTGAGCTCGTGGAGCTGGAGGAGCTCATGGGACGCGCCGACTTCGTTACCATTCACCTGCCGAAGACGAAGGAGACCGCGGGCATGTTCAACGCGGACCTGCTGTCGAAGGCGAAGGAGGGGCAAATCCTCATCAACGCGGCCCGCGGTGGCCTGGTGGATGAGCAGGCGCTTGCCGACGCCATCGTGAACGGCCCCATCCGCGGCGCCGGGTTCGACGTCTACGCTACTGAGCCGTGCACCGACTCGCCGCTGTTTGCCCTGGACGAGGTCGTCGTCACCCCGCACCTGGGCGCGTCCACGGTGGAAGCGCAGGACCGCGCGGGCACGGACGTTGCCGACTCAGTGCTCAAGGCCCTAGCTGGCGAGTTCGTCGCCGACGCGGTGAACATTACCGGCGGCCGCGTGGGCGAGGAGGTCGCTCGCTGGCTGGAGCTGTCGCGCAAGCTCGGCCTCATCGCCGGCGAGCTGCTGGACGGCGCGCCGACGTCGCTGAAGGTGACCGCGCGCGGCGAGCTGTCCACGGAACAGATTGATTCGCTGGGGCTGTCCGCTGTGCGCGGCCTGTTTTCCGGCATCATTGATGAGCCGGTGACGTTTGTGAACGCGCCGCAGATCGCGCAGTCGCGCGGACTGGAGTACTCGGTGGAGACGCAGACGGAGGCACGGGCGCACCGCAGCGCGCTGGAGGTCCAGGTGGTCTCCGCGGCGGGCAACGCCGTGACGGTCACGGGCGCGCTCACCGGCCTCGAGGGCGTGGAGAAGATCGTGCGCATCAACGGCCGCGGCGTGGACATGCGCGCGCAGGGGCGCAACCTGTTCTTCCAGTACACGGACGCGCCCGGTGCGCTGGGCACGGTGGGCAGCAAACTGGGGAACAAGGGCATCAACATTGAGGCCGCCGCGCTCACGCAGGCGTCCAAGGGAGATGGCGCCATCCTGATTCTGCGCGTCGAGTCCGAGGTGCCGGAGGCCCTGGTCAACGAGATTGCGCAGGAGCTCGGCGCCTCCGCGCTGCAGATCGACCTGGACTAGCTCGCTCCGGGCCTCACGTGGTCCTGAATCCTTTTCCGCGCAGCGCCGATTTTTCGCCGGCGGAGCTGCTACGCTATCCCGTAAGTCCAATATGTGGGAAAGGAATCTCAGAAAATGAAACTGGCTGTGATTGCTGGCGACGGCATCGGGACCGAAGTCATGGCGGAGGGCCTCAAGGTGCTCCGCGCTGTCCGCAACGACGTGGAGACCACCGAGTACGACCTTGGCGCGCGCCGCTACCTCCGCAACGGCGAGTTGCTCACGGACGCGGACCTGGACAGCCTGAAGTCACACGACGCGATCCTGCTCGGGGCGGTTGGCGACCCGGCCAATGTCCCCGCAGGCGTGCTGGAGCGCGGCCTGTTGCTGCCGCTGCGGTTCAAGCTTGACCACTACGTCAATCTGCGCCCGTCGCGGTTGTTCCCGACGTCGACGAGCCCGCTGGCCAACCCCGGCGACGTGGACTTCGTCGTCGTGCGCGAGGGCACCGAGGGGCTCTACGCCGGCAACGGTGGCACGCTGCGCCAGGGCACCGACCACGAGGTGGCCTCCGAGGTCAGCCAGAACACTTACTTCGGCGTGGAGCGCGTGGTGCGCTACGCCTTCGAGCTGGCCATGACGCGGCGCAAGAAGCTCACCCTGGTGCACAAGACGAATGTGCTGGTGAACGCGGGCGGGTTGTGGCAGCGTGTCGTCGATGCGCTTGCTTCGGAGTTTCCCGAGGTTGACGTGGACTACAACCACATCGACGCCGCCACGATCTACATGGTCGATGACCCGTCGCGCTACGACGTGATCGTGACGGACAACCTGTTCGGCGACATTCTGACGGACCTCGCGGGCGCCATCACGGGCGGCGTGGGGCAGGCGTGCTCCGGCAACATCAACGCCGCGGGCGAGTTCCCCTCCATGTTCGAGCCGGTGCACGGGTCGGCGCCTGACATCGCGGGGCAGGGGATTGCGGACCCGACGGCGATGATTCTCTCCGTGGCGATGATGCTGCGCTTCCTTGGCGATGAGGAGAACGCCACGCGGATTGAGCGCGCGGTTGAGGATGAGGTGGCTGCTCGCGACGGCGGCGCGGTGCGCACCGAGGAGGTCGGAACCCGGATCGCGGCAGCACTGCAGTAATCTGTCAAGCAGCTTTAGACAGATGAAAGGTGCACTCCCGCATGAGCGTTCCCGCGATGTCCGCCAGCACGAACCGAGCCCGTAGGAAGGTCATTGGGGCGGTGGGGCTGGCCTCCAGCCTCGCCCTGACCGCGTGCGGTGAGGGCGGCATCGGCGCGGCATCCTTGCCGCAGCCCGACAAGCTGGAGACGCATGGTGCCGAGGCGATTGACGACGCCGACGGCTCCGGCGTCGAAGTGTCGCGCCGGCTTTTCGACGCTGCCGACACCGCCGTGGTGTCCGGCCCGAAACGTGAGGACCAGCTGAAGGCGGCGGCGCTCGCGGTGGACAAGGGAGCGCCGATGCTCGTGCGCTACTCAGCGACGGGCGACGCGGTGAGCGCGGAGCTGGAACGGCTCGGCGCCGACGAGGTCATCGAGGTCGGTGCGAACGCGCAGGACACCGCCGACGACGCCACCGAGCCCGTGCAGAGCGACGCGCCGGAACAGGATGTCGCCGCGATCGCCGCGCTCGATGCGCCGAACAAGAGCGAGCGCGAGCTCCCGCCGATGCTCGCCACCGCCGAGACCTCGCGCGCGGCGGCCGCGACGGCGCGCGCCGCAGGCGCTGACGTGCAGGTGGTGGCGTACCCGGATCCGCGTGTGACGTCGGAAAGCATGCGTACCGTCTCCGACCAGGACACGCTCGCGCTTGGCCTGCAGTGGGGCGGCACCGATGCGTTTGCGCGCCGCGTGGAGTTGGCGGGCAACGGCGAGCTGCCGGGCGGCGGCGGCCTGGTGTTCCCGGGGCGCAGGATGATCGCGCTCTATGGACACTCGTTCGCCCCCGAGCTGGGAGTGATGGGCGAGCAGCCGCCGCAAGAGGCTGCCGCGATGGCCAAGGACTACGCCAGCAAGTACCAGCCGTTGACCGGGGAACCGGTAATTCCGGCGTTTGAGATCATCGTGACCGTTGCGTCCAACTCGCCGGGCGAGGACGGGGACTACTCCAACGAGGCGCCCGTGGAATCGGTCGTGCCGTACATCGATGCGATCACGGAGGCGGGCGGCTACGCCGTGCTGGATCTGCAACCGGGCCAGGGCGACTTCCTCCACCAGGTGCAGATGTACGAGGAGCTGCTGAAGCGACCGAACGTCGGCCTTGCACTCGACGCCGAGTGGAAGCTCAACCCGGGCGAGGCGCCGCTGTCCCGCGTGGGCTCCGCCACCGCTGAGGAGATCAACGTTGTCGCCGATTGGCTCGCGGACCTCACTCGCGACAACAACTTGCCGCAGAAGGCGTTTGTGCTGCACCAATTCCAGGTACAGATGTTCCCCGACCGGCAGGACATCCGCACCGACCGCGACGAGCTCGCGTACGTGCTGCACGCGGACGGGCACGGCGACCCGGGGCAGAAGTTCGATACCTGGAACGTGCTGCGGGAGGGCCTGAACCCGCGCTTCTTCATGGCGTGGAAGAACTTCCTGGACGAGGACACTCCGACCTTCAGCCCGGAGCAGACGTTCAACGACGTCCAGCCCCGCCCGTGGTTTGTGAGCTACCAGTAAAGCCGCTGATATTGTGCGCTGCCCCACGCTAATGTTAGGGCATGAGCGTCGAACTTGAAGAAGTCGCGGGCTTCCTCGGCCAGCACGAGCCGTTCTCGCACCTGCCGGAGGAAGTGCTCGCCGGCCTGCCTGCGCAAATGGCAGTGACGTACGTCCGCAGGGGCGAGACGATCGTGGCGCCCGGGCAGGTCAACGACACACTCCACATCATCCGCTCCGGCGCGGTGGACATTGTCTCCGGGGACGGCGTGCTGCTGGACCGCCGCGATGCCGGCAAGAATTTCGGCTACTCCACGCTGGTCGGCGCACGGGAATCGCAGTACGGCATGGTCGCGGTGGAAGACAGTTTGCTCCTGCTGCTCCCGCGCGCGTCGTTTAGCGAGCTCCTTGCCAGCTACCCGGACCTGGGGCGATTCTTTCAGTCCGCCTCGCGCCGTGTGCGCACTGCTGCGGAGGAGGTCCGGAGGTCGAGCTCCGCGGAGGTGCTGCGCACCGAGCTGGGCCAGCTGCTCCGCGACCGCGAGCTTGCCACCGTCCACCCCGACACCTCGATTGCGGAGGCCGCCGCCGAGATGGACCGGCAGGGCGTGACGTGCCTGATCGTCGCCGATGCAAGGGGGACGCAGCGGCCCGGCATCCTGACGGACCGCGACTTGCGCTCCCGCGTCGTGGCGCGGTGCAAGGACCCGCGCGGGCCGGTGCGCGAGGTGATGACCGCGCCGGTGCGTACGATCGGTGCGGACGCCCTCGTGTTTGAGGCGATGTTGCTCATGGGCGAACTCGGCGTGCACCACCTGCCGGTCACCGGCGCGGGCGGGATCGTCGGCGTGGTGACCTCCAGCGACATTATGCGCCTGCTTCAAGCGGACCCGATCTACCTCGCCGCCGATGTGGAGCGCAGTAGCCGCTCCGACCTCGACGGTGCTTTTCGACGGGCCGCCGAGGTGTCGGCGCGATTCTTCGAGCGCGGGGCCACCGCCGCCGAGTCGCAGCGTCTGCTCACCTCGATCACTGACGCCATCACGCGGCGTCTGTGCGTCCTGGCCATCGAGGAGCTCGGCCCGCCGCCGGTCCCGTTCGCGTTCGTCGCCGTGGGCTCGCAGGCGCGCGGCGAGATGGGGCCGGCCTCGGACCAGGACAACGCGTTGGTGTTGGGCAACGCGTACGACCCGGAGGCGCACGGCGAGTACTTCGCCGCCCTCGGGAGGTTTGTTTGCCAAGGGCTCAGCGAGGCGGGGCAGGCGCAGTGCCCGGGCGAGATGATGGCGTCGAACGCGGCGTGGCGGATGACGCAGGCGCAGTGGGAGCGCACCTTCCACGGCTGGGTGACCGCGCCCGACCCCGACGCCTTGCTGCACACGCAGGTCTTCTTCGACTTCCGTACCGTGTTCGCCTCGGACGACGCGGCGCGGGCAATGGCCCGGTCGGTGCGCGAGTCCGCACTCGCGTCCGCGCACGGCTCGCGGCGGCTCCACACCCACTTGGCGGCGTTGGCCACGTTCCGCGAGCCGCCGATCGGGTTCTTCCGCGGGCTCGTCGTCGAGCGCGGTGGTGAGTACGCCTCCACCCTGGACGTGAAGCGCGGCGGGACCGCGGCGGTCGTCCAGATGGCGCGCCTGTATGCCATCGTCGCGGGGGTTGGGGAGGTGGCGACGGGGGAGCGCGTGCGGGCGTCGATAGGCACCGCCCTTTCCGAGAAGGGGGCACGCGAGCTTCTCATCGACCCGCGCGAGCTCACCGAGCGTGACCGCGCCGCGCTGCGCGACAGCTTCCGCGTGATCAAGTCGCTGCAAAACGCGCTGGCCAGCAAGTACCCGGTCCAGGCGGTGTGACATGTTTGGGTTCAGGCGAACATCACGCAGGGAGCTTGTCGACGCCGCGCTCCTGGCCGTCGACGTCGAGACCACCGGCCTGCGCCCCGGGCGCGACCAACTGGTGGCCGTCGGCTGGGTGCCGCTGGACGGGCGGGTGATCGACCTCTCGCGAGCCGAATACCACGTGCTCGCTGGCGCGCAGGTGGGCGATTCCGCCACGGTGCACGGCATCACCGACGACGACGTCGCACGCCAGGGCGAGGACCCGGCCGAGGTGTGGGCGGCGTTCGCGCGCGCGATCGACGGGCGGAAGCTGCTGGCGCACTTCTCCCAGATGGAGGCCGGGTTTCTGGGGCGCCTGGGCGGGCAGGTCACCGGCACGAAGTGGGTCCTGCGCGACAGTGAGGTGGTGGATACGATGGCGCTGGAGCGGCGCCACATGGAGCGGATGGGCACGTACCCACGCGGGGAAGATCTGCGGCTGGCACGGGTGCGGCAGCGGTACAATCTGCCGCGGTACTCAAGCCACAGCGCGCTCACGGACGCGCTGGCGTGTGCGGAACTTTACCTTGCCCTGTCTGGTGAGTGATGTATCACTGCACTATGTGTTTCGGTATGCTGGTCGGCATGCGTTTTGGACGAATTGCAACACCCGAAGGGATGACCTTCGCGGTCATCGATGACGAGGGGAAGGTGGCCAAGGCAATCGCCGGCACCCCCTACACGGACCCCGAGTACACGGGCAAGGAATACAAGCTGGAAGACGTGCGCTTGCTCGCGCCGACGCTGCCGAGCAAGATCGTGGCGGTCGGCCGCAACTACGCGGACCACGTCGCCGAGGTGTTTAAAGAATCTGCCGAGCACCTGCCGCCCACCATCTTTATCAAGCCGCCGACAGCCGTGGTGGGCCCCGGTGCGCCGATCCGCATCCCGGACTTTGCCACCGGCGTGGAGTTTGAGGGTGAGCTGGCCGTCGTCATCGGCGTGCCGTGCAAGAACGTCAAGGCGAAAGACTGGAAGTCGGTGGTGCGCGGCGTGACCATCATCAACGACGTCTCCTCGCGCGACCTCCAGTTCGCGGACGGACAGTGGGCCCGCGCCAAGGGCATCGACACTTTCGCGCCGCTCGGCCCCTGGATTGAGACGGACCTGGATAAGTTCGACTTCACGGACCTGCCCATCAAGGCCCACCTCACGCACGACGGCACCACGGAGACGAAGCAGGACTCCAACTCGAAGCAGATGATTATGAGCATCGGCGAGATGATCGAGTGGGTCACCCAGTCGTTCACGCTGTTGCCTGGCGACGTCATGGCCACCGGCTCCCCGGCGGGGACCGCGGAGATGGTGCCGGGCGACTTTATCGAGGTTGAGATCCCCGGGATCGGCTCGCTGGGCAACCCGGTTGCGAAGGCGTAGCGGCAGGCGGGCCTAGAGCCCGAGCGCGCGCATGATGGTGCGCAGCTTTGCGCTCGTCTCGTCCAGCTCCGCCTGCGGGTCGGAGTCGACGACGAGCCCGCCGCCGGCCCAGGTGCGGGCGGTGGCGCCAGCGGCGTCGACCTCGGCGCAGCGGATGGCCACCATGTACTCACCGTCGCCGTTCGCGTCGGTGTAGCCGACGGCACCGCCGTAGAAACCGCGGTCGGTCTCCGCGGTGGTGATCAGCGCCTCCGCCGCGTCGGAGGGGGTCCCACACACGGCCGGAGTGGGGTAGAGGCGCAGCGCCAAGTCCAGCGCGCTCGGCGCTGGGGCCTTGAGTACGCCGCGGATCGGGGTGGCCAGGTGCCACATCTCGCTGGTCTTCTCCAGCTCCGGGCGGTCGGGGATGTCCAGGCGCGAGCACAGCGGTGCGAGTACGCGGCGGATGTGTTCGACCACGTAGGCGTGCTCACCCAGGTCTTTCGCCGAGTTGTACAGGGCTGCGGCCGCCGCCTCGTCGGCGTCGCGGTCGTGCGGGATGCGCGCGGCCGAGCCGGCCAGCGGGCGCGAGGACACCTCCGAACCACGCCGCTTCACCAGCACCTCGGGGGAGGAACCGACAAGGAAGTGGCCGGTGCGGCCGGAGGGAGTGAGGTCCGCAATGAAGCCGTCGCGGGTGTACGACAGATCAATCAGGCGTGCGGCGACGAGCCGCGGGTCAACCGGCGGGTCGAAGGCAATGTCGACGGCGCGCGCCAAGACCACCTTGTTCAACTTGGAGGACTCGATCGTGCCGATTGCGGCCTCGATGCGGCGCAGGTGCTCCTGCGGCGAGGGGTCGAAGCTGGTCACCGACGCGCTGAGCTGGGCGCCCGGCCCCACGCGGTAGTAGGGGTGGGGCTCCAGCGTGCCGGACTCGCGCACAATCTTTTCCGGGACGGTGAGCGCGGCGGGGCAGTCCTGGTCGAACGGCAGGGCGCCGACGAGCATGTCCACGTCGCCCGCCTCGAGCGCGTCAATCGCGTCCCACGCGTCGGAGAACCGGCGTGCGGCTCCTTGGGTGCGCACAGAACCGCCCGGGCGTGAGAGCAGGAAGTCAGGTGCGCTCGCGGGGCGGAGGGAGTCGGACGCGGGGGTATGCGGCATAAGGGAAGACTTTAGCAATCGCAATGTGTGCAGCAACTCTCGGGGATTTGACGCTCGTGGTCGGGGGCGTGGGGAGGGGCGTTGAGAAGCAAATGCCTGCTAATTGACGCTGTTTGCGTCCGCGCTACTATTTACCCCATGACTGAATCTGCAATGCGCGTACGTTTCTGCCCATCGCCAACTGGTACCCCGCACGTCGGGATGGTGCGCACCGCCTTGTTCAACTGGGCGCAGGCGCGGCACAGCGGCGGCACGTTTGTCTTCCGCATCGAGGACACCGACGCCGCCCGCGACTCCGAGGAGTCCTACCGGGCGATCATAGACTCGCTGGAGTGGCTCGGCCTGAGCTGGGACGAGGGCGTCAACGTCGGCGGCCCGCACGAGCCGTACCGCCAGTCGCAGCGCATGGACATTTACAAAGATGTGCTGGACAAGCTCATCGAGGCCGGCGAAGTCTACCCCGCGTACTCCACCAACGAGGAGGTGCAGGAGCGGCACAAGGCCGCCGGCCGCGACCCGCAGCTGGGGTACGACAACTTTGACCGCGACCTGACCCAGGATCAGATCGACGCGTTTGAGGCCGAGGGCCGCAAGCCCGTGTGGCGCCTGCGCATGCCGGACCAGGACTGGACCTGGAACGACCTGGTCCGCGGCGAAGTCACGTTCAAGTCGAACACACAGCCCGACTTCGTGGTCGCCCGCTCCAACGGCGCCCCGCTGTACACGCTGGTCAACCCGGTCGACGACGCGCTGATGGGGATCACCCACGTGCTGCGCGGCGAGGACCTGCTGTCCTCCACCCCGCGACAGATCGCGCTGTACGCGGCACTGCAGCGCATCGGCGTCGCGGAGTTCACGCCCGAGTTCGGCCACCTGCCGTTCGTGATGGGGCAGGGCAACAAGAAGCTGTCCAAGCGCGACCCGGAGTCCAACCTGTTCAACCACCGCGACGCCGGCATCATCCCCGAGGGCATGATCAACTACCTCGCGCTGCTCGGCTGGTCGCTGTCCGCGGACCAGGACATCTTCTCCGTCGACGAGATGGTCAAGGCCTTCGACGTGCACGACGTGCTGGGCAACCCCGCGCGCTTTGACCAGAAGAAGCTCGAGGCCATCAACGCCGACCACATCCGCCAGCTGGACCCGGAGGACTTCCGCGATCGCCTGCGCGCCTACCTCACGGAGTACACCGATTTCCCGGCCGACTACCCGGCCGACAAGTTCGCGCTGGCCGCGGAGCTCGTGCAGACGCGCATCAAGATGCTTGGCGACGCCTACGGGCTCCTCAAGTTCCTCGTCACCCCGGACGCCGAGCTGCAGCTGAACGAGAAGGCCGCGAAGAAGAACCTCAAGGAGGACGCGGTCCAGGCGCTCGACGAGGGCATCGCCGCCCTCGAGGCGATCGACGAGTCCGCGTGGGCCACCGACGCCATCGACGCGGCGCTCAACGAGGCCCTGATCCAGAAGTTGGAGCTCAAGCCCCGCAAGGCCTTCGGCGCCCTGCGCGTGGGCATCTCCGGCGAGCAGGTCTCCCCGCCGCTGTTCGAGTCCATGGAGCTTTTGGGCAAGGAGTCCACGCTGACCCGCCTGCGCGCCGCGCGCGAGGTCACCCCGTTCACCGCCGCATAGGCGCACATTGCTTCACGACGCCCGCGTGCCAGGCCCACCGCCTACCACGCGGGTGTTGTCGTTGCATAGGGGGGGGGAGAACAGGGCAGGAGAGGGCCCGCAAAAGCACACTTACAACGGCGTGATTTAAGGTACTGAAAATGCACTTTGACCAGGCGATTTGGTATGTATAGCGCGTTCTGGTTATAGTAATCATCGTTGTTCAGAGCGAACACGGAAACAACTTCACAGGGAGTTTACTCCGGTAAGCACTGAAAAACGATGGCCTATGGTGTAATTGGCAACACAGCGGTTTCTGGTACCGCCATTCTTGGTTCGAGTCCAGGTAGGCCAGCAACAGAACTTCACCTTGTTGTTCTGTGTCCTTAAGCCCCGTTCGTCTAGTGGCCTAGGACGTCGCCCTCTCACGGCGGTAACACGGGTTCAAATCCCGTACGGGGTACAAGATACTGAGGCGGTCAGCGAGTTTGCTGGCCGCCTCAGTTTTTGCGTTTGGGAGCGGGGGAGTGGGGTCGGGGCCGTTGTGGGTCACCTGTTTGTCCCTTCGGCTGGGGCGGTGGCGTCGAGAAGCGCGAGTGCGTTCGCGCTGCGAAGTACCCGGGTCCTTGCTACGGTATTGGTCGTTAAAAATGGCCGAGTGCGAGGAACGATTGACATGCGCATGACTGCGAAAACCACCCTGACCGCCCTGTTTGCCGCGGGATCCGTGGCGGCGCTGCTGGTTGGCTGCTCCGAACCTTCCGCTGAGGATTCCACCGAGAACGGGTCCACGGCCGCGGCCGATGGCGGCGAGACCACGATCACTGTCTACACCTCCGAGCCGGAGGAGAAGGTGGACGAGATCAACCAGGCCTTTGAGAAGGCTAACCCGGACGTGAACGTGGAGGTCTACCGCGCTGGCACCGGCGACCTCACCGCGCGCCTCGAGGCGGAGAAGACCGCGGGCAGCATCGAGGCCGACATCTTCTGGGCCGCCGACGCGCCGACCTTTGAGACGTACAAGGAAGCGGGCGACCTGGCTGAGCTGAAGGACGTGGACACCTCCAAGGTGATCGAGGAGGCGCAGGACGCCGACAACATGTACGTGGGTACCCGCATCATCCCGACGGTGATTGCCTACAACACCGGCGTGTACGACCAGGGCAACGCGCCCGCCTCTTGGCAGGCGCTCACCGACCCGGAGTATCAGGGCAAGATCGTCATGCCGGACCCGTCCGTGTCCGGCGCCGCCGCGTACAACGCGACCGTGTGGAAGGGCAACGAGGAGCTGGGCGAGGAGTGGATCACCAAGCTGGGCGCGAATCAGCCGATGATTGCCAAGTCCAACGGCCCTACCTCGCAGGAGATCGCGGGCGGCGGCCACCCGGTGGGCGTCGTGGTGGACTACCTGGTGCGCGACCTGGCGGATGCGGGGTCCCCGATCGCGACGTCCTACCCGGAGGAGGGCGCGCCGTTTATCACCGAGCCCATCGCCGTGTTCAAGGACTCCGACGTGCAAGACGCCGCGCAGCGCTACATCAACTTCGTGCTCTCTGAGGAGGGCCAGAAGCTGGCGGTGGAGCAGAACTACCTGCCGGTGATTGATTCGGTGGGCACACCTGGCGACGCACCGAGCCTCAAGGACATCCCGCTGATGGAGGCCGACCTCGAGTCGGTGACCAACGACCGCGAGGACGCGGTCTCGTTCTTCCAGAACGCGGTGAAGTAGCCCGACTATTACCGTGCCCACTCCCACCTCTCGCCGTATCACCGGCGTCGGCCTCGCGCGCCTCGGCGTGTGGCTGGTCGTCGCCGCGCTGTTTCTTACCCCGCTCGCGCTCGTCGTGTCGCTCGCGCTCGGCGGCAACCAGATTCCGCTCCTGCTGGAGCAAGGCCTTGGAAAGGCGACGCTGAACTCGGCGGTGACCACATTGGCGTCGTCAGCCTTCGCGGTCCTCCTCGGCGGGGCAGTGGCCCTGCTGCTCGAGCGAACAGACGTATACGGCAAAGGCGCGCTGCGGATCCTGCTGTTGTCGCCGCTGCTCGTCCCGCCGTTTGTTGGTGCGATCTCTTGGCTGCAGCTGTTTGGCAACAACCAGGGCCTCAACGCTGTGTTCGGCCACGAAATTTGGAACCTCTACGGAGCGGACGGCGTGATCTTTCTCATGACGCTGCACTCGTACCCGCTGGTGTACGTCATCGTCGCGGCGGCGCTGCGTTCCATCCCCGCCGACTTGGAGCTCGCCGCGCGGATTAGCGGCGCCCGCAATGCCCGCGTGCTGAGGACGGTCACGCTGCCGCTGCTCGGCCCCGCGTTCCTCAGCGCGTTCACGCTGACCGCAGTGTCGAACCTGGCCGACTTTGGCATCCCATCGATCCTGGGCTCGCCCGTTCGCTTCGAAACGCTGGCGACCATGGTCTACCGCATGATGGAGTCAGGCATCGTAGCCAACCCGCTGCAGGTCGTCTCCACCATCGGCACGGTGCTGCTCGTCCTCGGGATCGTGGCGGTGGTCGCGGACTACATAGTCGCTGCCCGAGCCGCGAACACCACCCACACTGGCGCGTCGATGCCGCTGCCGCTGGGGAGGTCGCGCGCGGCGGTGTCCGTCGTCGCGTGGATCATCGCGCTGGCGCTCACCCTCGGGCCACTCATCGGCCTGACCTACCGCGCGCTGCTTCCCGCACCGGGCGTGCCGTTTACGCTGGAAAACATCTCGCTGTCGAACTTCCAGTCCACCCTGGAGAACCCGCGCGTGATCGAGGGCTTCACTAATTCGGTCACCCTCGCCCTGGGTGCTGCACTGCTGTGCGGCCTGCTTGGCTGGGCAGTCGGGTTGTTGGTCACCCGCACACGGGCGCGCTCGAACACCGCCCTGACGCTGACCGTGCTGCTCCCGACGGCGCTGCCCGGGCTGATCATCGGCGTCGGATGGGTCATCTACGGCCGCTACACCGACTTGTACAACACCCGGTGGGTGATCCTCCTTGCGTACGTGTGCGCGTTCACCGCGCTCGTGCTGCAGGCGGTGCGTGCCCCGCTGGCGTCCATGCCGGCTGCGGTGGAGGAGGCGGCGCGCATCTCCGGTGCTGGCCGGCTCCGCGCCATGCTCGATACGACCGGCCGCATGGCCATCCCCGCGGTCGTCTCCGGCGCGGTGCTGGTCGCGGTCACCGCGGTGCGGGAACTCACCGTCTCCATTTTGCTCATCGCGCCCGGCACCACCACGATCGGTGTGCAGCTGTTTAACCTGCAGCAGTCCGGCAACTACAACCAGGCGTCGGCGCTGGCGCTCATGTTCGCCGTCATCGGCATCGCCGCGCTCGCCCTGACCATCCGCAACCCAGAAAGGAGCGCCAAGTGAGCGAAATCCAGCTCGAGCACTTGACCGTGGCGTTTCCCGACGGCACCGTCGGCCTGAACAACCTCGACGCGAACGTGCAGAGCGGCGAGTTCCTCGCGCTCGTCGGCCCCTCCGGCTCTGGTAAGACGACGCTGCTGCGCACCCTCGCCGGCTTCCTCAGCCCCACCTCCGGCACGATCCGCATCGGTGGCCGCGACGTGTCCGCCGTGCCGCCGGAGCACCGCAACATGGGCATGGTTTTCCAGCAGCACGCGGTCTGGCCGCACATGACGGTGGAGGCCAACGTGGCCTACCCCCTCAAGCAGGCCAAGGTGCCCGCGTCGCAGCGCCGCAGCAGGGTCGAAGAGGTGCTCGAGCTCGTCGGCCTGGCGGGGTACGGCGCGCGCAAACCGGACTCGCTGTCGGGCGGCCAGCGCCAGCGCGTCGCACTCGCCCGCGCCATCGTCGCGCGGCCGAGCGTGTTGCTTCTCGACGAAGCCCTGTCCGCCCTCGACGAACCCCTCCGCGATGGCCTGCGGCGCGAGCTCGTTGCGCTCACGCGCACGCACAACCTCACGACAGTTCACGTCACCCATGACCGGAAGGAAGCGCTGGCGATCGCCGACCGCATTGCGGTCCTGCGCGACGGGGTCATCGAACAGATCGCTGCCCCGGCGGACCTGCTCGCGCGGCCGGCGTCGGCGTGGGTGGCGTCGTTTATGGGCGACGCTACCGTGCTGCCGGGGCGGATCCGTGGGGGACAGGTGCTCGTGGAAAGCCTTCCCGAGCTGTCCTGGCCTGCCGAGCACTCGGGCACCGCCGCGCCGGACGGAACCGAAGTCGAGGTGGCAGTCCGGCCATCCATGGTCCACCTCGACGGTGCCGGACACGATGGCGTGACCGCGACGATGATCGTGACATCCGCGCTCTACGAGCGCGACGGCTACTCGGTCTCGCTGCGCGCGGGCGACCACGAGTTCCGCGCCTTCGCCCCCGGCAGCGCACGCCCCGAGATCGACACCGCCGCAGTGGTCCGCATCGACCCACCGCTGGTCTTCACGCCTACGGAAAGGGAGCAGGAGTGAACCAACGTGGCAGCGTCGCCGAGGTATTCGGTGCCTTCCTCAAACTCGGCTGCACCTCCTTCGGCGGACCCGTGGCGCACCTCGGCTACTTCCGCGACGAGTTCATCGAGCGCCGGAAGTGGCTCTCGGACTCCGAGTACGCCGACCTCGTCGCGCTCTGCCAATTCCTCCCCGGTCCCGCCTCCAGCCAGGTCGGCATGGCGCTCGGCCTCCGCCGGGCAGGGTACCTGGGCATGGCGGCGGCGTGGGCGGCCTTCACGTTGCCGTCGGCAATCGCCCTGATGTGCTTCGCTCTGGGGCTCGCCACGCTTGACGACGCCACCCACGCCGGCTGGCTCACCGGGATGAAAGCCGCCGCCGTGGCAGTGGTTGCGCACGCGGTGATTGGGATGGCGGGTTCGCTGGTGACGGACGCGTGGCGCGCGCTGATTGCGGTGGCCGCGATGGTGCTGGTCCTCCTCGTGCCGAGCCCCTGGGTCCAGGTGGCCGCGATCCTCGTCGGCGCAGCGGCCGGGTTCGGTTTGCTGCGCGGGGAGGGCGGTACGGGAGGCGTCGCGCCTCGTGACCGCGCCGTGTACCAGCAGTCCAAAGGCGTGGGCGTGACGTGCCTGGCGCTGTTCGCTGGGCTGCTGGTCGCGCTGCCGTTGATTGCTCGGGGCGGCGACGTCGGCCTCGGCATCGTGGATACCTTCTACCGCGCTGGCGCCCTCGTCTTCGGCGGCGGGCACGTGGTGCTGCCGCTGTTGGAACAGGCCGTGGTGCCGAACGGGCTCGTGGGCGAGGACGTCTTCCTCGCCGGCTACGGTGCCGCGCAGGCGGTGCCTGGGCCGCTGTTCACGTTTGCCTCATTCCTCGGTGCGAGCGCACACGGCATCCACTGGGCGCTGGGCTCGGTCCTGGCCACGGTGGCGATCTTTCTGCCCGCTGCGCTCCTCGTGGCGGGGGCGATGCCGTTTTGGGACCAGCTGCGTGCCCACCCGACGAGCCGCAGAGTGCTCGCCGGCGCGAACGCCGCGGTAGTGGGAATCCTGGCGGCGGCGCTGTACACGCCGGTGTTTACGTCGGGGATTAGCGGGCCCGCGACGATGGCGCTCGCTGCCGTCGCGTTCGTTGCGCTGCGGTCATGGAAGGCCCCGGCGTGGGCCGTTGTGATCGGCGCGGCGCTAGTCGGGTTTATCGCCTTGTGATCCGCGCGAAAAATGCGCGACGAGCTGGCGATTTGCTAAGTGGTAGGGTCTGCCTTTATTGTTTACAAAGTCGCAAGGACAGCGAACGAGCCCCGTTCGTCTAGTGGCCTAGGACGTCGCCCTCTCACGGCGGTAACACGGGTTCAAATCCCGTACGGGGTACAACGTAGCCGGACCGTTTTTCACCACAGCGTGGAAGCCGGTCCGGTTTTGTCGTGTAGCCCGTACCTGGCCCGGCGTGCCGGCGGGGTGCAGCTTGGGCTGTTTGACGAAGACAGGTTGACGAGATCACGGAATTTTTCCAGCGTCTTCGTCACGGGGTTCTCGTCAACTGGGCGCCGTCGGAGCGGCTCCGGAATTACACACCCCTGCCTGGACGTCGCCGATTCCGGGCACTACATACACAATGCGCCGCCCCCGGCCCCTCGTGGAGGCAGGCGGCGGCGCAGAGCGGCAATGGCCGTTGAGCTAGATGTTGAAGTAGTTGCGGATCTGCTGCACCAGGTCGGGGTACTGGTGGGCGAAGATGCCGGCGATGACGGCGAGCAGAGAAGCGAACACGCCGAGCGCGAGCAGGACGGCGCCGGCGACGCTGCTGCCGCTCGATGCGCCTTCGGTGTCATCGCTCGGCTTCTCGCTTGGCTGCTGGTCCGGCTTCTCAGTGGGCTCGGCGGTGGTGGTCACCGTGGCGTGTGCGGTGGTGGCGACGGTTTTCTCTACCGTCTCCTTGACGGTTTCCTTCGCGGTGGAGGCGACCTCCTCCGTGCGCGTGATGGTGGTGGGCACCAGCTTGGTGGTGGTTTTCTCCACTTCCTCGCGCACGGTCGTCGGGACCGCAGTAGTCACCGTGGTCGGGGCTGGGGAGCCCTTGGTGATCGTGGTCGGGACCTCGGTGGTCTTGTCCACCGTCTGCGTCGTGGTGACCGGCTTTTCCACGGTGGTGGTGACCACGGTGGTCTTCGGCTCCTGCGCGGAAGTGGTCCCTGCGGTCGTTGTCTCGGCCGGGCTGGTCTTGCCCGTGGTCGGCGTCGCCTGCGCGGAGGTCGTGGTCTCGGACGGCTTGGCCGGGGTAGTGGTCTCCTCCGGCTTCGCCGCGTCCTTCTTCTGCAGCGTGACTTGATCGACCGTGTACGGGGTGTTGATGTTGTAAGTGGTCAGCTTCAGGGACTCCGGGGAGACATCGATGCTGGTGTAGTCCGGGTTGTAGTCCTGGCGCCAGCGGGCCGTGGACTTGTGCGCAAGGTCCGTCGCGCGCTCCTCGCGGATGCGCGGGTGCTTCTCCTTGTTCTCGTCCTGGAAGTCGTAGTACTTGCCACCGGTCGCGGTGGTGGAGGTGACGTAGAGGACCTGGTTCTCGTCCGGAATGAGTACGTCCCCGGCCTTCGCCGCGCCTTCAGGGACGACGGGGTCGGCGCCGTTCATGAGGTGGGTGCGGGTGTAGATGTGGTCGTGGCCGCTGAGGACGAGGTCCACGCCGGCGCTGGACAGCTCTGGGGTGAGCTCGTTGCGCATACGCACGACGTCGTCGTCGGTGTAGTGGGTGCCCTGGGAGAACGGCGCCTGGTGAATGCCGGCGATCACCCAGTCCGCGTCCTTGCCCTGCTCGGCGATGGTCTTCTTGACAAACTCCGCGTGCTTCTGAATGTCTTCGCTGGAGCTGCGGTTGCCGTCCAGGCCGATGAACAACACGTTGTTGTAGGTGAAGAAGTAGTCGGTGGTGTCGGCGTCCTCGTTGGGGAGGTAGAAGCCGTCGTAGAAGATGCTGGCCGGGGCGTAGGTCTCGTGGTTGCCGCGCAGCACGGCGAGGCGGTACTCCTTGAGCTTCTCCGGAGCCAGGAACGCCTTCATCTGCTGGTTCGGCGCACCCCAGCCCTCGATCTGGTCGCCCAGGTGCATGATGAATGCGGAATCCGGGTGCTCAGAGGTGGCGGTAGTGACTGCCTTGTCCCAGGCGGCGGCCTGCTCATCGATCTTGGTGTCCACACCGATCTGCGCGTCGGCGAACGCGAGGAAGTTCCAGGAATCCGACTCCTCGCCGGTGGTGAAGGTCGCCTCATCGGTCCAACCGATCCTGTCGCTGCCAATGCGGTAGGTGTACTCAGTCTTCGGCTCGAGGTTGGTCATCAGCGCCTCACGGGGGCCCTCTTCCGACGTCACGCTCTGCTTCGACGACGGATCGTCGCTCTTCCAGTACTCGAGGTACTGCTCGCCGAGTCGCGCGGACTGCCAAGCGACGTTCGCCTGGGTCTCGTCAGCGCCGATACCGAGGGCGACGCGGTCGACCGCATTGGTCGCGGCGTGCGCCGTGGGCACTGCGACGGGAGCGGCGAAGAGGGACACTGTAAGTGCGGCTGCGAGTGCGCCGCGGCGGGCGGGGGAACGGTGGGGAGTACGCATGAAGGCCATGGTCCTTTACTTAACCTGAAGGTTCTGAACAGGTGGTTACGAGCAAAGCAGCGGAAAGCTGAAATTCAAGTGAACAATAACTTACTTTGCGCTGTTCGTCTTGCGGAGGCGTGAGCCTTGGGTAAAAGTAGCGGTCATGAGCTCAGAGTTTCGTGTGAATCGTCGCGTCGTCCTGCAGGCGGCCGCAGCGTCTGCTGCCGCCGCTGCTGTGGGGGCCACCGGGGCGTACGCCGCCCGCACCGGTACCGTCTCCACCCCGGAAACACCCACCACTGCGGACCAGTGGGGCTTGCCGTTCCTGCACGGTGTCGCGTCTGGTGACCCGCTGCCGGACCGGGTCGTGCTCTGGACGCGCGTCACCCCGTCGCGCGAGGCGCTACCGGGCTCCGGCCTGGGCGAAGACGTGGAGCTGGAGTGGCAGCTGGACACCTCTGAGGACTTCAAGAAGCCGAAGACGGGCTCCGTCATGGCGGTGGCGTCGTCGGACCACACCGTGCACGTGGACCCGACCGGACTGAAGCCGGAGACGGAGTACTTCTACCGCTTTGTCGTGAAAAGCGGCGAGCACGAGGGAGCGATCTCTCCGGTTGGGCGCGCGCTGACGGCGCCGAAGGAGGACGCGGACCTGGACCAGCTCAACCTGGCTATCGCCTCCTGTGCCAACTGGGAATCCGGGTACTTCCAGGCGTATGCGGACATGGCCGAGCGCGGACGCAGTGGCGAGATCGACCACGTGGTCTTCTTGGGCGACTACATCTACGAGTACCCCACGGGCGAGTACGCGGGCAAGAGCGGTGTCGCCCGTATGCACCACCCGGAGTGGGAGATCACCACGCTGGAGGACTACCGCCAGCGCTACGGGCGCTACCGTACGGACCTCAACCTGCAGGCGGCGCACGCGGCCTGTCCGTGGATCGTGGTGTGGGACGACCACGAGGTGGCCAACAACAACTGGCGCGAAGGCGCGGAGAACCACACGGACGGCCGCGAGGAAGGGCAGTTTGATGAACGTCGCGACGCCGCGATGCAGGCCTATTTTGAGTGGCTTCCGGTTCGCACGGAATCCCTGTCGGGAGAGCGTCGAATCTATCGCCGTTTCAACTTTGGCAAGCTCGCGCAGCTGACCATGATGGACCTGCGCACCTACCGCGACGAGGAGTCCGGCAGCGACCAATTCGACGATCCAGATCGCACGATGCTGGGCAGCGAGCAGTTCAATTGGCTCGCCGAGCAGCTGCAGGAATCCAATGCCCGCTGGGACGTGCTGGGCAACTCGGTGATGATTTCCCCGATGCGCTTTGTCACCATCGCGGACAACGACAAGGCGAATGAAGCCGTTGGGTTCATTAGGGAGCGCTCCACCGGTATCGCGGTCAATTCGGACCAGTGGGACGGCTACGCTGCCGAGCGCAACCGCCTGCTCACGATGCTGGACGAGCAGGAGAGCAATGTCTTGTTCCTCACCGGCGACATCCACTCCGAGTGGGCGAACTCAATCTCCTCGACCTACGGCGAGATCGGCTGCGAGATGGTTACCACCTCCATCTCGGCGCCCAACGTGGACGAGATTCTCACCAGCGCGTTTGGCACCTACCACGAAGAGGACAACTCCACCTCGCTGCTGGTGGAGAAGGTCATTCGTGACAACAACCCGTGGGTCAAGCACATCGATTTTGACGGGCACGGGTACGGGGTCGCCAGCATCCACCACGACTACGTCGACATGCTCTACTACCGCGTGTCCGACGTCGAGGACCCGGACGCCACCGTGTCGCTCGCACACGAGCAGCAGTGGCGCATCGGCGAGGGCTTCGTCGAGGCCTAACCTAGAGGGCGGCCTCGAGCCGGCCGCGGGCGCTTAAGAGCTCCGCGCCCCACTTGTCGGCGGGGCTGGGGGAGAACCGCTCCGCCGGGCCGGAGACAGAGAGCACCGCGATAATCGAGCCGTCGGGGTCGCGCACCGGCGTCGAGACGGACGCGAGGCCGACCTCGCGCTCGGCGACGGACTCTGCCAAGCCCGTCTCGCGCACGGAGTCCAGTTCGGAGGTGGGGAACGGGGTGGCGTCGATAAGCGCATGTGCGGCGTAGACTCGCGCGGCCGATCCTGCGGTGAGCGAGAGCTGCGAGCCGACCGGCACGGTGTAGGTCAGGCCGGCCGCGGGTTCCTCGGCGGCGATGCACGTGCGGGTGTCGCCGGTGAGCTCGTAGAGCTGGACCGCCTCGCCGGTCGTGGCGACGAGTTCGCGCATGATGGGCGACGCCGCGCTGAGCAGCCGCGGCGGCGTACCCGAAGAGAACGACTCGAGCGCGGGGCCCACCGTCCAGGCTCCCGTGTCGGTGCGCGCGAGGATGTGGTGGACCTCGAGTGCGGTGGCAATGCGGTGGGTGGTGGCCCTGGGCAGCCCCGTGTCCTCGCTGAGTTGCGCGAGGGTCTTGTCGCCCCGCGCGACCGAGCGGACGATTGCTACGGAACGGTCGAGCACTTTGATGCCGGAGTCTTCGCTATACTGTCTCACGTAATGGATAGTAGCATCTCGCATTTTGGGAAGCAGCGCTTCTCGACGGTGCGTTGACCCAAGGAGGATCACCATGGAGCAACAGCCCCTGACGCTGGCAGAAAAAGTGTGGAACGACCACGTCGTTTCCGCAGGCAAGGGCGACGAGCCCGACCTTATCTACATCGACTTCCAGCTGCTCCACGAGGTCACCTCCCCACAAGCGTTTGACGGCCTGCGCATGGCGGGGCGCACCATGCGCCACCCCGAACTGCACCTGGCCACCGAGGACCACAACGTACCCACTGAAGGCATTGTGAACGGCAACCTGCTTGAGATCGCCGAGCCCACGTCGCGCACCCAGGTGGAGACGCTGCGCAAGAACTGCGAGGAATTCGGCGTGAGGCTGCACCCGATGGGCGACGTCAAGCAGGGGATCGTCCACACAGTTGGCCCGCAGCTGGGAATCACCCAGCCCGGCATGACGATTGTGTGCGGCGACTCGCACACCTCGACGCACGGCGCGTTCGGCTCCATCGCCATGGGCATCGGCACCAGCGAGGTCGAGCACGTGATGGCGACGCAAACCCTGTCGCTCAAACCGTTTAAGACGATGGCCGTCGAGGTCACCGGCGAGCTCGCCGAGGGCGTGAGCGCGAAGGACCTGATTCTGGCCATCATCGCCAAGATCGGCACCGGTGGTGGGCAGGGCCACATCATTGAGTACCGCGGCGAGGCGATCCGCAAGCTGTCGATGGAAGCGCGCATGACCATCTGCAACATGTCCATCGAGGCGGGCGCGCGTGCGGGCATGGTCGCCCCGGACGAGACGACGTTCGAATACGTTAAGGGCCGCGAGTACGCGCCGAAGGGCGCCGACTGGGACGCGGCCGTCGAGTACTGGAAGACGCTGCCCACGGACGAGGGCGCCACCTTTGACACCGTCGTCGAGATCGACGGCTCGGCGCTCACCCCGTTTGTCACCTGGGGCACGAACCCCGGCCAGGGCCTCCCGCTGGGCGAACACGTGCCGGACCCGGAGGACTTCACCGACGACAGCTCGAAGCAGGCCGCCGAGAAGGCGCTCGCGTACATGGAACTCACCCCGGGCACGCCGCTGCGCGACATCTCCATCGACACCGTCTTCCTCGGCTCCTGCACCAACGCGCGCATCGAGGACCTGCGCGCCGCCGCCGAGGTCGTGCGCGGCCGACGCATTGCCGACGGCACCCGCATGCTCGTTGTGCCGTCGTCCACACTGGTCAAGCAGCAGGCCGAAGAGGAGGGCCTGGACGCGGTCTTCACCGAGTTCGGCGCGGAGTGGCGCACCGCCGGCTGCTCGATGTGCCTGGGGATGAACCCGGACCAGCTGGCGCCGGGGGAGCGGTCGGCGTCGACAAGCAACCGCAACTTTGAGGGCCGCCAGGGCCCCGGCGGGCGCACCCACCTGGTCTCGCCGCTGGTGGCCGCCGCGACTGCGGTGACCGGGCACCTGGCCAGCCCCGCGGATCTTTAAGCTCACCAGCACTCACACACGACAACGAGGAGTACACAACATGGAGAAGTTCACCACCCACACCGGCGTTGGTGTGCCTCTGACTAGGTCAAACGTTGATACGGACCAGATTATCCCTGCCCGCTACCTCAAGCGAGTTTCCCGCACGGGCTTCGAGGACGGCCTGTTTTCCAACTGGCGCGAGAACCAGCCGGACTTCGTACTGAACCAGGAAGACTTCGCGGCAGGCTCGGTGCTGTTCGCCGGCCCCGACTTCGGCACCGGATCCTCGCGCGAGCACGCCGTGTGGGCGCTCATGGACTATGGCTTCAAAGCCGTCTTTAGCCCCCGGTTTGCTGACATCTTCCGCGGCAACGCCGGCAAGGCCGGCCTGCTCGCGGGCATCATGAGCGAGTCCGACATCGAGCTGATCTGGAAGCAGCTGGAGCAGACGCCGGGTCTGGAGGCTACGGTCTCGCTTGCGGACCGCACGGTCACCGTCGGCGAGAACACGTACACCTTCGACATCGACGACTACACCCGTTGGCGCCTGATGGAAGGGCTGGATGACATCGGGCTGACGCTTCGCGACGAGCCCGCGATCCAGGCCTTCGAAGCGAAGCGCCCCGCGTTCAAGCCGGCGGTGCGATAGACACGCTACTCCGGCAAGTTTTCCAGCGCCTCCGGCGCGAACTCCTTGAGGAACGCCTTCGAGGTGTTCACCAGGCCGAGCACGCCGCGGTCCACGAAGTCGCGGAATTGCTCGTCGGTGTGCTTCCAGTGGCACGGCAGCGCGTAGGTCACGCCCAGCGCGGCGAGGTCGCGCTCCGGGTCCTCCAGCGCCACCGCGGTGGGGAAGGAGCGCACGTTGTTGAACTCCTCGCACCAGGTCAATACCTCGTCGAAGCGGGATGCGGTGACCTCGCTGACGCCGACGGTGGTAAACAGCACGATCGAGTTCGACGTGTACGAAATTTCCATCGAGATGCCTGCGAACCCGGTCTGGAACGAATCCGGGTTCTCGGAGTCGGTGTAGGTCCAGCCCTGCTGCTGAAAGTACTCGCGCACGCGGTCCAGGTCGGTGTTGCGGTAACCGGTTGTTTGGTCGGCCATTACTGTGCCCCCTCGTCGGATGCGTCGGATTCGGTGCTGGATTCGGCGGAACGCTCGCGCGCGATGTCGTCGCGAAGCTCGCTGAGCTCCTCGTTGAGCGCATCGGTGGCGTAGCGCAGCATGGAGAAGTAGAAGTCCAGCATGCGCTTGAGCTGCTCGTCCTCCGCGCCGCCGTTGGGGAAGAATGGGGAATCGACGAAGGCCAGCATGGCGTCGTCTTCCCACGGGGTGGGGTGTATGCGCAGGCGGGGCAGGGAGCGGTTGACGGTGTTCACGCAGCGTCGCAAAGCGAGCTTGTCCTCCTCGGTGTGGGCGGTGCCCAGCCACCGGGCAACAATGTTGAACATGTCGCCGTCGAAGCGGAAGAAGCACACTGCGCTGGGGAACGCGGTGACCGTCATGTCGTCCGACTCGCTGCGGTAGTGCTTGAGGCCCAGCTCGTCCAGTGTGGTCTCAACGCGCTCCTGCGTAATCGGGGCGAAAGCCATAGTTGTCCTTTCTGCTACTTCACCGGTAGCGCCGAAGGCAGGTAATCAGCACCCGAGAGTTGGCCCTTGTGGAACGTCAGCGACCACACCGAGCCCTTTTTCGCGTTGATTTCCGTATCAATCGGCAGCGTACCGCTTGCTGCCAACCACGCTATCAGCCCCGGGATGGCCTCGCCTTGGCTGCAAATCACGCTCGTGCCCTCGGCGTTGATCACGTCCTCGAACGCGCGTTTCGCGCCGACCATATCGCCCAGCCAGGCCTGGTCCCCGAAGCGAGGGTCGACGGTGACGTCCAGGCCCAGTTCGTCCGCAAGCGGCTCGACGGTGGCCTGGCAGCGGTCCGGCTCCGCCGAGAAGATGCGGGTGGGTGCGAAGGGGGAGAGCATCGGCACCAGCATTTCCGCCTGGCGGCGACCCTTCTTGTCCAGCGGGCGCAGATTGTCATCCCCGGACCACTTCGCGCGCTCGTGCGCGCGAGCATGGCGCACGAGGAGGATGCGGGTATCCGCGGAGCGAGAGAAGCGTTTCTGTGCCTTCTCCAGCACCTGGCGGTCCAGGTTGTAGCTCATCAGCGGCGTCGCCTCGGAGATGGGCAGCCAGCGGATCTCATCCACCTCGTCGTTCGGGGTGAACTCGCCGCCGGTGACCTCGCCCGTCCAGTAGTAGACCACCTTCGTGGTGTGCTTCACCGGGTAAATGGTCTTGCCCAGCAGCTTGCCCAGGCGCACCTCGTAGCCGGTCTCCTCGCGGATCTCGCGCACCGCGGTGACCACCAGGGACTCGCCGGGGTCGAGCTTGCCCTTGGCCAGGGACCAGTCGTCGTAGTGCGGGCGGTGGATGCACGCCACCTCGATGGATTCCGGTTGGTTGCGGTCTCCGCGCCACAGCACCGCGCCCGCAGCCAGGGTGGTGCGGGGGAACTCGTCCAGCGGGCGCTTCGGGATCTCCTGGTGGCGCCCGGTGAGGAACATCTCCCCGGCGATGTCCTTGTGCTGCTCGTGCAATTTCCCCTTGCGCGGCGCGCCCGCGCGCGATTTCTTGTCAGCCATACCCGCTATTTTTGCGCACGCTGTGCCCGCGCGCCAATGCGCCCGCTGTGCCCGCGCGCCGCGCACGGCGTGCAAAACTCTTGATAGGCTGACAAAGTTTGTTGAGGCACAACGAGGAAGGCAGCAACGCAATGGTGAATGTGGCAGTGCTCGGCGCCGGTTCGTGGGGCACCACGCTGGCAAAGGTCTTCGCCGACGCCGGCAACGCGGTGGACCTCTGGGCGCGCCGCCCGGAGCTTGCCCGCACGATAGAGACCACGCGCGAAAACCCCGACTATTTGCCGGGCATTACGCTTCCCGACGCCGTGCGCCCCACCTCCGACGCCGCAGCCGCACTCGGCGCGGACATCGTCGTCTTCGCGGTGCCGAGCCAGACGATGCGCGACAACCTCACCGGGTGGGCGCAGCATTTGCGCACCGATTCGACGCTGTTGTCTATCTCCAAGGGCATCGAATCGGACACGCACCTGCGCATGTCCCAGATCATCGGCGAGGTCACCGGCGCGACCGAGGACCGCATCGCCGTGCTCTCCGGCCCGAACCTGGCCAAAGAGGTCGCACTCGAGCAGCCGGCCGCCACCGTCATCGCCTGCTCCGACCTCAACCGCGCGAAGCTGGTGCAGGCCGCCTGCGCGACGAACTACCTGCGCCCGTACACCAACGAGGACGTCGTCGGCTGCGAGATCGGCGGGGCGACCAAGAACGTCATCGCGCTCGCCTGCGGCATGGCTTCCGGCCAGGGCCTCGGCGAAAACACCTTGGCCTCGCTGATCACGCGCGGCCTCGCGGAAATCACCCGCCTCGGCACGGAGCTGGGCGCGGACGCCCGCACGTTCTCCGGGTTGGCCGGACTAGGTGACCTCGTCGCCACGTGCTCGTCTCCGCTGTCCCGCAACCGCACGTTCGGCGCCGCGCTGGGCAAGGGGGCCACGATCGAGGAGGCGAAGGCTGCGACGAAGGGGCAGGTCGCGGAGGGCGTCGTGTCGTCGAGAAGCATCTTCCAGCTCGCGCAGGAGCGGGGCGTGGACATGCCGCTGACCCAGGCGGTGTACGCCGTGTGCCACAAGGGGGTGAAGGTGCCGGAGACGATTGCGGCGCTGATGGGACGGAGCAAGAAGTCTGAGTAGCTGGGGAGCTGGTTGGGCAGCTGGCTGGTGTAGTCTCGATCTGTGATTCGTATAGCCGTTATTTACGGTGGCCAGTCCACCGAGCACTCGATTTCCTGCATCTCGGCCGGCGCAGTCATGGCGCACCTCTCGTCCGAGCGCTACGAGATTTACCCCGTGGGCATTACACGCAGCGGCGCCTGGGTGGAGGGCGCGCTCGACCCGGTCGCGGGCGCCACGCTGCCGGAGGTATCCGGGAAGCGCGAGGTGGCGCTCTCACTCAACCCGGACCGGCGCGGCGTGTTCGTCGACGCGGCAAGCGGCGAGGCCCTGGCTCAGGTCGACGTTGTCTTCCCGGTCCTGCACGGCAAGTTCGGCGAGGACGGCACCATCCAGGGTCTCCTCGAGATGGCCGGCGTGCCCTACGTCGGCCCCGGCGTCCTCGCCTCCGCGTGCGGCATGGACAAGGAGTACACGAAGAAGCTCGTGCGGGCGGAGGGAGTCGCCGTCGCCGAGGAGGTGGTGCTGCGCGCAGGGCAGACGCTTGACGACGCCCAGCGTGCCCGCCTCGGACTGCCCGTCTTTGTCAAACCTGCCTCGGGTGGTTCGTCGATTGGCGTGTCCAAGGTGGAGTCGTGGGAGGCTCTCGACGAGGCGATCGCGCTCGCCCACGAATCGGACGGCAAGGTCCTCGTCGAGTCGGAGCTGCACGGTGACGAGGTTGAAGTCGGCGTCATCGAGCACCCGGACGGGCGCATCGAAGCGAGCGTGCCCGCCAGGCTCAACGGCACCGAGGATTCCGCCGAGGGCTTCTACGGGTTTGAGACGAAGTACCTGGATAACGAGGTCACCGCGACCATTCCCGCGCCCTACGACGAAGCAACGATCGCGGAGCTCAAGCGGCTCGCGCTGCGCTGCTTCGAGGCGCTGGACTGCAAGTCCCTGGCCCGCATCGACTTCTTCGTTACCAAGGACGGCCCGGTGCTCAATGAGATCAACACCATGCCCGGGTTCACCCCGATTTCCATGTACCCCCAGGTGTGGCAGGCCAGTGGGCTGGCGTACCCAGACCTGTTGGACCTGTTGGTCACCACCGCGCGGAAGCGGTAGCGCTAGCCCTGCTCCGGCAGCTGCTCGGCGATGAGCGCGGAGAGGTTCGTGATTGCCTCGTTGCCCGCCGATTGCGGCAGCGAGACCGCCACGCCCGTCGCGCGGCCCAGCGCGTACCAGGTCGAGGCGGTCGTCCCGTTCGCCAGCGTCGTGTCCTCGAACCAGGGGACGTCATCCACCTGTGAGAGCTGCGCGCCCGCAGCGTAGCTTGCCGGGTCCGCGACACCGCAGCGCACCACGATCGGCTCCTTGCCGTCCGCGATCCAGCCGACGGCGTGGGCGGACTCGGGAACGTCGCGAGGCGCGCTGCGGCGGTAGCCCTCGGCGATCGAGTCGGGGGCGGCGTCGGTGAGCGCGCGGCACGAGTCCGCCGCGCCCGACTCGTCGGCAGCGAGCTGCGTCAGCGGTGCCGGCGCGTAGTCGTGCTGCTGCTCCGGCAGTGCGGAGAGGTCCAGGCCGTCGAGCGGGGTGTCGTCGCGCCCGAGGGATGCGTCGTCAGCGGTGACGGCGACGGCGGGCGCGCGGTCCACGGTGTACCAGGTGGACATGGTGGAGCCGGGGGTGGCGTCGTCGACGCGCAGCCAGCGGGCGCCAGCGGCCTCGAAGGTCAGGGGCTCGACGTACGCGGTGTACTGCTGCGGCATGGCCACCCCGCATCGCAGGGTCACCCGCTCGGTGGAGGAGGACTGCCAAGCGGCAGCGCCCTCGGGCGCGGGGTCCGCAAGTGCTGCGCGGCGGTGGGAGAGGAGGTGGTTGGGGAGGGCGTCGATAAGCGTGCTGCACTCCTGAGACCCGGCCTGCGGCGAGTCGAGCTGAGACATTGCTACCGGCTGGTTCGCGGCCTGGGTGGCCACGAAGCGCGCCCCGCCGAGCACCGCCACAACGAAGACGACGGCGAGCCCAAGGCTGACATACACCGCTGTTCTATTAACCTGTGATTCGTTCGCCGGGGAAGCACTCATGGCGCCACAGTCTAACGAAAGGCGGTAACGCAACCGTGATCCGAACCGGGTTTCCCACCGTCGGGCCCACGCTGGCATCCGTGGGCGAACACGCGGTGATCGACGCCATCGTGCGCGCCTCGCCATCGCCCATCAACGGCGACGACGCCGCCGTGCTCACTCCCTCGACCCCGAACTCGCGGGTCGTGGCCGCCACCGACATGCTCGTGGAAGGGCGCCACTTCCGCGCCGACCTCACCATGCCGGAATTCGTGGGGCGCAAGGCCGTCGTCCAAAACTTCGCCGACATCGAGGCGATGGGCGCGCGCCCGATCGCCGCGCTGCTGGCCATCGCCGCGCCGCCGGACCTGCCGCTCGCCGTGATCGAGGGTGTGGCGCGCGGCGTGGGCCAGACGACCGCGGACTATTCCACCGAGCTTGTCGGCGGCGACGTGACGCAGTCGAACCAGCTCGTGGTTTCCGTTGCCGCGATCGGCTCGCTCGGCGGGAACCGCGATCCGCTTTCGCTGGACCACGCGCGGCCCGGGCAGCGCGTCGTGGCCCACGGCGACATCGGCTACTCCGCCGCCGGGTTCGCGCTGCTCAACGCCGGGGTGCGGATCCCGGAAGCGCTCGAGCCGCTCGTCCACGCGCACCAGGTCCCGCGCCTGACCCCCGGCCGTGGCGTGGTTGCGCGCGCCGCCGGCGCCACCGCGATGACGGACAACTCCGACGGACTGATCCGCGACCTGTCCCAGATTGCCACGCACTCCAAGGTGGGCATCGACCTGTCCAGCCTGGCCATCGCGCCCGACGATCTGCTGCGCAAAGCCGGCGAGCTCCTCGGGCAGGACCCCTGGGAGTGGGTGCTCACCGGCGGCGAGGACCACACGCTCCTGGGCACCTGCGACGGCTCCGCGCCCGTCGGCTTCCGCTCGATCGGGAGGGTCACACGCACGGGGCAGGTGCTTATCGACGCCGCCGCGCCCCACTACACCAACGGATGGGAGAGCTTCGGATGAATCTGCCCGTACACGAGACCTGGCAAGCCCCGCTCGCGGGAGTAGAGGACCGCATCCACGCCATGGGAGACTTCCTCCGCGGCGAGGACGCCTACCTGCCGCGCGGCAACGACATCCTGCGCGCGTTTGCGGACCCGTTCGATGAGGTGCGCGTCCTCATCGTCGGGCAGGACCCGTACCCTACGCCTGGCCACCCGATGGGCCTGGCGTTTTCCACCCAGCCGGGCGTAAAGCCGCCGCGCAGCCTGGTCAACATCTACAAGGAGCTGCAGGAGGATCTCGGTGTCGCCCCGCGCGCAGACGGCGACCTGTCGTCTTGGTCCGCCCAGGGCATCCTGCTGCTCAACCGCGTGCTCACGGTCCGGCCCGGTGCGCCCGCCTCGCACCGCGGGAAGGGCTGGGAAGCGGTGACCGAGGCGGCGATCCGCGCGCTCGCGGCCCGCGACCAGCCCCTCGTGGCAATCCTCTGGGGCCGCGACGCGCAGTCGGCGGCGCGCTTCCTTGGTGATACGCCGCGCATCGAGTCCCCGCACCCGTCCCCGCTTTCCGCCAACCGAGGGTTCTTCGGCTCCCGCCCGTTTAGCCGGGCCAACCAGGCGCTTCAAGACCAAGGTGGGCAGCCGGTGGACTGGGGCCTGTAAGATAACCGCTCATGGTGACTCCTCGTGGCTTCGACGGTGACCGCCTGCGCTCATGGGCCAGGCGCGCCGCCAGCGAACTCGAACGCCGCAGGGTGGAGATCAACGAGCTCAACGTGTTCCCGGTTCCCGACGCGGACACCGGGTCCAACATGGCGCACACCATGCACGCTGCCGTGGAGGCGACCGAGCAGCTCGGCGCGGACGCCACGGCCGCCGAGGTCGCCGAAGCCCTCGCCCAGGGCGCGGTGCGGGGCGCGCGCGGCAACTCCGGCGTCGTACTCTCCCAGGTCATGCGCGGCCTCGCGCAGTCCATGACGGAGGAGACCTCCGGTGGCGTCATCGTCGCCGACGCGCTCGCCGCCGCGGTGCGGTTTGCAGACCGGGCGATCGCCGAGCCCGTCGAAGGCACCGTGATCACAGTCCTGCGGGCCGCAGCCGTCGCCGCAGAGGAGGCGGCTGCCGACTCCACCGCGAACACGCTCAGCGGCGTCGCCGCCGCCGCAACCGGGGCGGCGCAGCAGGCGCTGGCGAACACGCCGTCGCAGCTCGAGGCCCTGCGCCAAGCCGGAGTCGTGGACGCGGGCGCGACGGGGCTGGTCATCCTCCTTGAAGCCCTCGTGGCCGAGGTGGCGGACGGCGCTGCGCAACACGCGCCGGGGGTGAGCGAGCAGGGGGAGGGGGCGTCCAGAAACAGTGGCTCGGCGGCGCATTCGCACGGTGCCGCGGGAAACCTCGAGGTCATGTTCTACTTCCGCGGCGAGGTCGGAGCGCTCGGGCGGCTCGAAGACGCGCTGGGCGAGCTGGGAGACAGCCTCGTCGTCGCGCGCGCCGGCGAGGACGAGGGGACCGTCCATATCCACACCGAGCGCGCCGGCGAGGTGATCGAGCAGGCCTTCGGTGCCGGGAAGGTCAGCGACCTGCGGCTGGAGATCCTGCCCGCGGAGCCGGTGACGCACGCGCCGAAGCGGGTGATCATCGCGGTCACGCCGCCCGGTTCGCTCACCGAGCTGTACGGTCAGGCCGGCGCCGTGACCATTGCCCCCGGCCCTGATGTGGTGGCGGACATCCTCGCCGCGATCCGCCGCTCCCGCGCCCAAGAGGTGATCCTCCTGCCAAACGGGCTGCTGGACAGTCGGAACCTGGTCGCGGTTGAGCGCGCGACGCGGGCCTTCGAGCAGACGATCACGCTGCTCGCCACCGTGCGGCTGGTCTCCGGGATCGCCGCGCTGACCGTCCACGACGCGAACCAGCCCCTGGCGACCGCCGCGTTCACCATGTCCGAGGCCGCGGGCGAGATGCGCACGGCCGTCGCGCACCGCGCCGAAAAGGCGGGGCTTATCCAGGGGGGCCCCGTGGGCAAGGGCGACATCATCGTCACCGCACACGGAGAGACCGTGCTCATCGCGGACACTCCGGCGGAGGCGCTCGAGGGTGCGTGCCGGCGCCTGCTCGACCACGGCGGCGAGCAGGTCACGGTGCTCTATGACCCCACCTACCTGCACGCCGACGAATTGGACGCGCTCGCGGTGCGGTTCGCCGAGACGCTCGGCGTTGAGGCGGTGGCGTACCCGGCGGACGGCCTCGGTGCGGTCGCCGAGATCGGGGTGGAGTAGGTCATGCTTGGGTTTGCAGACTCGCGTCCGCTGAACCTGGTCATCCCGCTCAAACAGGCGCGCGCGATTGCGAAGCACCTGGACATCACGACCTGCGGCGAGCTCCTGCAGTACTACCCGCGCCGCTACCTCCAGTACGGCAAGGGCGCAGACTTGACCGGCATGGAGGAGGGCTCCACCGCGACGATCATCGGCACCGTCGTGAGCACGACCCTGATCCCGAACCGCAAGACCCCGAAGCGCCCCATCTTCCGCATTGAGGTCGACGACGGCCGCCAAACCATCCCCGCCACCTTCTTCGGCTCCGCCTACGCGCAACGCATGCTCCGCGAGGGTCGCCGCGTGATGCTTAACGGCAAGCTCAATTTTTTTCGCGGCCGCCCCCAGCTCCAGCACCCAGACTTCGTGCTTCTCGACGGCAAGTCACAGGCCACCGGCTCACTGAAGCAACTCATGCATTTCGGGTCGTTGGAGCACATCCTTTCCGGGCGCGACTGGCTGCCCATCTACCCGGCGAAAAAGGGGATTAACACCTGGACGATTATGGGCGCGGTCCACATGGTCCTGCACTCGTTGCCGGCCATCGAGGAGCCGCTCGGGTTCACGCCGATTGGGATGCTGCCGCTGAACTCGGCGGTCCGCCAGATCCACGAGCCCGGCCCCGAGGGGCCCGGCAAGGCGCTGCACCGGCTGAAGTACGACGAGGCGCTGTCCGTCGCGCTGGCCATGGGGGTGCGCCGGGCAGACCTCTCGCACCGCCGTGCGGAGGCCCTGCCGCGGGTGGCGGACCGGGACCAGGCGAGGCTGCTGGACCAGCTGCCGTTCGCGCTCACGGAGGGCCAATCGGCGGTGTTCGGGGAGATCAGCGCGGACATGGCCTCCGTGCGGCCGATGAGCCGGCTGTTGCAGGGCGAGGTCGGCTCCGGCAAGACGATCATCGCGCTGATCGCCATGCTGCAGGCGGTGGACAACGGCGCGCAGGCCGCGCTTCTCGCGCCGACGGAGGTGCTGGCAATGCAGCACGCGCGCTCGCTTGCAGAGACGCTGCTGCGCGCCGGTGTTCCCGCGCGCGTCGTCGCGCTCACCGGCTCCATGGGGGCCGCGCAGAAGCAGGAGGCGCTGCTCAAGATCGTCTCCGGCGAGGCGGACATTGTCGTAGGCACGCACGCGCTGATCCAGGACACGGTGGACTTTTTCAACCTCGGGCTGGTCGTGGTGGATGAGCAGCACCGGTTCGGGGTGGAGCAGCGCGACACGTTGCGGGCGAAGGCGGGGGAGCGCACCCCGCACCTGCTCGTCATGACCGCGACCCCCATCCCGCGCACCATCGCTATCACCGTGTTCGGCGACCTGAGTGTGTCCACGCTCAAGGAGCTGCCGGGCGGGCGCAAGCCGATTCGCTCCTCTGTCGTGCCGGAGTTTCGGCCGTCCTGGGTAGCGCGCGCGTGGGAGAAGATCCGCGAAGAGATAGCGGCGGGCCACCAGGCGTACATTGTCTGCCCCAGGATCGAGGGCGAGGGCGGCGTGCACGAGGTGGCCGAGTATCTCGCCGACGCGGAGTTCCCGGACAGCACGGTCGCCGTCCTCCACGGCCGGATGAAGGGCGAAGAGAAGGACGCCGTGATGGCGGATTTCGCCGCAGGCGCCACGGACGTGCTCGTGTCCACCACGGTGATCGAGGTCGGCGTGGACGTGCCCAACGCCACGGTGATGATGGTGCGCGAGTCCGAACACTTCGGAGTCTCCCAGTTGCACCAGCTGCGCGGGCGCGTCGGCCGTGGCGGGTTCGAGTCGTGGTGCCTCTTCCACACGCTGGCGGACCAGGGCTCCCCGTCGTTTACCCGCGTCCAGCAGGTCGCGGCCACCACGGACGGCTTCAAACTCGCGGAGCTCGATCTGCTCAACCGCCGCGAGGGCGACGTGCTGGGCAAGGAGCAATCCGGCCTGCACCGCACCCTGAGGCTGATCAATCTTGTAGACGACCGAGCACTCGTCGAGCGCGCCTACCGGGACGCTGGCAGCATCGTGGCCGACAACCTGGAGTTCGCGCGCAGCGCCACCGCGGACTTTGTCGCCGAAGACTTCGAATACCTCGACAAAAGCTAGACAAAAGTTCGGCCCGCGCTACCTGCCCGCTACAGTGTGTGGCATGAACCGCATTATTTCCGGAGACGCCCGCGGCAGGAAGATCAAGGTCCCGCCCGAGGGCACGAGGCCGACATCCGACCGCGCCCGCGAGGGCCTGTTTTCGTCCCTCCAGGTCCGCTTCGGGTTCACGGGGGCGAACGTGCTCGACCTGTTCGCCGGTTCCGGCGCACTCGGCCTCGAGGCAGCGTCGCGCGGCGCGCAGCAGGTGGTGCTGGTGGAGAATGACCCGCGCGCAGTCGCCGTCATCGAGCACAACGCCGAGGTCGTCGGCCACGCGGACGTCCACATCGAGCCGGTCAAGGCTTCCACCTACGTCGCGCGCGCCCCGCGCAAGCACTTCCACATGGTGCTCGCAGACCCGCCGTACGCGCTCGATGACGCCACCGTTGCCGAGATGGTCCGCGCGCTCGAGCCATTGCTTATCGACGGAGCCGTGGTCGTCGTCGAGCGCCACCGCGACAGTCCCGAGACCGATTGGCCGGCGACTTTCACCCCCACGGGCCAGAAGTTGAAGAAGCGCACCTACGGCATTGCCCGCATGGACATGGCCGTCTACGCGGACCCCGAGACCAACGAAAGCGAGGAGCAATGACCACCGCTGTCTGCCCCGGGTCCTTCGACCCGATCACGAACGGGCACCTCGACATCGTGCGCCGCGCCTCGCACAGCTTTGACGAGGTCATCGTGCTTGTCACCGGCAACCCGTCGAAGAAATCGGGCCTGTTTAGCGTGGACGAGCGCATGGCGCTCATCCGCGAGGTGACCGCAGACATCCCGGGCGTCCGCGTGGACTCCTGGGGAGGCCTGCTCGTCGACTACACCAACGAGCACCGCGTGACCGCCCTGGTCAAGGGCCTGCGCTCCTCGCTGGACTACGACTACGAGCTGCCGATGGCGCAGATGAACCGCCGCTTGTCCGGCATCGACACCTACTTCCTCATGACGGACGAGAAATACGGCTACGTCTCCTCCTCCCTGTGCAAAGAGGTGGCCAAGTACGGCGGCGACGTCACCGGGCTGGTGCCGCACACGGTCCGTGAGGCCATGCGGGAGAAGTTCCAGTGATCTGGCTCGCCGTCGGCGTGTTTGTTGCCATCGCCGCCGGTGCCATCTCCCAGCGAGTCTCCGGCATGGGGCTCGGGCTCATCGCCGCGCCCGCGCTCTCGCTCATGCTGGGGCCGGTCGTGGGCATCATCCTCATCAACGTCCTCGCCACGATCAACGCGGTGCTGAACACGTGGTCCATGCGCGCGGACGTCGATTGGGGCAAGTTCGCGCCGATTGCGGCGGCGCTCGTCGTCGGCGCGGTGCCGGGCGCGTTCCTCATCCGCGCGGTGTCGCCCTCGGCGCTGCTCGTGGTCGTCGGCATCGTGCTCATCATCGCGCTGAGCGTGGTGACCCTGGGCAAGCGCTACGTGCCGCCCATCGAAGGCGCGCTGCCCGCGGCCGTGTCCGGCGCCGTCGGCGGGTTCATGAACACGCTCGCTGGCGTGGCAGGGCCCGCCATCACGGTGTACTCACAGGCGGCGCGCTGGCCGCAGCGCACTTACGCGGCCACCCTGCAGCCCATCTTCATGGTCTCCGGCGCGGTCTCGTTCCTGATCAAGGAGCTCACCGGGGCTGCGAACCTGGCGACCATCCCGGCGGCGTTTTGGGTGGCGGCGGCCGCGGGGCTCATCGTCGGCCAGGTTGCGGGTACGAAATTAGCGCCGCACATCCCGAGCGCCAAGGCGCACACCGTCGCGCTCTCGCTCGCGTTTTTCGGCGGGTTTACCGCGCTCGTGCGCGGGCTGGTCGGGATGTTCGGGGCGTAACGGACGCTAGAACAGCGTCGAAACGAAGGCTTTGGTGCGCTCCTCGCGCGGGTTGTCCAGGACCTCGGCGGGCGTGCCGTACTCGATGACCTGGCCGTTCGCCATGAACGCAACGTGGTCGGCCACTTCGTGGGCAAATGCCATCTCGTGGGTGACCACCATCATCGTCATGCCCTCGGCGGCGAGGTCCTTCATCACGCGCAGCACTTCACCGACGAGCTCGGGGTCGAGGGCGGACGTGGGCTCGTCGAAAAGCATGAGCTTCGGCTCCATAGCCACGGCGCGCGCAATCGCGACGCGCTGCTGCTGGCCGCCCGAGAGCTGGATGGGGAAGGCGTCGGCCTTCGCGGCGAGGCCGACCATCTCGAGCAGTTCCATCGCGCGCGCCTTCGCCTTTGCCGGGTCCTCGCCCTTGACGTGGATCGGGGCCTCGATGATGTTTTCCAGCACCGTGCGGTGGCCGAAGAGGTTGAAGTTCTGGAACACCATGCCGATGTCGCGGCGCTGCTTGGCCGCATCCTTCTCGCTCATCTCGTAGAGCACGCCGTCGCGCTCGCGGTAGCCAATCAGGTCGCCGTCGACGTACAGGCGGCCCGCGCTGACCTTTTCCAGGTGATTGACGCAGCGCAGGAACGTCGACTTGCCGGACCCCGACGGGCCGATGAGGCAGGTGACGCTGCCCGGCATGACCTCCAGGTTGATGCCTTTGAGCACGTCCAGCTGGCCGAACGACTTCCACACGTCCACGGCCTGGATCATCGGTGTTGCTTTGACCGTCATGGCTTAGCGTCCCTTCTTCTTGTCCGGTGCGGTGATGATTTCCACGTTGGAGGGGATGGTGCCCTCCGCGTCGGCCAAGCTGGCGAGCTGGCGGGCGGTGAGCTGGCGGGTCGCACCGCGCTCGAAGTAGCGCTCCAGGTAGTACTGGGCGACCATGAGCAGCGAGGTGATGACGAGGTACCAGGTCGCCGCGACGAGCAGCAGCGGCACCGGCTGGAACAGAGCCGCCGCGATGTCCATGGAGCGGCCGTACAGCTCGAGCGAGTAGGGGACCGCCACGACCAGCGACGAAGTCTTGAGCAGCGAGATGAACTCGTTGCCCGTCGGCGGGATGATGATGCGCATCGCCTGCGGGAGCACCGTGCGCGTCATCGTCTGGCGCCAGCTCATGCCGAGTGCCTTCGACGCCTCGACCTGGCCCTCCGGCACCGAGGACACGCCCGAGCGGACGATCTCCGCCATGTACGCGGCCTCGTTCAACCCGAGACCCACGACCGCGAGCGCGAACGCGGAGGAGGTGAACGGCTCGAGCGGGATCTCGGTGAAGCCGAGGTTGATCGAGTCATAAATCGCGCCGATCAGTCCCCAGAACATCAACTGCACGTAGACCGGCGTGCCGCGGAAGACCCAGAGGAAGAGCCAGGCGACCGCGTTGAACACCGGGTTCGGGCTCATGCGCATGACCGCAAGCAAGATGCCGCCGACGACGCCGATGAGCATGCCCAGCAGCGTGATCGCGAGTGTGTGCAGGCCCGCGACGGCGATGCGCGTGTCAAAGAGGTACTGGAAGTAGGTGTCCCACCCGTAGGCGTCGTTACGCGCGGCGCCGATGATGAACCAGGCGACGAGCGCGACCAGGATCGCGGCGAGCACCCAGCGGCCGGGGTGGCGAAGCGGCTTCGCCTCAATGCGCTCCGGCTTGCTCCGCCGGCTGTATACCTTGTTGCTCATCTGGTGTTACCCCAGCCCTTCTATCGGTTGTTCGTTCAGGAGTGCGTGTTCGAGCAGCCCACTATCGACGTTCCACTGCTCCAGGATGCGGGCGTATTCCCCAGTGTCGATCAGGTGCTGCATGGCCAGCGCCATGACGGGGCCCAGCTCCGAGTCCTTCGGTACGGCGATTCCGTACGGCGCCGCGTCAAACATCTCGCCGACGAGCTCGAGGTCGCCCCCCGAGCGCTCCACGGCCCACGCGGTGACGGGGGAGTCGGCGCTGTACGCGTCCGCGCGGCCGACGAGCGCGGCCAGCGCAGCGTTATCGGCGGTGTCGAAGGAGAGGACGGTGATCGGCTCCTTGCCCACCTCGACGCAGGCGTCGGACTTGGGGCGCACGTCGTCGGTTTCGGAGACGGTCGTGCGCTGCACGGAAACGGTGAGCCCGCAGGCGTCGTTGGGGTCGACGGCGCTGTCCGTCTGCCGCGCCCACTGGATGCCGGCGTACAGGAAGTCGACGAAGTCGAACGATTCGCGACGCTCCGGGTTGTCAGTAAATCCGGACATGCCGGCGTCGAGGCTGCCGGCTTGCACCGCGGGGAGGATCATGGAGAAGTCCATGTCTTGCGGGTCGTATTCCAGGCCCATCACGCCCGCGAGTGCGCGCCCGATGTCCATTTCGAACCCGATGAGTTCGCCCTCGGAGTTCTTAAACTCGAACGGGGCAAACGGCGGGTTGGCACCGATGGAGAGTTTGCCGTCCGCGGCGACCTGCTCGGGCACGAGCGCCGCGATCTCGGGGACTTCCTCCGGGACGATCGGCTCCCAGCCATCGGGCGTACCGTCCTCGGTGTTAGTCACGCAGCCGGTCAGCAGGGTCGCTGCGGCGAGGCAGGCCCCGAGGACGCCTGCCCGGCGTGCGGTGAATGTTGCGTGCATGGAACTTCCAGAAGCGTAGAAATATACTGTTCACCGTATATTACTCGCAACGGCTTCGGTGGGGAAGTTGCCATGCCGTGCGGCGTAGCTACTGCTGCGCCATGCGGATGCCGCGCATGACCAGCTCCACAAGCTGGCCGATGACAAGAAGACCCAGCATGACCGGGATGACGGACGACGCAGCGCGGCTCGACCCCGCGGAGCTCTGCGCGAAGTCACCGGTAAAAAAGCCGGACGACATCATCGACGAGCCCTGCACCTCCTGCTTCGCCAGCTCCCACGGGCTCGCTGTGTCCGGCACCGACGAATTCTTCGCCCACGCCTGCACGACGTCCTTGCCGTCGCCCTCCTCCATGTCCTTGGTCCAATCCAGGAACATCTCGGAGCTCGACACCTTCTTCACCGGGTTCTTGTCCGGATCCAGGTGCATGGGATCCTTCTCTTCGTCGTAGTCCAGCGGCTTCAGGCCGGGCGCGGGGTCGCCGGGCTTGTTGCCCTTGGGGCGAGTGCTTGACGACGCCCCATCGCCCCCGTTCTCTCCCGCCTCCGCAGCGGCGGCGGCCGGGACGAGGGGGCTGAACTGGACGGTGGATACAGCGAGTGCGGCAGCGATGGTGCCGGCAAGAATGGTCTGGCGCATGCGAACATCCTAACCAAGCGGGTGGACCATTGTCCCATCGGCGAGGCGCGCGGAAAACCCTTAACCCGTATTAGACGCAAGAACTAGGCCCGCGGTTCCCTTCGGTGGGTGCTTTGGGAGTCTTCTCACAAGTGCTTGTTTGCGCAGGTCACGGGCTCGTATTGTGCTGGGTATGGATGTGATTGCAGACCTTGTGGCCCACGACCGCGCCGGCGTTGATTACGTCGCCGCGGTTGTTGGCGTGTCTGCAGATGCGCTTATCGACGCCGGCGTGGACCCCGACCGCGCCTCCCAGTTAATAGTCGCCGCCCGCATGTTGTACGCGCCGACGTCGCATTCGCGTTATCAGGCCCGTGCGGTGGCAGGGGCGCGTGAGTGCGGGCACCGGGTGGATGCGTTGGCCTATATTGCGCGTGCGTCGCGCTCGATTACAGATGCGACGAACCGGTGGCGGTTTATTGAAGGGCTGTGTGCCACGAGTGGTGATTTGGCGTGTGTGCGTCGCCGCGCGGCGGTGTTGAAGCAGGAGTTGTCGCCGGCGCCTGCGCGCACGCCTGGGGTGCGGGGTGCGTCAGCATGGTGATGGGATGGCCACGTTGAAGGTTATTGGTCCCTCGCTTGCGGTGCAGGGGTTGTGTGATGCGGCGAAAGATGATGTGGTCGGCTGGTTGTCTGATCAGTGTCCGAAGGCGGAGTATGTGGTGCGGGTGGCTGCGAATTTGGATCTGGGGGAGTATGTGAAGGTCATCGCGGGGATGGGTGATGATGTCCAGGTGCGGTTTGACAATGGTGTGGTGGTCTCCGGTGTGGAGTTTGTGCGGATGCGTTTGGCTGAGTTGGGGTCGGTGATTTTGGTGGGGGCGGCTGATGGGCCGGTTAATGCGTATGATGTGTGGTTTGCGCATCGGAAGCATCGGGAGATGATGTTGGCGGATTCGGTGCGGTGTACGTGGAAGGATTGTGATGTGCCGGCATCACAGTGCGATGCGCATCATATGGTGGAGCATCAGCAAGGTGGTGAGACTGAGGTGGGGAATTTGGGGTGGTTGTGTCGGTATCACAATTCTCAGGCGGGTAAGTCCTCGCGTGGGCGGACGCAGCGTCGGGATGGGCGGATTGTGTGGGTCTCGCCGTCGGGTCGGGTCACACCGACTGGGGTGGATCACGTGGCGCGGGCGCCGTTTCGTACCCCGGACCCGCCGGATGGCGGGTAGCGTGTCGTCGCTTTCGAGTCAGCGCCAGTGCCCCTGGCGCTCATAGGCATGCGCTGGGGCGGTGGCGTCGTTAAGCGAGGCGGCCCAAGTTGCGCTTGCCCACGAGCAAGATCGCGAGGGAGAGGACCAGCGACGCCGCGCCGAACCAGTACGGGACGCCCGCGCCGAGGGCGGCGGCGAGCGGGCCGGACACCGCGGGGGCGATGGCGCCGCCGAGGAAGCGCAGTCCGGAGTACGTAGAGGAGGCGACGTTGCGGGGGAGGTGGGTGGCTTCCATGACGGCCTCGGTGAGCACGGTGTTGAAGACGCCGATGAAGATGCCGGCGATGATGACCAGGGTGACGACCGCCGTGAGGTGCAGCGCGGCGAAACCGAGGCAGGCGAGCAAAACGCCGAAGCCGCCGAGGATCAGGTTCAGCACAGGGAAGAGGCCGAGCCATTGCACGAGGCGGGGTGCGAGGAACACCGAGGAGATGGCGAGCGTGAGGCCCCAGCCGAAGAAGACGAATCCAAGCTCGATGGCGCCGAAGTCCTTGCCTGCGAGCGAGGCGGCCTCCTCGATTGGGTACGGGGAGTACGCCAGAAGCGTGAAGAAGCCGAAGTTGTAGAAGAACGCGACCAGGCCGAGCGTGAGTAGCGCCGGCTCCTTAAGCGCGACGAATCCTGCGCTGAATTCGACGGGGGCGGGATTGTTGGACTTGCGCTTGAGGAGCGTCGCGATTGCGAGAAAGCCGATGGCCATGAGGACGGCGGTGCCGTAGAAGGGGGCTCGCCAAGAGATCTCGCCGAGGAGACCACCGGCCAGCGGGCCGACGGCGAGGCCGATACCCATCGCCGCTTCGTAGAGGATGATGGCTTGACCGGCGCTGCCTGCGGCGGCGCCCACGATTGCCGCGAGCGCGGTGGAGATGAACAGGGCGTTGCCCAAGCCCCAGCCGGCGCGGAACCCGATGATGGCGTCGACGGAGCTGGCGGCGCCGGACAGAAACGCGAAGACGACGATGAGTGCGAGGCCAATCAAGAGTGTGACCTTGACTCCGATTCGCGAGGAGATGAAGGCGCTGAAAAACATTGCGAGCGCCGTGATGAGCAGGTAGCTGGTGAACAGCAGCATCGTCTGCGTGGGGGACGCGTCGAGTTCGCGGCTGATTGCAGGCAGAATCGGATCGACCAAGCCGATGCCCATAAACGAGACCGTGCAGGCGAACGCGAGGGCCCACACAGCGATTGGTTGCTTCAGCATTGAATGCGGTTCGGCGTCTTCCAAACCAGCGTTGGACATGAAAACCTCCTTGTTTTTGGGCATGACAAATGTGGTGGGGTCGACTGGATTGCCGACCTCAGTAAGTAGGGATGCAGATGCGCTAGCGCTTCTCGGAGAGTTCGTCGGTGATCTGCTGGAGCAGTTCGGAGGCGCGGTGAAGCACGGCGATGTCGTCGTCGCTCAGCGTGTCCAGCACAGGCAGAATCTGGGCGGCGGAGTCGTTGCGGTACTTCAGGAGAATGTCGCGGCCCTTGTCGGTGATCATGAGGTCCGCGGCGCGCGCGTCTTCGGGCGAGGGGTGGCGGGTGATGAAGCCGCCGTCGACAAGCTTCTTGATTGCCTGACTCATGGACGGCTGTGTGATACCCTCACGACGTGCGAGTTCTCCGACGCGAAGTCCGGGCTCGCGATCGAGTGCGGACATCGCGCGCAGCGAGACGTACGAGAGTTGCACCGGCGTTGCTTGATATGCGGTCCGTGCGAAGCGGCTGCTGGCCCACACGAGGCTGTTGGCGAGCTGTGTCTGTTCGTCAATCTGCATAGCGTAAATATATACTATGCCTATGTAAGTTGCAATCCGGGGCCCACCAAGCCGCGGTGCAGCGCGCGGCCTGGCAAGTGGAGGACGGGGCTAATTGCGGGGCTTGAGCAGGCCCGACTCCTGGAGCAGCTCGCCGATCTCGTTGTCCTCGATCTTGCCCAGGAAGTGCTTTCGCATGAAGTGGCCCGCCTTGGTGTCGCGGCCGGAGCCAAGCGGCTCGCCGTCGCGGAGTTGGACGGTGGCGTCGAGAAGCGTGCGGACGTCGAAGGTCGAATTGAAGACCTCGGGCACACCGCGCTCGACGTTCATGAGCGTGTAAACGGCCTCCATCGGAGTGCGGACCGAGTACTCGGTGGTGAAAATGCAGTCCCGCTGCGCGGACTCGGCGAATTGGCCGATGAATGCGAAGTTTTTCGCACCTTCCGGGACGACGTCAGGGCGGTCGCCGGCCTGGCGCGGCATGAAGAATGCCGTAATGTACGGCATCATCACCGGGACGGCCTTCGCACCGGTGGCGGCGAGCTCGTCGATCTGGTCAACCGGGACGCCGAGGTGGTAGAGCCACTCGCGGGTGATTTCCTCACCCGTGGACTCCTCGATGGTTTTACCTGTGTAGTCGCCAGGCTTGTCCGAGTAGAGCGCGTAGACCCACACCACGATCTGGTCATCTGGCTGGTTCTTGAAGTGTGGCTGGCGGTTCACGGTCCACGACAGCAGCCAGCTCGAGTCGCGCGCGGTGACGATGCCGCCGGTGACCACCTTGCCGGAGAAGGGGTCGCGCTTGGCAATCTTCTCGATGTAGCGCGGGATGCGCTCGTCGAGCGTGGTCACGGTGCACGACTCCCACTTCGTCTCCGGGATGTGGCTGCCAAACACGTCCGGGCGGCCGAACGAGGGGGCCTTCGCCGCGATCTTGCGCCACAGGTCCCACGCCGGGGCAGGTCCCTCGTTGAGCTTGGCCGCGCGGTGGTGGTTGCCGTTGTCTGAGTTTTCCACCAGCGAGCCGATGGTGAGAAACGCGAGGTCGCTTTCCGTGAGCGCGACGCCGCCGTCCTCGCCGTCCTTCTCCCAGTGGATGTACGTGGCCTGCTTCTCGCCGTTGGCGATGCGGAAGTCGACGTCCGTGACCCGGGTGCCGTACTCGAACTGCACGCCGTGGTCCTGCAGGTACTTGATCAGCGGGAGGACGAGGGGACTCGTACTGGTTGTACTTGGTGAACTTCAGCGCGGAGAAGTCGGGCAGGCCGCCGATGTGGTGGATGAAGCGGTGGACGTAGAGCTTCATTTCCAGCGCGGAGTGCCACTCCTCGAACGCGAACATGGTGCGCCAGTACATCCAGAAGTTGGACTCCAGGAAGTCCTCGCTGAACCACTCGTTGATGCGCACGTTTTCCACCTCGTCGCGGGTGGCCAGGAAGAGCTTGATCAGTTCCTTCTGCGCCTTGCGGGTAAGTGTGAACTTGCCGTCGGTGTGCGCGTCCTGGCCCCGGTTGACGGTCGCGCGCTGGAGGGAGTAGTTCGGGTCGTCGAGGTTGAGCCAGTAAACTCGTCAAGGACGCTCGCGCCTTCGATTTCCAGCGAGGGGACGGAGCGGAAGAGGTCCCACAGCGTTTCGAAGTGGTTCTCCATCTCGCGGCCGCCGCGGATTACAAAGCCGTCCTCCGGTTCTTTGATGCCGTCGAGCGCGCCGCCGGCGATATTCGCCTGCTCGAGGATGTGGATGTTCTTGCCCGGCACCTGCGCGTCGCGGACGAGGAAGGCCGCGGCGGACAGTCCGGCGAGTCCGGAGCCGAGGATCCAGGCGGTCTTTTCGTCAGCGCCTTCGGGCTTGCGGGGGCGGGCAAAGGCTTCATAGTTGCCATTTGTGTAGCGCATGGTGGATCTCCTTGGAAAGCGGTTGTTGCTACAAGTGCTTACGCTAGACCTTTGTAAACGTGCAGCGCTAGGGATCAACGTGAACTCTCGCACAAACCGGGGTGGCCGCAACCGCCGTCACGTTCTGGACGTGGTGAAACGGAAAGGTAGCGAAAAATGGGGTGCGGACTGCGAGTTACTCGTGCGGGGCTGGGAGGCGGGAAGCGGCCCAAGAACGGTGGGCGGCAGGCGCACGAAGAACGCCCCGCGGCTGGCAGGTGGGCCGGCGGCGGGGCGTCGAGGGGGTTTCGGAAAACTCCCTGACTACCGACAACGAGACCCTGTTCCTGGCCTAGTTCCATAGCCTTCAGCGTTTAGTGCCAAATTGATCCTAGCGGACGCCTGAAAATAGCCGCCACGCAGCGGAAACCGTTTTGGGCACCGGCGCGGAAGATCGTCATTTGCGGATAGACGACCGATCCGGCTGCTGTCTTTCTCGGTGGGCCACGCGCTCAACCCCAGTGCAAGGCATGATTCGCACGGGTGGAAAGCTCCGTCCCAGTGTTGCTATGGGAGCGTTGAGACATCGCCGACATGATGGTCCGTCTCCGCCATGCCATTATCCCCTGCTTTGGCTGTGCGTCATCTGAATTACCCAGAGTAGGAGGAGCAACGTGACTTAGCCGACCTAACCAGATTGTCGGACATAGTCTATTGGCATGTTCACCTCGCTGCACCGCGCGCTCGGTCTTCCTGCCGGCCCTATCACCGACGACATGATCACCCAGGCTGTGGAAACTGACGTCCCGGAGTCAGAAGACCTGGATTTCAAACAGTCGCTGCCATCGAAAGAGTCGTTGGTGCAGTCGGATGTTAAGAAAGACTTGGCGGCTATGGCCAACTACGGCGGTGGCGTGATCATCTATGGAGTCACCGACTCGGACAGTCGTGCTGGAACACGGCTCGACACCGGTGCAGTAGATGACAACTACATCCAGGCATATCAGCGCGTCGCGTACAACCACGTCACGCCACCGCTGCACAACGTTGAAATCATCCCCCTCGTCTCGGACGACGGCACGCATGCCGTAGCGGTTGTTGTCCCGACGAGCCAGCAGGTTCCGCACATGCTGATTGGCAAGGACAAGAAATTCAACGTTCCGATCCGCCACGGGGCTGACACCGACTGGCTTTCGGAATCGGAAATCGCCCGCCTGTACCAGCAGCGCTTCAATGCCGCTAGGCAGCGTCGCGAGCTGCTTCTCGAGCACTACGAGCGCACAAAAGAGCTCGCGAGCCCATCGGGGTATTGGGCGGTCGGCGTTGCGAGACCCGCGACTAGAACCGTGACAGCGCCCATGGAAAGCCACGACGTGAGCCAGTTCGCAAACCGGTTGGTGAACCAGAGGGAAAACCTCTGGCACTACAGCAGGCCGGAAACACCTCTCGGGGCATACTACGCAAACGTGTATCCGCGCCGTGGGTTCCGTAGCTGGCGCTATCTGCTTCTCTCGAAAGTAGGCGGCCACCCGGAGTCGTACCTCGCTTTCCATGACGACGGGGCAGTATCGGCGTTGGTGAACCTTCCCGTCCAGGAAGAAGGAAGCTCGGTACACGCATTCTTCATCGAGGCATTCATTGCGGACCTCATGCTCGCCGCCCGCGGGATGAGCAAAAAGCATGGCAGTCCTGAATACGACCTCCAGGTTGGAATCGAGTGGGAGGGAAGCGAGCCACTTCGTATGTACCGGCCGCATGAGCTAGGAGCGTTCGACCCGCTTCCCGTCACGAAATTTGTTCCGGTGGAAGCGACGGTGGACATCTCGGACGACGGCACGTTTTTTGACAACGCTGAAGTGGTCGCGGAGGACTGCCTCAACCAATCGGGTATTCGTGGCTTGAAGATAATTCCTAAGGGGCGAGACACCGGTGCGCTCGGCGACTGAGCCGCCGACTATGTCAGTTCAGACTGTGCGCCACACGCTGGCAACGACGGCTGCTGGAACCTCCGCGTTGTCTGGCTTCGGTGCGGTGTTGATAGCACCGGTCAGCTAGTCTCGCGCGACAGAGGTAGTGACATGACGTTGGTGCGGGAGGGTTGGTCGAATGCGGGACAGCGGTACTTTCGTTCTTCGGTACTAGGCGGTTCTTCGGAAAGGTTAATTTGAGTGTATTAAATGCTCGCGTCTATGTGATGTAGGTTTGGATTTCCATTCGTCATTGATCGCTGTTCGGGAAGATGCCCCGAACAATGCCGTAGACTAGACCAATTACCTCGACCACAACCGAACCCATGTATGCCATGAGCACTTGGTCCGAGAGGTAAAAGCCATCTTTCGACGGATCGTGAGAGCCTGTGGCTGACCGGTAGATCAGATAGTGAGCCGCAATTAGCTGGGCGATAAGAATGCCAAGTAAAACCCACGCGTAGATGTTTCGATTGCGAGTGTCTGATTCGTACCTGCCATTTTCCAGTTCTTCCCTCGATGGGTCCTTCCTGCGGTGCCGGAAGCGAAAGATCTCTTTCCACCAAACCCTCTGAGGCTGGGTAGGAAAATCTAAAGCATCAATGCTGGATGCCCCCTCTTGCTCGACCTCGTGGTCGTCAATTTGAGGCTGAGCAGCAACGGCGGAGGAGCTATCGGTTGACGTTCCCGCTTCCGTCACGCAACAAGTCCCAGGTTGCTCAAACGGATCGACATTGCTTGCTTGGATACCTGGAATAGACGTGCCAATACCCCAACGTCCTGGGTAAACTGAAACTTTTTCTTCACGGCATCCGCAGGCATGAGTAAAGCTGCGGCAAACCTGTTTGCGTAAATCTCCTCGATGTCGGTTCCTTCACCTGCGAGACGAGCTCGGTCTTTCTTCTTCCGAGAAAGAGAACGCCGATGGGTGTCGTAAAAGTGGCCCATCTCATGGGCGACAGTGAAACGCTGACGCTCAACATTGTGGTTGTTGTTTACGACGATGAATGCCCCCTTTTCGTCCCAGTCCAGGTAACCGGAAAGATCAGAAGGAAGGTTATACCCAAATACTGGCACACCGTACACTCGGGCAACCTGCAATGGGTCAACAGGCAGTGCTACGTCATCCGCCGCATCTGAACAGGCGAGACGTAAAGCGGTCGCGGCGTCGCCGGCAGGCGTCAAAGGGCGACCAGGTTGAAGGGGTGGGATAGTGGTCACGAGATCACTCCTTCCGGGTGCAAACAACAGCTTTTCAAATAATCATATTCAACTTAGGTAGGCCGACACCCTTAACAACGATTTTTTGTCCGGGTAACTTTAACACTGCCTACAACGTCTGTGTCGCGCCTAAAATTCCCTCAAACATATCTGGAGGTACAGAAAATTTTATCCGAGTCAAGGAAATCTCTCTGAGGAGCGGAAAACTCTGTGATCACCACCAACGCGGCCCAGTTCCGGGCTTAGCTCCACGGCTTGCTCTGTTTAGCTCTAGGCACATTTTAGCCGGCACCCCGAAAGTAGTCCCCACGCAGCGGAAACCGAAACGGTCGCCGTCATGTAAACCCACTCTTCCTACCGCTGCGACTGATAAAAATCTCCGCCGTTCGCAAAAGAGTGTAAACTCGGTGCCATCCGTTTAGAGAGCCGTACAAAAGTTGGTCATTGGATCAGGAGCTGCCGTGCCGCGAGGCCTACAGTTGAGCATAAAAGCCACGTTGGGCATGACTCAGAGGTGCTGAGCACCTGCTAAGAGTGGGACGTTATGAGCTCGAAGTGACTCACATTTGTCTACGCAGGATCTCCTGAAATTGGTCACCGGACAAAACTTCTACTTCATGTTTTTCCGCAAGGTTGCGAACGGCTCTGTCGTCGGTAACGATCACCCATTCAATTTCCAGCATGCGATCTTTTTCTTGCGCGCGGGCATGAAGTGCCACTGCGGTTAGAACCGGATCGGCAGCACCCTTGTTTTTCCAGAGATTGACTACTCGCTTATCCTTGAGCTCAATTGTTGCCATCACTTCCATCAGTAGCTGGAGAAGCGGGGCTGTAGTTGGATACCTCAGTTTTCGCAGCTCCTCGATGTCTGGGAAACCGGAGGCTTCATCGAGTACGGCATCTGGGAGTGAGCATCTGGTCTTAAAGAACTGGGTTGACCGTTCGTTTACATCGATCTTGTTTAGCACATTCGTGTCAATGATGTATCGGGTTTGCAGGAACGTCACTGCACGGCTCCCCGGAGGTCAGACAATTTGTTCTTGTCCATCTTGTTGTGAGTTACAACCAGCCGAAATTCACTCTCCGATAGCTTTCCTGCATCCAGAGCATCGAACATGCGACGAACGAATTCGTGGTTCGCGTACTTCGCTATCGCATTCTCGGGCTTGTGCTGGCCCCAACCTGGAGATTTGGGGGCGCTTTGGAACTCTCGGCGCAGTTGATGGAGGAAGTCTGTAGCACGATCCCACGGCATGAGCTGTGCTCTCACACATCGGACAACCAACGCACTCGGGGTCACCTGAAAACCCTTGGCGGCGGCTCTCACTCCATCCAGAGTGTCCAGATTTTCCGGGTTCAAGTAGTCGCGTGGCATCAGAAAAGCGGCTGCGATGTCGTAGGGCAAGATTTCTTCTGACTCAATTTCGAAGCTCTCTGGATTACCGTCGTTCCATTCCACGACCGAGAATTGTTTTTGAGCTACGAGCACAGTGAGCAGAGCCAATGTGAAAATTTTCCGTCCAGGAACTTCCTGGTGATCGTCATGGCTTCCCCGAGTCAAGTAGATGTAGGGGTAGCATTTGTCCTTAATCGTCACACCGCTGCACACAATTTCGCGTGTGTACTGGGGCATGTACTGCTCCTCAACTCCTTGAGAAACCAACACGTTATTTGCCGCTAATTTGTTGATGAAGTAGTCGAGGGCTTCACTAGGGTCCTTGCACTGCTGAAATTCGGAGTAAGAAAACTCTAATTTGTCCGCTAGAAGTTGAGCCTGTTCATCCGTACTGAGACCACTGCGTCTTTGGAGCAGCCCTAGAACTTCGTTGTCAGGGGCTTTGTCTCCGTATTCGCGCAATTTCGCCTGCTTGCGCATCAGATCCATGACAATCAAGTCAACTTCGCTCACATCGACGGAGCCTCTTGTCCCAATGCTGATCGAGCCTCGGCGGGGAACGCCCTTTCTCAGCTCTTGGGCTTTATGGCGGACCTGCTCAATAACGAATTCTTCGGGTGCGAAGAAGAGGCACCAGGGAATCTCGGCCTTGTGCGCAAGCTCTTGCATTTGGGAAAGCGAGATTCGCCCCTTGTCAATCGCGTCTCTGTAGGGGGCGGAATACTTCTTGAAAGACTGCTCGAAAAGGCGAAGAAAAATAGATTTCGGGATGTCAACGCCATCTCCGCCCACGGTAACGGTAATGAACTCACGGGCGACTGCGACTTGATCCAAATGTGCCTCCTTAGCCCTCAGCATTCAGACCAGTTCAATCATAGTTCGTTGTGAAACCTACATGCCTCGCGCAGTAGCCGCCGCGACTTCACTCGTTTTCCTTCGAACATTTCGTCGGCTCTGCCAGGCTAAGAAGCAAGCCCGCCCCGGCACTCGGCTCGTTTTCCGAGACGGTTCGATACGCTTATTCCAGCAAAAGAGAGGACCCCATGTCACGCTTAACTGACTTGCTCCAACAGGCCCGCGGCCTCGACCCGAAGCTCGCTGCGGAGCTCGAACGCGAGATTCGCCATTCGCAGAACCAACGTTCCTTCGGCTTAGTCTTCGAACGCCATTTGCCGGACGCCGTCGAACTGCCAACGCGCCCAGTCCGACGCGGCGACACGGTACACATCTTGCCGCCGAGGGGTTCAAAGCAGGCAGGCGACATAACTCTCTGGACGGTCGCCAAGATTGACCGCAAGGCAGAAGGCGGGCCTTCCGCAACGGCGGTCGAAACGAAGCCCGCTGAGGGTGCCGTAGCGCAGTTGCGTGACGGGGTGCTAGTCGAAGACCTCGTCGTGGTCGCGCAACACGATGACGTGATCTACCCGGGTCTTGTGCAGACCGGCGAGGTGATTAACTCCGACGACCCGGAAGCACCGTTCCACACGGTCATTAACTCCGAGAATCTCCATGCTCTAAACCTGCTTACCTACACCCACCGCCACAAGGTGGATTGCATCTACATTGACCCGCCGTACAACACGAGGGATAAGGACTGGAAGTACAACAACGACTACGTTGACGGCGACGATCAGTACAAGCACTCCAAGTGGCTGTCGATGATGGAGAAGCGTCTGGAGATCGCCAAGGAGTTGCTCAACCCAGAGGACTCGGTGCTCATTGTCACCATTGACGAGAAGGAGTACCTGCGCCTGGGGATGCTGCTGGAACAGACGTTCCCGGAAGCGCGGATTCAGATGGTGAGTTCGCTCATTAACCCAACTGGAGCGATTAGGTCGAATCAGTTCACACGGACGGATGAGTATATCTATGTTGTCCAATTTGGGTCGTCGAAAATTGAGCCCCTGGTTCTCAAAGTCGATTCGTCGGAAAAAGTGCGGTGGAACAGCCTGCGCAGGTTCGAGATGACTTCAAAACGTGGAAGTCGGCCAGACCAATTTTATGCTATCTACGTATCGGAAAGCGATGGACGAATTGTGGGGACAAGTGCTCCATTAGCAGATGATGTACCACGAGAATCGGTCCTAGCTCCGGACGGCTGTGTTTCCGTTTCCCCGTCAAACCCGACGGCACCGAAATGATTTGGGGCCTAACTCCACCGAGTTTGATGAAACGCGTGGAGAAGGGCTTCGCAAAAGCAGTCGGTTCAAAATCCAAAGGATTCACGCCTTACTACCTGACGAGCGGAAAGTTGCAAGATATTGAACGCGGTGAAATCGAAATCATTGGGCGCAACGGAGATGGCTCTGTAGAGGTCCGTCGTTCAAAGGGGCTCAAAACCGTGATGGAGGGTGTCAGGAAGTTTGTGTGTGAGGCTTTGATCTGAAGGAGTTTCACCGATAATGACTACGGTGTCACCGAAGAAAGGCCATGACCCGGCGAGGGTCAACGAGATCAGCGAGAAGCTGATGGAAAATCCTGAGCTGGCCAGCCTGATTAGCGAGCTGTCGACCTCTGCTGATGATGCAAGCGACCTGGTCAAAGGTCTGTTGCAGGCGTCGATTAACGCTGGTCTGCAGGCGGAGATGGATGCACATTTGGGCTACGGCCATGCCGACCGTAAGGCGAAGGCCCGGGTGGAAACCGCACAGGAGAGCAATCACCGCAATGGGTCGTACACCAAGACCGTTAATTCTGGCTACGGCGCGGTGGAAGTGACCATGCCGAGGGATCGTGCCGGCACGTTTGCGCCAAAGATGGTGCCCAAAGGCTCCCGTCGGCTCACCGAGCTAGACGACATGATTATCTCGCTATACGCCGGTGGGATGACAGTGCGCGATATTCAGCATCACCTCGCGACCACCCTGGGGGTGGATATGAGCCCGGATACGATCAGCACCATTACCGATGCGGTGTTAGACGAGGTCATGATCTGGCAAAACCGCCAGCTCGACGAGTTCTACCCAGTGATCTTCCTCGACGCGCTACGCGTGAAAATCCGCGATGGCCACCGCGTGGTCAATAAGGCCTGCTATATGGCGATCGGTGTCGACATCGACGGCATCAAGCACATCCTGGGATTGTGGATCGCTGACAATGAAGGCGCCGCATTCTGGGCATCAGTGTGCGCAGATCTGGCCAACCGTGGCGTCCAGGACGTGTTCATCGTGTGCTGCGACGGGCTTAAAGGCCTGCCGGAAGCAGTAGAGGCAACCTGGCCGAATTCCATGGTGCAGACCTGCATCGTGCACCTGATTCGAGCTGCGAACCGGTGGGTGTCCTATCAGGACCGCAAAGGTGTCTCCCGTGCGCTACGTGAGGTCTACACGGCCGCCAACGAGGACACCGCCCGTGCCGCCTTGGACGCGTTCGAAGCCTCTGAGCTAGGTCGCCGCTACCCGCAATCGGTCAAAGTCTGGCGCGACGCCTGGGAGCGGTTCGTGCCGTTTCTGCAGTTCCCGCCTGCGGCACGCAGGGTGCTCTACACCACTAATTCGATCGAATCGCTCAACGCTGAATTGCGTAAAGCTACCCGTAACCGCGGGCAGTTCCCGAACGATACTGCGGCGCTGAAAACGCTGTGGCTGATGATCTGCAACATCGAGGACAAGCGCGCTGCCCAGCGAGCGAAGAAAGCAAAACGCGACATCGAATGCAACGGCTATATTGAAGGAGCGAAAGCTACCGGGTGGAAACAAGCCATCAACCAACTAGCCGTGGCATATCCCGACCGATTCGCGGACTACCTGTAAACCAAACCCCCGCACACAAAGAATCGGACACCCTCAAGAAAGGACCACGCAGCTTATGCCTCCGTTGACTATCACCACCGCCACGCCTGCACAGGAACGACTGCTCTCACTCGATGTCATCCGTGGCATCGCTTTGTGTGGCATCGCCTTTGTCAACATCACCCAATTGTGGATGATGTTTCCCGCATCAACGCAAGACTCCATCGCGTGGACATTGCGCAACCTCCTCGCGCATGAGCGCTTCTTCCCGGTATTCACCTTCCTCTTCGGCATCGGGTTCGCAATGATCGTGCGTTCTGCACGGCGTAGGCAGCGCCGCGAGTGGGTCGTGCTGCTGCGCCGACTCATCCCACTGCTCATCCTTGGATTCCTGCACGCGCTGGTGCACCCGGGCGAGGCACTGATGCACTACGCATTCTCTAGCTTGATCTTCCTGCTGCCGCTGACATTCCTCCCCGAGACGAGAAGGCGACCAATCGCGACAGTGCTCGGTGTCATACTCACACTCATCGGCGTCTACTTCGGCGGGACGCTGCTCATTCCGGGGCTGCTGCTGCTCGGGTTCGCAGCCGCCGAATGGGGCCTTCCGCAACGCTTGGATATCAACCCCCGGCCCGCCGCGCTCGCACTCCTGCTGTTGGTACCCCTGACCTTGGTCACCGGGTTCCTCCAATACCAGGATCGTGCTCGCGCAGGGTTCACCCCGCTTTCTTCTGTCGCGGGTTTCATTCTCGCTGCGACATGGGTAGCGCTCGTACTGGTAATGCTTCGAACCCCGCTGCGTGACGCACTCGCAGCCGTATTCGCGCCCCTTGGCCGCATGGCGCTGACGAACTACATCGGCGCGACCTTCATCATCCTCGCCGCTCGGCCGCTGCTGGGCATTCCTCCAGCGCAGGACAACGCGAGCGACGCCGACTTTGTCACGGCCTGGCTGGTCGTGATCGTGATGCTCATTGCGCAAGCGGTGATCAGCACCGTCTGGTTGCGGGCATTCGGGCAGGGCCCTTTAGAAAAGGCCTGGCGCTGGTTGACGTGGGACGCGTTCGGCTCGCGCAGCGGAGCACACGCCGCGTAGCGCCCGTGCTGCCACGCGGCGTGTTTAGTTGGATTCGGGTTCGGGGTCTGGTGTGAACATCTCCCAAGCGAAATCGGGTTCGCTTGGGCGCTCAGACTCCTGCGGATACGTTCCGTGCACAAGGTAGAGCTCACGGTAGTGTCTGCCGGTATCCATCTTTTGAGACACAGGAAGCAACGTCGCTGCCATGCGGCCGTTCGCATGCTGCTGCTCCCAGCTGATCGCCTCTACGACATCCTTGGCGCCAATGAGCTTGAAACCCTCACGGATGTGCACGTCTTCCCAGTCCGCATCGCTGGCCCAAAAGAACACGTAATAGGTCGGCTGGAGAAGATGGGTGTCCCCGGCGCTATGCGGTGTCATCCAATTGCCGTCGTTGATGGGAAATACCTTCACAGAGCTACAGTGTGACACAGGGCCTGTTGATGCGGCGCAGCCAAAGCGCGGTGTTCTTGGAGCTGTCTTTGAGTCCAGCCAAGTATCTGCAGTGGAATGACTGGCAATATCGGAAGCAGCCTAGGAGGTTCGACTAGGATCATTGACAGCACTGGGCAAAACATTCAACTGCGAGACGCACTCATCGGTCTCTTGTTGACGGCTGCGTTGGTCGCTGTCCCGCTCGGAGTGCTGCTTGCATTGCGTGAATTGGGTGTTGGAGACAACCGACTTCTGGCCCTATTTCCTGTCGCTGTTGGATTGAGCATTGCACTCGCGACAGCGGCGCTCGTTCTGTATATGAAGCGTCGAGGGATTGCGCTGGGATTTCATCCTCTGCGCGGCGACGGTAGGCATCTGATGTGGGAAGTGCCGTGCATCATGTTGCTCGCATCCATTGGCGCTGGCTTCTTCGGATCTTTACTCGGGTTGGACAATGAGACTTCAAATCCGCCACTCGAGGACGGCCTGGGCATACTCCTCGCGCTTGCGACCTAGGTGCTTCTCGGCCCCTTCTTCGAAGAGCTCGTCTTCAGGCGCCTGCTCATGAGCTATTTCGACACCGTAGAGCCCGCAGTCCTGAGTGTGCTGCTGAGCTCCTTGACTTTCGGTCTTGCTCACGTCTTCCCATCGGTGATCCTCTACGCGACACTGTTCGGCTTGGGCTGCGCACTGGTGACAAGACGCCACAAATCCCTGTGGGCTGGGCTGATTTTGCACCTTGTCAACAACTTGTTCCTGCTCCTGGTCGCGCTCATGGCTTTGCAGTGATCGTGTGACGACATTCTGCGTTTCTCTCGCGTTAATCGGCGTGTTCGCAGCTGCAGTAGCAGTACCTGGGCCCGATGTCGCGCAGATCGGAATGGATTGTGGTCATCCTCTCGCCCTCGTGGCCGTAGGCTTTGTGATGTCAGCCGGGTTTGCGCTGTCGGTGGATGACTTTTCTCGATTGCTGGCCCGGTATGGTCACTTCGTTGACATGGGTACCGGCTCGATCTTCATCGGGTTAGCCCTTTGGATGCTTGGGAAAGGCGCAGTCAACGCGGTCCTCGACCACCTCGATATGGACCTCACCCCGCAACTCGACAGGTAGGTCCGGCTAGAATCAGTGGCCGTTTGGAGGGCAGCAGCCCCCCAATGGGATGTGGATCCGGGGGCATGACGGTTTTAGGAATTGTGCAGTTCAACGGGGTTGTGTAGGGCGGAAGATGGGGTCATCTACAACCTTCGGTTACCCCCGCCTACCCCAGGATGGGGGTAATCGTACCTCCCGTGTCCTGTAGGTGATTTGAGTTGAGTCTAGTCGGAATCATCCGGTTAACGTCCACGGTCTTCCCGGTACGTTTTCACTGCTCTCCGTTATTGCGCCGCCACCCCCGCCGCGGCTCCGCTTGCCCTCATGGTGGTGAGTAAATGGTGAGTGGTGAGACCCTCTAGGATATCTCTTCGGCTGTGACCTTGCTATTCGTGCCCCAGGTGAGACTCGAACTCACACTGGACGGGTTTTGAATCCGTTGCCTCTGCCAATTGGGCTACTGGGGCTCGCGGAAAAGTGTAGCGGATGCGCGCGAGGATCTGGAAATTGCGTGGCGTGGGCGGTCGCTAGACTGGTGCACCGTGACTGATCAAAAACGCCTCCTGCTCATCGACGGCCACTCCATGGCCTTCCGCGCCTTCTACGCCCTGCCGGCGGAGAACTTCTCCACCACGGGCGGGCAGCACACGAACGCGGTGTACGGCTTCCTCTCCATGTTCGCCAACATCCTCGCCGACGAGGCACCGACGCACGTTGCGGTAGCTTTCGACGTCGGCCGCAAGACGTTCCGCACGGAGCGCTTCCCGGAGTACAAGGCGCAGCGCGAGTCGGCGCCGCCGGAGTTCAAGGGGCAGGTCCCGATCATCGAGGACGTGCTACACACGCTCGGCATCGTCACACTGTCCAAGGAGAACTTCGAGGCCGACGACATCGTCGCCACGCTGGTGACGCAGGCGCGCGGCGACTACGAAATCGTCATCGTCACCGGTGACCGGGACTATTTGCAGCTTGTCGACGCCCACACGACCGTGCTCTACCCAACCCGCGGCGTCTCCACGCTCACCCGGTTCACCCCGGAAGAGGTGGAGAACAAGTACGGCCTCACGCCTGAGCAGTACCCGGACTACGCGGCGCTGCGCGGAGACCCGTCGGACAACCTGCCGAGCGTGCCGAAGGTGGGCGAGAAGACCGCGACGAAGTGGATCGTGAAGTATGGCTCGCTCGCGGAGCTCATCGCCCACGCCGATGAGATCAAGGGCGTGGCGGGGAACAACTTCCGCGAACGCATCGAGCAGGTGCAGCTCAACCGCGAGCTCACCCAAATGGTCACGGACGTCGAGCTGCCGGTCGGCCCGGACGAGCTAGCGCTGAAGACCGCGGACGTGGGGGAGGTTGCCAAGGCTTTCGACGACCTGGAGTTCGGTGCCAACCTGCGCGAGCGCGTGCTCAATGCCGTGCCGACCGAGGGCGATGCGGCTGAGCAACAGGCGCCGGTGGAGCTCGCGGACGTCGAGATTGCGGACGAGCCGCTGGACTCCTGGCTCGAGGCCCGACGCGGGGACGGCCTCGCCGTGTACCTGGCTGGTTCCGCGGTGCCGGCGGGTGGTGATGTGACGGGGCTGGGGATCGTGGATAAGCAACGGCGCGGCATTCAGCGCGATACCGCAGACCTTTCCCCGGCCGAGGACGCGGCGCTCAAGGCCTGGCTGGAGTCGGAGGACCCGAAGTACCTCCACGACGCGAAGGGCGCGTACCACATGCTGCGCGGGCGCGAGATCGAGCTACGCGGCATCGCGCACGACACGGCGATCGCGGCCTACCTCCTGCGTCCCGGCCAGCGCACGTACGGCCTCGAGGACGTCTACCAGCGTCACCTGCAGCGCCAGCTCACCGTGGGTGGGGACCAGTTGAGCTTGCTCGAGGACACCTCGCTTATCGACGCCGCCGCGGCCGTTCTCGAACTCGCCGAGGAACTCACCGCGCAGCTGCGCGACATCGACGAATACGAACTCTACGCGGACCTGGAACTCCCGCTGGTGCCAATCCTCGCCGAGATGGAGCACACCGGCATCGCCGTGGACCGCGACGTGCTCGAGGCGCAGCGCAAGGACTTCGCCGACAAGGTCACCCAGGTGGAGGAGAAGGCGCGCGAGCTTGTCGACGAGCCCGAGCTCAACCTGTCCAGCCCGAAGCAGCTCTCCGTGGTGCTCTTTGACAAGCTCGAGCTGCCGAAGACGAAGAAGACGAAGACGGGGTACTCGACGGCGGCGTCGGAAATCGAGGCGCTGGCGGAGAAGCACCCGCACGAGTTCCTTGACTACCTGCTGCTGCACCGCGAGTACCAAAAGATGAAGTCCACCATCGAGGGCCTCATCAAGGCGGTCGGCGACGACGGCCGGATCCACACGACGTTCAAGCAGACGGTGGCGTCGACAGGCAGGCTCAGCTCCGCGGACCCGAACCTGCAAAACATCCCGGTGCGAACAGACGCGGGCCGCGAAATCCGCTCCGCTTTCAGGGTCGGCGAGGGCTACGAATGCCTGCTGACGGCCGACTACTCGCAGATTGAAATGCGCGTGATGGCGCACCTGTCGCGCGACGAGGGCCTTATCGAGGCGTACAAGGCGGGGGAGGACCTCCACAACTTCGTGGGCTCGCGCGTCTTCGATGTGCCGATCGACCAGGTCACGCCCGAGTTACGCCGCCGCGTGAAGGCGATGAGCTACGGCCTGGTGTACGGGCTTTCGGCCTACGGGCTGTCGAACCAGCTGGGCATCTCCGCGGGCGAAGCGAAGCAGATCATGGAGAGCTACTTCGAACGCTTCGGCGGTGTGAAGCGCTACCTGGAGGAGGTGGTCGAGCAGGCGCGGCGCGACGGCTACACCTCGACCCTGTTCGGCCGCCGCCGCTACCTGCCTGAGCTGAACAGCGATAACCGCGTCGCGCGCGAGAACGCGGAGCGCGCGGCGCTCAACGCGCCGATCCAGGGGACGGCTGCGGACATCATTAAGGTTGCGATGGTCCGCGTCGACAGGGCGCTCGCGGGCTACCAGTCGCGAGTGCTGCTCCAGGTGCACGACGAGTTGGTCGTCGAGGTTGCCGCGGGCGAGCTCGACGAGGTGCGCGGGATCGTCAAGCAGGAAATGGATGGGGCGATCTCGCTGCTGGTGCCGCTCGAGGTTTCCGCCGGCACGGGCACGAACTGGAACGAGGCGGCGCACTAAACGCACGGAAAAGCGCGGGGTGTGCCGTCTCCGTACAGTTCACCCCGCGCCTTTCGCGCTCAGCCGCGGGCAGAGCCGCCGCTGAGGGACGAGGAGGCGGGCACCAGGGCCGTTAATCTCGTGCCCGCCTCTCGCGCAGCATTCCGGGGAATGCTGCGTCCCCCCCCCTTCCCCCCCCTCTTCCCCTTCTACACCACCGAAGCTGCCGCCCAAGAGGAACACGTATAGTCCTGGGGTCCACGGCACCTGCAATAAAAACATCAACGACATATCCCTACTGCCTTCCCAACGACAATACAGTGCTCCCACTGTGACCAGCTGACACAACTACGCCTCACACCCAGCATCCTATAAT